>CAIQVS010000065.1 GCA_903875345.1 uncultured Pseudomonadota bacterium | reverse complement strand
GCCGCCATAGCCACTTTCGCCTTAAACTCTGCGCTGTGTTTCTTTCGGATGTTTGTCATCTCTATCCCCTTGGCTTTCCGCCATTTTAGGGGCGCGACTCTCTCTTAGCTACCTGTCCAGTTTTCGGGGGCCAGCTCAGACTAACTATCCCGACGCTCCAGCGCATATCAAGGAGCATGTGGATTTGACCAATCAGGTTCTGGAAGTGCAGAAGAAATACAAGGCCGGTGATACGGGAACTCTGTCCATGGAAGTGATGAACTTTCTTAAGCGTTGGCTGGTGACCCATATTCAGGGCAGCGACAAGAAATACGCCCCGCATCTTAATGCGCACGGAATCAAATAACCCGAAGGGCCGGATTCACTTCGCCGGTTGCTAATCGCGTTGGGAAATAGGGGCTTGATCCAAAACAGGTCAAGGCGTAGGACAACGGTGTCCGGCAAGATCGGGCGAGCCGGAAAAGTCTGTCTTCGCTGTCCGAGGTTATCCTGTCATGTCTCCCAACGACAAAGTATTGCATCAGAGTTTTCACGGCGTGACAGGGGGCGATGAGCATTTCCTGTCCGTGCAAGCGCCTGAACACCTTGATTTCAAGGAACAAATCGCTTTTGTGCGTGAACGCTACCGTGAGGCGCAGGACAAACTAGGGCTGAGCCGTGACACGGTAGTGTTTCAGCGTATATTTCTCAGCGATGTCCTCAATCAAGCGTCCTACGTTCGCGAAAGCGACCTATTGGACGAATCCGTCGCCGTTTCCATCGTACAGCAACCACCTCTGCAATATTCCAAGATCGCTTTGCTCGCCTATCACGTCAAAAGTTCGGAGCCGATGACCAAGCATCGCCTCTCGCCGAAACATCTTCTGGTCAAGAAACGCGGCGCACGTCATTTGTGGAGTACGCGGCTTTGCACCTGCGACAGTGAAACCACGAATTCGTCGGAGAAGCAGACCGATGCTATCTTCGAGGATTTGATCGGCACGCTTGAGAATAACGGCGCGAACCTCCGCGATCATTGTGTGCGGACATGGATTTACATGAAAGATGTCGATGTCTTTTACAAGGGCATGGTCGACAGCCGCCGTGACATGTTCAGTCGGCAGGGGTTGACGGGTGACACGCATTACATCGCCAGCACCGGCATCGAAGGCGCATGCGCCCACCGCCACGATCTGGTGTCGATGGACGCCTACTCCCATCTTGATCTTGTTCCGGGGCAGATTTCGTATCTTAATGATTTCGACCGCCTCTGCCCGACGAAGGATTACAATGTCACTTTCGAACGTGGCACGAAGCTGTCCTACGCCGACCGGGCGCATTACTATATTTCAGGGACGGCCAGCATCGACAATTCAGGCGATGTCGTACATCTCGGCGATGTCGTATTGCAGCTTGAACGCACGCTGGAGAATATCGACGCCTTGCTGAAATCGGGATCAGCGACGATCAATGATATGAAATACATGATTGTGTATTTGCGCGATCCGGCGGATTATCTGCGCATTAATGAACGTTTGCGTCATCGCTTTCCCGATATGCCCATCTTGATCGTGCAGGGGTCTGTATGCCGTCCTGCTTGGCTGATTGAGATCGAGGGCGTAGCTGTCACCGCCAATGATGAACCGAAGTTACCGAGTTTCTGAGAGGTTTAGGAGCCATGTCCAACGACGCCCCCTTTTTGATGTTCAACGAAGCCGCGATCAAGGCCGCCGAGCTTCGCAACGATCCTTACGATTTCGCCTATGTCGACAACATGATCGATGCGAGCCATAAAACCGAGGTGTTGGCGGATGCTCCCGTCATTCCGGATCGTGGCAGCTATGCCCTCGCCAATCTGCGTTACGGCCCCAAATTTGCGGCCTGTATGCAGGATTTGTTAAGCGCTCGCTTCCGCCATCTGGTCGAGCAGAAATTTGATATTGATCTCAGCAACCGTCCCGCCAGCGTTGTGATGATGGGCAATACCACCGGTCACTACAATGAGGGATATGCGCATCCGGACTCGAAGCATAAGATCATCACTGTCTTGTTGGGATTTAGCGAGGAATGGCCGTATGAGCGTGGCCGTCTGCGCGTCCTGCGTGGGAACAACCGCGACGACTACGCCTTCGAATTTGCGCCGGAGTTCGGCAAAATGCTTATGTTCCGCGTTTGTGACCATTCGTGGCACGGGTTCCTGCCGCAAAAAGGCAAGCGTATGAGCGTGCAGCTTTGCTATGTCGATACGGAATGGTATGCGCGGCGCGAAAATTTCCGTCACGGACTGAGCGCTTTCGCCAAATCCATCCCCGGCATGAAGCAGCTTATCGATTGGGCACCGCGTTCCTTTGGCAATAAAGGTTGAACATGAATTATCCTTTCGTTCCTGAGCCCGAAACCATCGCCGCGCAATTTATTGCGGCTCTGCGCGCGTCACAGCGCAAGGAATCGCCCTATCTGCGTTGGGCTTTGACCAACGTGTTCCCTGAGGCTTTATGCACGGCGATTCTGGTGCTGCCCATCGTGCCGCCAATGCTTGGCAGCACGGATGGAACGCGCGATACGTACAATATAGATCGTACTTTCATCACGCCCGATCTGCGCCGGGATTTTCCAGTCTGCCAGAATCTTGCTGAAGCCTTGCAGCGTTCCGATGTCGCACGCCAGTTCGAGGAAATCTGCGGCATTCAGGCAGCGGGTACGTTTGTCCGCGCCGAATACATGCAGGACACTGACGGCATGTGGCTGGAGCCGCACCGTGATATTCCGGAAAAGGTATTTTCGATGGTCATCTATCTGTGTACCGGGCCGGAGGCCAAGGATTGGGGTACAGACATCTATGACGACCAGCAAAAATGGGCAGGGCGGTCTTCGGCGGAGTTCAACTCAGCGACGATTTTCAAAGCTGGTCCCAACACCTGGCACGGGTTCGAAAAGCGTCCCATTCATGGCGTGCGCCGTCTGATGGAAATTAATTATGTCCGCAATTGGAGAGATTGCGAGCAACTGGCGTTCCCGGATCGACCGATTGCCGTGTAAACGAGGCGGTTTCATTGATGCTCGTGATCGTTCTGTGAGCCAACGTAAACCCGATTACTGGCGGAAATGCTTTTCGCTGGCGCGCCAGTAATCCCATGCCGTGACGACAGTCAGGGCTCCGGCAATCCATAGTCCTATGTCACCAATGCGGGTCGACGGTATGGACTCCGGCGCGTAACGTCCGACGATCAGAAAGCCGAGTGCGACGAGCTGGATTCCGGTCTTCCATTTGGCGAGCTGGCTGACGGGAACGCCCACATGTACCTCGGCGAGAAATTCGCGCAATCCCGATACCGCGACTTCGCGCAGCAGAATAATAACGGCGGGAATGACCGTCAGTCCGTCGATTTGTTTGTTGTAGACCAGCAGCAAAATTACCGCTGCAACCAGCAGCTTGTCGGCGATCGGATCGAGGAATTGTCCAAGCCGCGACACTTGCCCATCGCGCCGCGCCAGATAACCGTCGAGCCAGTCGGTCACGCCTGCTGCCGCGAAGAAAATCAACGCTGCCCACGCCGCCCATGCCGCCTGAATGCCGAGCAAGATCAGGATCACTGGAATAAGGATGATACGCGAAAGCGTCAGCTGATTGGCAAGCGATTGGAACATGGGACGATTGTAGAAGGGTTGAAGGGAGGAGGCTAGGGGGTAGCTAACTTCCAGCCTCTACCCTCTGTCTCGGAAATAATCATGGATTTTCTGCGCTATCGCATGGCTGATGCCTTGAACTTTTTCCAATTCATGCATGCCTGCGCCTTCGACCGCTTTGCCGGAGCCGAAATGATGCAGCAAGGCGCGTTTCCGCGCTGCGCCTATTCCCGGAACATCCTCCAGCCCCGTTTGGCCAATAGCTTTGGTGCGGCGGGCGCGGTGGGTTCCTATGGCAAAACGGTGCGCTTCGTCCCGCAGGCGTTGCAGAAAATATAGCACGGGCGTGTCGGGCGGCAGACTAAACGGCTCACGTTCAGGCATGAAAAACCGCTCGTGTCCGGCATTACGGTCTGGTCCTTTGGCAATGCCGACAAGGGTGATGTCCGTTAACCCCAGTTCCGTCAGGACGCTGCTGACTTTGCTCAGTTGTCCTGAGCCGCCGTCGATCAGTAAGAGATCCGGCCATAATCCAGACGCGCGTTCCGGGTCTTCGTCAATCAGGCGGCGGAAGCGGCGGGTCAGAACTTCCTCCATCATCGCGTAATCGTCGCCCGCTGCCCCCGTGTTGTGGATGTTGAATTTACGATAGGTTTTTTTCAGGAAACCCTCCGGACCCGCTGCGATCATCGCGCCGATCGCGTAGCTGCCGCCCGTATGTGAATTGTCGTAAACCTCAATGCGCTTGGGCGGTTCGGGCATGCCAAAAATCTCGGCAATCTGCACCATCAACTTGGTCTGTTCCGAGCTTTCAGCCATTTTCCGAGCCAGAGCTTCCTCGGCATTTTTGCGCGCATGTTCGATCAGGCGCAACCGGCTTCCGCCTTTTGGTACATGAATCGAAACTTTATGCTCGGAACGTTCCGACAGGGCTTGTTCCAGCAAGGCGGCATCATCGGGCATGTGGCTCAGCAAAATCTGCGTCGGCGCGATTTTATCGGCATAAAACTGCGCGAGGAACGAGGACAAGATCTCACCAATGCCGACATCCTTATCGTGCGAAGGGAAGTAGGTTCGCGCCCCATAATTGCGGTCGGCGCGGAAAAAGAAAACCTGTATCGCCGTTTTGCCCGCGTGTTGGTGCAGGGCGAAAATGTCGGCGTCGTCGATGCCTGCGACATTGATATCCTGCCGCGCCTGTACGGAGGTCAGAACTTTGATCCGGTCGCGCAATCGAGCGGCGGTTTCAAAATCCAAGGCATCGCTTGCGCTCTGCATC
>CAIQVS010000064.1 GCA_903875345.1 uncultured Pseudomonadota bacterium | reverse complement strand
GTGGTCGTTACTGCTTGCGCGCGCAAGGAGGACTCCGGTTCCAGAAACCTCAAACTCCACGCACGCGTCAATGGCGTCGATGACGTTTCATCGGCGATTACGCTGACCACCGGCGCAGCGTTTTGGTACCTCTCGGCTACCTTTCCTAAAGCGCCGGGCAGCGTTGCCTGGACGGCATCAGCCATCAACCTCTGCCAGCTTGGCCTTGAGTCAGCCTGATGGGTACGGCAGCCGATGTCGAGCAGATCGCCCTCGTTACCGTGGGCGACGGGCCGAAGCGCATCAGCGTGGCCTCATACAGTCTGACCATAATCGGCAACGGTTCTGGCGTTGCCAGTTTTCAGCAAACCAACCTTGTCACGGTCGGCAACGGCCCAGGCATTGCCGATATCGCGCAGGCGGCGCTTGCCGCAGTCGGTGACGGATCCGGCATAGCTGACATTTCGCAAGCCTTCCTTTCCATTGTGGGAGCGTGAACATGATCCCCTCAATACGCAATCAGCAAGAACAAGAGGAAACTGACATGGACGCTCCGGAATACTTCCGAGCCATCGGCAGGTTGGAGGCGCAGGTTCAGGCGCTCACTACCGCCGTGGGCGAACTTAAAACCAAACTCGACGGTATGGACGCCAAGCTGGCCGAACTCGACCGCACGGCTAACCGATGGAAAGGCGGCTTCGCCGTCATCCTAGCGCTCGGAGCTGTAGCCGGCTTCATAATCGATCACCTGTTCCGGTGGATAATACAAAGATAATCACAAGACTGGAAAGTCAGTACCATCAAATATCAAGCTCGTTGACCAGATATTCAGCTTTTAAGGAATCCAAAGAACGATTACTGCCAATGGCCGTATGAGGAATCAAAAGATACGACCACGGTTTCTTTCCATTAGCCTTGGCGTATTCAGAAGCATACCTACACCACTTTGTGGCCGACCGAGCTTTAGTTAAGACATCATCGCTTTTCATTTCTGATTCCATTTTCGGCTCGCAGATCAACTTCTCCGTAGTTGTCTCTACGACGAAATCTGGATTGTACGGAAGACCGTCGCGATATTCGATGCGGAAAACGCCGGGCGCGGGTTTCATCCACTTCAAAACAGTTGCATCATCCTCAAGCAAATTGGCAAAACGCAATTCACCATCTACCGAGTCAAATTTTTGCAGCGGATAGCAGCACTTAGTAAATCCAGAAAACACCATCTTTTTAACATCAGATTTGTTTTGCGGGATTTGACGGAAGTTGCGAGGTTTCTCGCTTGCCGCCAGGGTATAATTGACTGGCTTAAGGATCGAGAAGCCCTGTGTGATGCTGGGACGGTAATCTGTAGGCGTTTCCCAGTAATGTTCCATCATCTGGGCAAATACAAACTGAGATAGACGTTTCTGGTAATATAGAAGTACATCCGGCCCCAAACCGCCCATTTAATGGTGTGTTCAAGATCGGCATCCTCTAGAACAATGAATGCATCGCTCCCACCAAGTTCCATGGACGAGATTTTGACGTTTTTCCCAGCCCTTGCCGCGACACTGCTGCCAGCGGCAACGCTTCCGGTAAGTGCAACACCTTTAATGCGCGGATCATCGACCACATAGCCTGCCTGATCGTGTGATATAAGCATGTTGGTGTACAGGCCTGCCGGTGCACCGGCTTCAGCCAATAGTTTCTCAAAAGCGATAGCGCATTGTGGAACAGTAGCGGCAGGCTTAACCAAAAGAACATTCCCCGCCATCAAATGCGGCCCAGCAATACGGGCGAGCTGGTAATATGGGAAGTTCCAGGGTTCAACGCAAAAAATAATGCCAATCGGGCTGCTTTCCATATGGGCTTCGCCCTGCGTTGGATGAAGCTTGACGGGGGCAAGGAATCGTTCAGCGTTCTTAGCGTAGTAAGCGAGAATGCGTGAACTGAATTCAACCTCGCCACGCGCTTCACCAATCCGCTTGCCCATTTCCAGCGTCGCAATGCGGGCAAAATCATCCACCCTTTCATGCAGGATACCGGCAGCTTTAGCGATAATGATGGCGCGTTCATGGTAACTTTTGCGCCGCCATGTTTCATAGCAGGATTGTGCTGTCGCAATCTTGGTTATGAATTCCTTGTCGCTAATATCATCGAAAGATTCGAAGAGCTTACCGTCGGCGGGGTAGATGCTGGTGAAGGCCATGATATAAAGCTCTTTCTCTTGGGTGTAGGGTATAAGTTTGCTTGCTTCATGCTTCGATAATGATCTTCAGTGCTTTAGTATCTGCGGCATGAGCAAAGGCCTCATAGGCATCAAGAATTTGGTCAAACTTGAAGTGGTGTGTGATCAGTTTTTTGGGATCAATTTTGTGAGCCCCAACAGTTTTGAGCAGCATAGGAGTGCTGACTGTATCAACCAGTCTTGTAGTAATGGCGATGTTGCGATCCCATAGATTTTCAAGATGAAGATCGACCTTCACGCCATGTACGCCGATATTGGCGATAGTTCCGCCGGGCGCGATAATCTTCTGACACATTTCAAAAGTAG
>CAIQVS010000063.1 GCA_903875345.1 uncultured Pseudomonadota bacterium | reverse complement strand
CGGCAAGCCTGCCGGTCTGAACGCTGGCCGATCTGTCCCCGTAATCTGCAGCTTGGCGGGATCGGCCTTCGTCCAAACGCCTCGTGAGAGGCGAGGAGTGATATATCCCATGCCTAGGTTCAAGTCAAGGGAAAAATACCATAAACGGCTAAATAGCTGTCTTGGTGATGTCCTGATAGGCGGCGATGACTTTGTCGCGAATGGTCACGACGGTTTGCAGCATCAATTCGGCTTTGCTGATCGCGGTGATTACCGTGGTCAGGTCGCCTTTGCCGAGCGCGGAGGCCGTAGCGGCCTTTTCGCCTTCCTGCAAAGTGTTTGTCGCATCGTTGAGATAGTCTTTGACCATAGAGCCGAAGCTGCTGCTGCCGGTCCCTCCGGTCGTCGTCGTTGCCGCTGCGCTTGACGACAACCCGCCGCCTTGGCGGTAGGCTGCTAGAGCATCGGCGATTGGTAGAACCATAGGTAGCTCCCTCGTCTAAATTCGGTTATTGCAGAAGCCCGATCGTGCGGATCACCATGCCGCGCGTCGAGTCGATGACGTTCAAATTCGCCTGATAGGAATGGCTGGCGTCGTTCATATCCATCATTTCCAGAAGCGGATTGACGTTCGGCGTCTGGATGTACCCCTGCGCGTCGGCGATAGGGTTGCTGGGATCGTATTTCTTGTTGAACTCGCTGTTGTCGAGACGCACGCCGGCGGATTTTACCTTGTAGGCGCCAATCGCTTTATCGAATTCGTTTTTGAACGTGATAACCTGACGTTGATAGGGTTTCTGTCCGGGCGAGGTCGGCGTGGTGTTGGCGTTGGCGATGTTTTCGGCAATCACTTTCATTCGCTGTTGCTGCGCCTGCATCGCCGAACCCGAAATAGAGAAAATATCGGTGAGGTTATTGTCGGCCATGATTAGCTACCTTTAAGGGCGATGCGGAACAGGCTCATCATCTTTTTATAGACCGTGGTTATCATCTGGTATTCGACGTTGGTCTTGGACGAATTCATCGATTCCTGTTCCACGTCGACCGCATTACCGTCGGGAGAGGAATCATAGGATTTCACAATCTTCGTCGCCGCATTCGCGCCGGACATAGACGCCGGAACGATATGCCGTTCGTTCGTGGTGGCCATGCCGACCGAGGCCTGTTTCAGGGCGTCGTTAAACGTAAAGGGCGCGACCTGCCGCGCCTTGTATCCCGGCGTCGAAGCGTTGGCGATGTTTTCGGCATGTACCATCTGCTTCTGATTCAGATAGGACATCTTCTGGATCAGGACGTCCATCAAGCCGACATTGTTCTCGCTCACCGGCAAAACTCCTGCGTGGAACAGGGCAGCGGAGAAACCGTTGCCAAGACGGAACATTCTGGGGCATCGACCATTAAGAAGTGGTAAAAATTGCTGGCCGCCAGACTTTTACAAGTGGTGTCATTCCGCAAAATCTTCTCTTCGGCGGCATAGCCGACGAAAGAAAATTTGTGCGGAATCTGATTTGTTTTTTTGCGGCTTAACAGAAAATCGGATTCCGGACAAAATCGCATTTTGCCAAGGCGCAAAAAGCGATTTTTCCGGAATGACACACCCTTTTGGGGGAGTTTACGGGATATAAGATGGAACAAATTGGTCATTTGGCCTTTAGGAGTGCTTGGGCTAGACTTGGTACGCTATGACCGACTACTACGATCCCCAATCCCCCTATGCGCCGTTAAAGACACCGGACAAACAATCGGTTGCCGTGGCGATTCAAGGCAAAGGAGACGGAAGCAAGACAAATGATTCCCAATCCAAGGTTATCGCATCCGGACGAGGAAAGCTAGCGGAACAAATCCTTCAGTTGGCGTTCGCCAAAGGGGTCAAGGTTCGTGAAGACGCCGATCTTGCGGAATTGCTCGTCAAGCTCGATCTTGATACACCTATCCCGAGCGAAGCGATCATCGCCGTCGCCGAAATTCTTGCCAAGGTTTATGAGGCCAATGCCGCGTTGGCTGGCCAGCCGCTGACCGTCGGCGCGAGGCCGCAAGGCGAAGGAGTTTATCCATGACCCAGCCGTTCGATTGCATGAAAGAGCTGATGTCTGTCCGCGCCACGCTCAACGCGGCGCGGGAAGAGCTAAGAAACGGCAATATGCCGAGCCTGTTTGGTCTCGATCAGCGGGTCGGCGATATATGCGTGCGCCTGCAGGGGGCTGATCGACCGACCCAAGAGGAATGTTTGCCGGAACTTTCGAAGCTGTTAAGCGATCTTGAGGTATGTGAGCGCGATATGCGGGCATGGAACGACAATCCAGTTAAGATGGGCAAAGGGCAATGATCGCGCCTGAGCCTGAGCATGTGTCGCTGCTGCGCGTGGCGCTGGCTTTTTCCGTTGTTCTCGGCTTGCTGGCTGGGCTGGCTCTGTCGCTGAAATATATCGGCGTGCGCGGGCTTCGTTTACCGGGGATGCCCGCGCAATCGTCGCGCATGAAGGTGGTGGAAACTTTGCCGCTGGACGTGCGCCGCCGTTTGGTGATCGTGCGCTGTGACGGCGGCGAACATTTGCTTCTCCTCGGAGCCAATAACGATATAGTGGTGGAGTCCGATCTCGGAAAGAATCAGCCTCCATCGTCCCAACAGAACCCCTTATGAACATTCGCGCAAAATTTTCGCACGGCATATTTCTTATCCTTGAAAAGTTGCTGGGATGGAGAAAGATTTCCCCTCCCCTTGCGGGAGGGGGCAGGGGTGGGGGAGTAAGGCTTGGCGATCCGTTTCAGAACTGGAAGCCGATTCCTAGCCGTTCGCCCCCCTCCCTAACCCTCCCCGCGAGGGGGAGGGAACTCTCTCATCGTGCCAACCTCTCATGCGCGAGTGGCACTATGATCAATCGCTTGAAAGCCGCTTTGCCCGTCGCGTTGCTGCTGGGATTGATTGCGCTTCCAGCTTTTGCGCAATCGATCAGCCTTGATATGGGGCAGGGGCCGACGACATCGGGACGCATGGTTCAGATTATCCTGCTGGTTACCGTCCTGTCGCTGGCGCCATCTTTTCTGGTAATGGTGACGTGCTTTACGCGCATGGTCGTGGTGCTGTCGTTTTTACGCACCGCGCTCGGCACGCAGCAAACGCCGCCGAACGTGGTGCTGATCAGCTTGGCTTTGTTCCTGACGATGTTCGTGATGCAGCCGACTTTTGACGAAGCGTGGGATAACGGCATCCGTCCTTTAATGAATGGCCAGATCGACGAAGATACCGCTTTCGGTCGTTCCGTCGCGCCGTTTCATGATTTTATGCTGAAGCATACGCGCGAGAAGGATTTGAAATTGTTCGTCGATATGGCGCAACAGGCGGAGCAAAAGGACGTCAAGAAACCGGCAGCGCCGAACGACGACAAGGCGGCAATCGCCAAGAAAGCTGGTCCCGAAGCCAAAAATGACGACGTGCAGCTGCGCGCGCTGATTCCGGCCTTTATGATTTCCGAATTGCGCCGCGCTTTTGAGATCGGTTTTCTGTTGTTCCTTCCGTTCCTCATTATTGATATGGTGGTGGCGTCGATCTTGATGGCGATGGGCATGGCGATGTTGCCGCCTTCGGTCATCTCGTTGCCGTTCAAGATCATTTTCTTCGTTTTGGTTGATGGCTGGTACCTGATCGCAGGGAGTCTGGTCCAAAGTTATGGAGGATGAACATGAAAAAACTTGGCTTGTTATTGTGTCTGGCGCTTTTGGCCGCTTGCTCTTCTGAACCGCCGCCGCAGGTCGTCAAACCTGTAATCGAATTGACGCCGCGCTATAATCTCGACGTGCTGATGGTGTCGGTCGTTGACCATAGCCCAAGTCCGGCGACGGATTCACCCTACAACACCAACGATTTCAAGCCGACTCTGGCGGCGGCGATCAATCAGGCTCTGACACAACGGCTGATCGCGGTCGGCACGACGGGTCAGGCGCTGGTGACGATCACCGACGCGAGCCTGAAATCGGAACCCATTCCGCACAAGGAAGATGACTGGTTCGAACGTCCGCAAGCGAGCAAATATATTGCGCACGCCGCCGTAAGCATGCAGATCGATGGCCGTGAGGGGCAGGGGCAGGTCAATGCCGAAGCCTCACGTTACGTCACATTGCCGCTTAACCCGACGACGCTTGAACGTCAGAACGCTTATTACACGGTCATGAATGGGCTTTTGCATGATCTGGGCGTCGATTTGTCGCGCGCGATCGAATCCCATATCAACCGCTTCATCGTGACGGCGCCTCTTATGGGGACGGGTTCAAATTAAGCGCTCGTCAGGATCATAAAGGATGTCCGTAGGTTCTGTTTCACAGGATATTTATTGTTTGCCTCCTGTGGGACACCGTGCGCGGCGTTTGGCTCTGGCCATTCTTATGCTTGCGCCTTTCGCTTTTGGAGCGTTGGCGGTTGCGCTGGGGCAGGATTCGAATTGGGATTTGCGGAATTATCATTGGTATAACGCTTACGCATTTCTCAATCACCGTTACGACATCGATCTGCTGCCGTCACAGACTCCCTATTTTTATAATCCGGCTCTTGATGTGCCGTTTTACCTTTTGGCGAAGCATGTGCCGCCGAAGCTCGCCGCGTATGTTCTCGGCTGGGTGCAGGGGCTGAATTTTATCCTGCTGTTCATGGTGGCCTATGCCAGTCTGATTTTCGGCAACCCTATGCATAAAACACTGATCTGCGCCGCCCTTGCCGCGCTCGGCATGTTGGGTGGCGGCGGGATCGCGATGATCGGCACGACATTCTACGACAACGTGACGACGCTCGGCATTCTGTTGTCTGTCTTGCTGGTGGTGCGCAATCACGCTGTCTTGCTGGAGGCTCCGGAGCGTCGCGCGAGCGTTTACGCTTTCGCGTTTGGCATTCCGGCGGGGCTTATGATGGGACTGAAGCTGACATGCTTCATATCCTGCATTGGTTTGTGTTGCGCGCTTTTGCTGGCGCAAGGGACGTTGCGCCGTCGCTGTATTATTTCTGTCGCGTTCGGCCTTGGTGTTTTGCTTGGTCTTATCGTAGCGCTGGGGGCTTGGGCGTGGTTTCTGCAAACACGCTACGGCAGTCCGGTCTTTCCTTATTTCAATGAATTTTTCAAATCGCCCTACGCGCCGCTGACCAGCGCCCGCGATCTGGCCTATGTCGTGCATAATTTCAAAGACGCAATTCTGTTCCCGTTTATCTTTGCCGATAGCCCCCTTCGCGTTGGCGAGATTCTGTGGCGCGATTGGCGTATTCCGATCCTTTATGTCCTGATGCCTGCGGCGGTCCTGGCGCGGCTGATTTTTGGCCGTAGTCGCGATATGCAAAACGCGGCGGCGACATCCTACGCCACGCGATATCTTTTGATTGCTGCGTCAGTCTCATACGCCCTCTGGCTGGCGATGTTTTGCATCTATCGCTATGCCGTGCTTCTGGAAATGATGTCGCCGCTGCTAATTGTCATAGCGGTTGGGCTGTTGCCGGTGAGGCCTCAGCCGCGAGCGATGCTGGGGGCGTTTCTGCTTGTCGTCATCGCCTGTTCGGTGAAGCCGGGGAATTGGGGGCGTCATGCGACATGGCTGGATCATTTTGTCGAGGCGCAAATTCCACCGCTTGGGGATACCTCAAACCTCATGATCCTGATGGCGGGGTTTGAACCTTATTCCCATCTTGTTACGCAGTTCCCGCCTGAAATTCCCTTCGTGCGCATTCAAAGCAATTTCGCCAGCCCGGATGAAAACAAAGGGATAAACAAGCTTTTGCACCAACGGGTCGATTCGCATCGCGGAAGGTTGATGATTCTTATTCCGCCGTGGCAACATGACCTCGCCCAGTCAGCTTTGACCTTTTATAACCTGAAGCCGGATTGGCACCGCGCGACCTCGTGCCGAAGGGCTGGCCCTGGTGGCGGGCGCCCTCCTTTCCCGCGCACGTGGAGGTCGAGCTCCTGGGCG
>CAIQVS010000062.1 GCA_903875345.1 uncultured Pseudomonadota bacterium | reverse complement strand
CGCAAACGTCGCTGACTGGGCATAGGCATCGACGTTGCCCGACGAGGCGACGCTGTTCGCGGCGCTGACGAACAAATTCGGATCATAGGCTTGGGTCTGCGCCGACGTGACAATCGAATTCGAATAGGTCGTTCCGGAATAAATCTGGAAGTTGTAATTCTGTATCGGGGTCTTCGCATTATTCGGGGCATAGCTGACCTGAACATAATATTGCCCGTTGGCCGCAGTAAGTCCGCTTGATGAATCTAGTTGCGAATAGGCGGCTTGCTGGGTAGACGTTCCATAATTGTCGGCAACAAGGGTTCCTGCTGAATCGAACAACTGGACGCGAAGGCTGCTGGTGTTCGTTTCATTGCTAAAGTTCATTTTCAACGCGCTACCGCTGTCAAAACTAAACTTGTACATGTTCGTCTTGATATTCGGATCAATCTGGCTGAGGACGTTCAGGTCAGTCTTATCCTGCGACAGCCCCCCGATATTGGTGGCTGTCGATACGCTCGGAAAGACCGAGTTGTAGCCAATCAGGAACGATGTGGCTACGCTATCTGCTGGCGTTACTCCTAAGGGCATATATCACCGTATCTTGGCGGACTCAGCCTCTGGAATACTAGCATTTAGCATGCCATATTTGCACTTAATAAAAGTTAACGTCGTTTTAATTGAAACGCCTAATAGGGAACCAAATGGCAATTCAGATGTCTCTCAATAAGAACCGACAATAGCCCTTTTAGTTTTTCCGGAACAGTACCGCCACGAGCAGTTATAATCTCACCTATTTTTTGGTATATTTTGTCTAATGCGCCACACTTCGTTGCTTTCAAGCCTTCATCTATAGCTGAAGCCAATTTATCTTCAGGAGCCCCTTGCGCGTTTGTCGGCATTGCCAAAGCCGCCGAGCCAGCTATAAGAAAAAATCTGCGAGATATTTTTTCGGTCATGATCAATTTCCTCGTTTAAATATGGAGACAGCTAATTCGGTCGCCTCATTATAGCTCTGAATTTGCTCTACAAAACGACTTTTTTATTTTCATATCCCACCCCATGATTTTTTACCATAAGTGCCTCGAGCGTGGTTTTGCTACAGTTAACGCGTTAATTTTCTTGCGCTTTTCGATTTTAGCCCCTAATAATCCGGCAACGCGCGACGGAGCCATTGGCATGCCCGTCCGCTTGGCCTAGGTCGGCCATCAAATAACCCTAAGAAAAGGAAACAAAAATGCCCAAACTCAAGACCCACAGCGGGTCAAAAAAGCGTTTTCGCGTCACGGCTTCCGGCAAGATCAAGTCGGGTGCCGCCGGTAAACGCCACGGAATGCGCAAGCGCTCTCAGGATATGAAACGCACGGCGCGACAGGGATTGATCCTGTTCAAGGCCGACGGCGAAAATATCGTCGAACATTTTCTGCGCCAGCACTAAGGGAGACTGATTTATGGCACGTGTAAAACGGGGCGTGACGACCCATGCCCGTCACAAGGAAATGGTTAAGCTCGGCAAAAGTTACCGTGGCAGAGCTTCTACAAACTATCGCGTAGCGATCGAAAAAGTCGAAAAGGCTTTGCGCTATTCCTACCGCGACCGCCGCGCGCGCAAGCGGGATTTTCGCGCGCTCTGGATTCAGCGCATCAACGCCGGAGTACGCGAGCATGGGTTGACCTATGCCCGTTTCATCAATGGATTGAAACGCGCCGGTATAGACCTTGATCGCAAACAGCTTTCCGAGCTGGCGGCAACGGAACCTGCGGCATTCAAGGTACTGGTCGAACAAGCGCAGGCTGCGCTCAAAGCCGCCTGAGGGCTTCCTTGGCCGAATTCGAATGGCGAACTGCGACAACGCTTGTTCCCTATCCCGACGCTGTCGCGGAGATGGAACAGCGGGTCGCGGCCATCGAATCGGGCGCGGAACCCGAACTGTTATGGCGGCTCGAACATCCTCCGCTCTACACGGCTGGGACAAGCGCATCGGTCGATGAGCTGATTGATGCCAAGCGTTTTCCGGTTTATGCGACAGGGCGTGGCGGACGTTACACCTATCACGGCCCCGGCCAACGCGTCGTTTATGTCCTCAGCGATCTACGCGAACGCGGGCGGGATCTGCACGCACACATCTTTCGTCTTGAGGAATGGATCATTCAGGTCTTGCGCGAATTTGGCGTGAACGGTGAGCGCCGCGAGGGACGCGTTGGAATCTGGGTGAATAACAAAGGCCGCGAGGAAAAAATCGCCGCTATCGGCGTTCGTGTCCGACGCTGGATCACCTATCACGGACTGGCGTTGAATGTATCGCCAGACTTGTCACATTTCAGCGGCATTGTTCCCTGCGGCATCAACGAATACGGGGTGACATCGCTTCAAGCGCTCGGAATCAACGCAAGCCTGAACGAAGTTGACGCGGCTTTTCGGAGGCAGAGTTCAAAGATTTTTAGCCGATAATCTCAATCGAGGTGGCTTCGCGCCCTTTGGACGCAGTCTGAATGTTCATTCTGACTTTTTGCCCCGATTCAAGATGTTGGATTCCAGCGCGCAGCAACACGGAGCGATGAACGAATATATCGCGCCCGCCATCGTCCGGCGTAACGAAACCAAAGCCCTTTTCCGGCTTGAACCACTTGACAGAACCCGTCAGCGTTTCTCCTGTCCCAAAGGCCTCGGAATGATGCGGCGACTGGCCGACCGGCGCACTGGCCATGCCCAGAACCTGAACGATATTAACCACCTGTCGTCCCTTGGGTCCTTGAGATATGTTAACAATCATCTCGGTGCCTTCAGCGACATCGCGCATCCCCATCTGGCTGACGACTGATGAGTGAAGGAAAGCATCCGCCGAACCATCGGCTGGAGCAACAAACCCAAAGCCTTTGGTCAGGTTGAACCACTTAACTACGGCTTTCGTCTGAAAGCCCTGATCGGGAGATGTATCGAAAGACAAGGCACCATACCTTTTTCTGGCAATCTATTGGTACCAAAATAGCCTGTTTTCACCTTATGCACAACAATAAAAAGCGCAATTTGTCATTTTCTGTTTACTGCAATGCATTCCAATCACACTTTATTCTATTAACCTAATGTCGCAATTATGGTTTTCAGACTTTCTTAGCTAAAGGCAGAGTAAAATAAAAAAAGTTGGTTGAAAAACTCCGGACGAATGCAGGGAGCCATGACCGCAGACCAAGAAACGAAAACAAGCTTATTTTTTACAAAGGCTTGCACGTTATTTGCTGCGACCGCCCTGCTCATTTGCCTTATCGCGCCTGCCGTGGCCGATGATTTGGATCCGTTCCAGTTCGAGACCGGGAAATGGATGTCATTTAATCGATACAAGGATGATTCCAAAAAAAGTAGAGATGCAACTCCGGAATCGACTACAGACAGCCAGAATCAGACGGAAACCCCTTCTTCGGATGCGCCCCCCGTGGCTTCAACAGAAGAACAACAAACTACAATTGTAAAAGCCGCACAACCATCACGCCCGGTAGATTTGCCGGTCATGCCGGGCGTTAACATGGGCTATAACATTCAGGTCGGATCGACGGAGGATGACGAAAAATCATCGAAAGCCGAAATCACCAATCTCGATACGACCCCTGACCTGAGCGTTGACAATAAGAATTGGCAAACCAGAGCCGAAGCAAGCCAACAGTTGGAACAGGCCGAAAGGAAAAATGGGGCGGAAACGGAAAAACAGGACGCCTTGAATATTCGCCTTAGCTATTTGCCCAATCCTAAAATCAACCCCGTCGTTCCGCCCCAGAAGCCTAAAAATCACGGACGTCCGACGCCAAAACAAATCGCTGCCGCCAAATCGCAAGAAGCGCAACCCGTCAAAAAATCGCCGGGAGAAATTGCCGCTTGCGCCGCTATCGATGCCTACAAGAAGGAACAGCTTGAGGCGATACAGAGCGACCAAAAAACGCTCACCGCCCTGCAGCAAGCGATTAGTCAGTTGGGCTTGGAAAAGCAGCTTAACTTCATGCCGGGTTCAAAGGGCGGCGACGCGAACGCGCATGCAGAAAACACCTCGCCCAAAATTGATACCCCTACTGCGAGCCAATAAGAAATCGTTTTATACTGTTGAAGATTTTTGCGGAAGCCCGTCAGCCGTCAGCCCGCTTTCCAGATACGCAACCACGGTAGAGGACGGTACCTGAGCAACAACCTTCCCATCGTTGCCATAGTATTGCGTAACTATGACCCGCGCGAGCGGATTGCTTACGACACGGGAAGCACCACTGGCTGTTTCCGGCGCTGTTGCAGCCAATGCAGCAGCAAACGGCCCGCCTGCGACGACCGCCTTGGAAGGCGCAACCGTTACCCCTCCGCTCAACGAGGACGGGCTCGTCACGACAGCGTTTATGTTCGTTACATCAGTCATCGTCTTATAATACCTCTAACGCACTCCAATCGAAGCAACCCTTTTACAAAGCATGCTGCACTTGCACACCATATAACCCAGCTGCCCCACGATAAATAAAAACCTATACCAGCCGCTGCCACTATATCAGATATTTTTCTTCTTGACAAGCGATTCAATTTATGAATCAGGCACAGAAGGCGCTTGAATCACAGGATCTCACGGCGCGACGGCAACGATTGAGAAAAAATCAAGAAACTGTTAACCATGCCCTAGTTCGCGCCATTCCGGCTTTCCTGACATATCCTGCAAGGATTCAACGTGACAAAATCGCCCTCCTCGCTCGCCATAAGCTGGGTTTTATCTACAATTTCAGGATACGGAATATACGGACTTGAAATTGTCCTGCAATTTTTGAGGCGCGGCGGGCAACAAGTCATTCTGACAAGACAGCCCGCAATCACTGAAACCCCCGCACTTGTAAGGGCAAAGCTCGACCCGATCTTTAGCCTTGCTGGAAAGTTGAATCAATACGCCAACGAAAATCCTCAGGAAATTCTTAGTTTTAAGCACGCCGTCCTGCATGGCTGCAGCAGTGACTTCTCGGGCTTTCCATGGCAAGACAAGGTTTGGGGCAAGCCCAATGTGGCTTGTTGCGCCATCGAACATCTGATTTGTTCGAGCCACGGTCGCGCCATCTCGAAAAACTACGATATGTTTATCGCCATTTCGAAGTGGAATTACGATTTCTTGAAAAGCCTTGATCTGCATGGCCCCGTCCATTTGTGTTATCAGGGAATTGACAGCGCGATATTCAGTCCGGGACCCCGAAGCGATCTTTATCGCGATCGCTTTGTTATTTTCTCCGGCGGTAAATTTGAATTCCGTAAAGGCCAGGATATTGTTCTGGCTGCCTTCAAGCGCTTCCGCGAACGCCATCCCGAAGCCCTGCTTGTAACTTGCTGGCAAAACCTTCTAAAGCCGCATCCCTTGCCTTTTGAACTTGCCGGTCACTGCGCGAACGTGCCCGAACCCGCACAGGATTTTGGCCTCGTCATAACACCGTGGCTTTTGAAGCAAGGGCTTCCGGCCGACAGCTTCATTGATCTGCCTTTCACCCATAATATTCTCATGCCTTGGGTATTAAGGGACTGTGATGTGGCCATATTCCCAAACCGTTGCGAAGGCGGGACAAACCTCGTCGCAATGGAGGCCGCAGCCTGCGGAGTTCCAACCTACGTTTCTTACAATACAGGGCAAAAAGACTTGGTTGATTGCATTGGCTTTGGCGCTTTTCGTTCGCAAAAACCCGTCAAAGCGACACCGGTTATGAATAGCCTTCAGGATTGGGGCGAAACCGATGTCGATGAAATCCTTGAGAGGCTTGAGTATGTATATTCAAACCGCCACGAGACACGGCAAAATGCTCTGGTCACAGCCGAAAAATTGAAAGAGTGGCAGTGGGGACCGTTGAATGAAAAGTTGCTGAACCTTGTTTGCGACTAAATTCTCTTATCGTTATCGCAACAAATTCAAACGGAGTTTTCGATGAGGAAATTTGTGCCGGAAAAAATTGCCTACCACGATTAACGCTAGGCAATAATTTCTTACCTAGCGTGATTCCCGATGCGTTTAAGCACGAAAAAATCGAATGAATTCAATGCAACCACAGCCGTTTTGGTTGGCATGTTTATCGCATAACACTTACGAATGCTGATCCACTGATTAAACAAAGTGGCCAGCAAGATCTAAACCCGTGGAAGGAGTCCACGATTAACCCCTGAAAGGAGTTCGCAGTCATGTCAATTGGTGAAATCGCCCTAAGTTCCTCCGCAAGAGCAAATCTTTCGGCACTTCAAAGCACGGCAACGCTTCTGGAAAAAACCCAGCAGCATTTGTCGAGCGGTAAAAACGTTAATTCGGCGACGGATAATGCGACGGCGTACTTTGCTTCGCAAGGCTTCCTGAACCGTGCAAACAACCTGAACACCGTTAAAAACAACCTCGCGACTGCGTTGACAACCGTGCAGTCAGTGACGCAGTCAATTTCAAGCGTCACCTCTGTCGTTCAACAGCTGCAAGGTGTTGTTACTCAGGCTCTCGGTACTACGGACACGTCGACTCGTCTCGGCTTGGCATCGCAGTTCAACCAGCTGTTGACTCAGCTTGATACCTTGGTCAACGACGCAACCTTCAATGGTACAAATCTGTTAAACAGCACCAGCAATAATCTGGTTGTCTACTTTAACGAAACGAACACGACATCATTGACGATTTCCGGGGTTAACATCAGTTACTCAGGCCTCAACATCAACACAGCAGGTAACAACTTCAAAGACGCAGCGAGCATCAATTCGGCGGGTTCACTGTTGTTGACGGCTCTGTCGACCTTGGTGACCGACGCGGCAAACTTCGGTGGTAACGCTACATTGATCCAAACTCGTCAAGACTTCACGACTTCTCTGATCAACAACCTTCAGTCAGCCTCAAATAATCTCACCCTGGCTGATACCAATACGGAAGGTGCGAACCTGCAAGCCCTGCAGGCTCAAAACCAACTTGGTATCGTCTCGTTGGGTATTTCCGGTCAGTTGGCGCAGGCGATCTTGCGCATTCTCTAAGCCTAATCGGGGGGTGGGGTTAACCCATCCCCCATTTTTTTTGTTGTTTTTATCTCGAAGGAGTCGGGATCATGCCGTTAAAAATTCGCGTCAAGCCGGAAGGAAAGATATTCGCCGGCGGCGCAGTTCTAAAAAATGTGGGAACACGACCAGCCGATCTTCTGGTTCTTTCTGATAGCCCCGTCCTCCGCGAAAACTACATGATGAACATTGACCGCAGCGGAGACTCCGATGCCAGCAATGTCTATTTCTTGATTCAGGTTATCTATCTGTTCAAGGGAAAGGGGAAGCCGCTAGATGATCTTGTCATTGAAACAATCAAAAATTTTTCCAAGCTTCATCCCCATCTGACCGCTGAGATTGAGCAAATTACCACGCATCTTCAAGCTGGCGAGTCCTTCAAAGCCCTGAAAATCGGGCATAAACTTTTGGCGGACCAATATAATTCAGAATCCGCATGCACATCTTCACCGCCGAATCAAATCGGCACTCCGCCTCAACAAATCGTCTAATACAGAGGGTATGATGACAAACATGAATCAGGAAGTCCTTAGCGCCTATACCAATCATCAGCACAGCAATGACGATGATCGCGAAATCGATAAACGAGCACTGCTTGCCAGCGCAAGCCGATTGAAGGAAGCCTTGGATACGCAAGGCAACAACATTGATCTTTATCGCGAAGCCATTAAGTATAATCAGAAGCTATGGACGCTGTTTCAGGTTGCTCTGTGTGAACCTGACAACCAGCTTCCCGATCCCCTGAAAATGAACCTTTTGAGCTTGAGCCGATACGTTGATCGTACCAGCTTCCGGGCGATTACCCAGTATACGCCTCAGCACATCGTCAGTCTGATCGACATTAACCGCATCATCGCGGCGGGACTCGCACAAAGGCCTCAAGCGGCAGCGCAACAGCAGCCCGTTACAATCGAACAGCAGACCGTTCCCCAGTCCGTGATGATTTCAGCCTGACACCAACATCACATTTGCAGGATTGCCAATAAGTGAGCGACTGTTCATCATGTCGGCGATGAATGGTCGCTCACAACAAGAAATCATCGTTGCTCTTGGATTAGGGGCTAATCTTGGAGATCGCGCGGCGGCGTTGCGCTCCGCCGTGGACGCCCTGCCCCCTGACGTTCGAATCATCCAAACCTCTCCGATCTATGAAACCGCACCGCTGTATGTAACCGATCAACCCGCTTTTTATAACGCGGCGGTTATCGGCGCGACCTGCCTATCTCCTCCGGATTTATTGCGCGCCATAAAATATATTGAGCGGAATCTAGGGCGTGAGCCTACCTTTCGATACGGACCGCGCATTATCGATATTGATATTCTCTTTTATGGCGATCTTGTTGCGTCGAATGCGGATCTCGCTTTGCCCCATCCCCTGATGACTGAACGCGCATTTGTCCTCCGTCCGCTCGCTGATATTGTTCCCGAATGGCGACACCCCATAACGCACGAGACTGCCGCACAGATGCTTGAGAAATTGCCGCAACAACCCGTCCGACGAATTGAATGGAACCATGTGGCATCGGAAAGCCAATAAACGCCCCCTGATTATGGGTATCGTCAACGTCACGCCGGATTCGTTTTCAGGCGACGGTCTTTTGACCCGCTCCGATTTCGTCGCGGCAGCAACGGCGCAAGCGCTGCGCATGATCGAAGACGGAGCTGATATTCTCGACATCGGCGGCGAAAGCTCGCGCCCCGGATCGGTTCCGATTTCTGCCGAAGAGGAGTTGCGCCGCGTCATCCCGGTCATCGAAGCGCTTGCGCCAAAACTGCCGCCGTCACGCGTCATTGCCGTCGATACAATTAAAGCCAACGTCGCGCGTGAAGCGCTGAACGCCGGAGCCGCGATCATTAACGACATTTCTGCATTGCAGGCGGATGCTGACATGGCTCCGTTGATCGCCGAGCGCGGCGCAAGCGTCATTCTTATGGACAACCGAAGCCTTCCCTCGCATATCGCGAACGACGACAAACTCGGTGGCCGTTATCTCGCTCTGGACAGTGACGACATTCTCGATGATGTCTGCGGCAATCTCGAACGACGCACCACCGACGCGCTCAAAGCGGGCATCGCGCCGGACAAAATCATCCTCGACCCCGGCCTCGGCTTTGGAAAAACCGCCGAGCAAAACTTAGCGCTGATCCGCGAACTGCCGAGATTGAAAGCCTTGGGCTATCCAGTTTTGATCGCCCCTTCGCGCAAATCTTTCATCGGGCAAGTGTTGGATTTGCCCGTTGGCGAGCGGTTGGAGGGCACGTCGGCGCTGGTAGCAATCTCGGCGTTTCTCGGTGCCGATGTCATCCGTGTGCATGACGTCAAATTCATGTCGCGCGTGGTGGCAATGGCGGCAGCGCTGCTACGATTACCGTAGCCGAACGCGCCCCATGAAAAATCGTCCCACCGACGCGCGATCAGATGATCGCCGTAAACGCTGAGAACTCTTTGTCAAGATCGACAGCGCGTTTGGCAATATCCTTCGAAACATTGAGGAGAGCGGCCGCAGAATGACCTGTCTCCGCCGAGGCCGCTTTTACGCCGCTGATATTTTGCGCTACCCACGGGTCGCAGCCGATTGCTCCTCGACGGCTCCGGATATTGACGTGCTGATCTCGCTGACACGCGCGATGACACTGGCGATGGATTTAATCGCGCCGCTCGTTTGCTGGCTCGACCCCTGAATGCCCTGAACCTGCTGTCCAATCTCATCGGTTGCTTTCGCCGTTTGGTTGGCCAACGACTTCACTTCCGACGCGACCACGGCGAACCCTTTACCGGCTTCCCCTGCCCGCGCAGCCTCGATCGTCGCGTTCAAAGCCAGCAGATTTGTTTGACCAGCGATTTGCGCGACGATTTCGCTCACGCTACCGATTTTATCTGCTGCCTGAATGAGTCCGGCCACCAGTTTTTCTGAATTGTTGGCTTCAGCGACTGCCGTTCTTATGACGTTCGTCGACTCGCCAAGTTGCCGGGCAATTTCGGATACCGACGAGGTTAGCTGCTCCGCTGCGGTTGCAACAGCCGTTGATTGCTGGTTGGTTTGCTCGGCCGCCGCTGCCAGACTCTCGGTCGTCGCTTGCATCTCCGCCGCCGAAGACGACAGAATGCTAACAATTTCCTTGATCTTAACGGAAACATTTAACGTTGCCGTCTTTCTGCCGGTTATGTCCGTAGCAAATTTCACGACTTTGCACGGCTTGCCATTAAGATCAAATATGGGATTGTACGAGGCCTCAATCCAGACTTCCTTACCGTTCTTGCCGATGCGCTTGTACTGCGCCGCTTGGTATTCGCCACGATTCAGGCTGGCCCAAAACTGTCGATAGGCATCGCTTGCCTTATAAGCGGACTCCACAAAAAGACTATGATGTTTGCCCTTGATTTCATCCAGTCTGTAGCCCAATGCGTTCAGAAAATTTTCGTTGGCCGTGATAACCGTGCCGTCCATCTCAAATTCAATAACGGCTTGGGATTTGCTGATGGCATTCACTTTTCCCAGATAATCAGCGTCCTTGAGCTTTTGCTTTGTAATGTCCGTAGCGAATTTGATGACCTTGTAGGGCTTGCCGTTAGAGCCAATAATGGGATTGTACGAGGCCTCGATCCATACCTCCCTGCCGTTCTTGCCGATGCGCTTATACTGCGCCGCCTGATACTCACCACGGTTTAGATTAGCCCAAAATTGCCGATATTCATCGCTTGCTTTGAATGCTGGCTCCACAAAAAGACTATGATGTTTGCCCTTGATTTCATCCAGAGAGTACCCCAACGCATTCAAGAAATTTTCGTTGGCCGTGATAACCGTACCGTCCATTTCAAATTCAATAACGGCCTGAGATTTGTTGAGGGCTGCAAGCTTGTCTTCGAGTTCACGAAACCGACGGTTTGCTGAGATAAACGACATGCTGCACCCCTAAAAAAAGAAGCCACACGAACGCCCCACAAATCGATCGCGAATCAATCGATGTGAACGCGAGAAGTTGTCATGCGAACACCAAAAACAATTCCAGACACTGATGTAGATCAACAGGGGATATTTATTTTTGCTCTTTATTGCAAATCCAACAAGACAGTGAGCAAATTGTCACTATAGAGTACTGATCGCCCAAATCGAATTCGGTCAGATGCGAATCGGGAATGCGCTGAGGCATAGGCCGCTAATTTCTCTACCCTACAAAGCTCAACCGGGCGGATTGGCTTGATCTTCGATCCACGCAATGCGCAAGACATTGGTATTGCCGGGCGTGCCGAACGGAACGCCCGCCGTAATCACGACGCGTTGCCCGATTTCGGCGACGCCGTCCTGCCGCGCGATCTGGACGGCTCTCTGAACCATTTCGCTAAAGCTGGTGACTTCAACGCTATGGACGGCATGAACGCCGAACGACAACACCAGCCGCCGCGCCGTCTCCAGTCGGGAAGTCAGGCACAAAATGGGTACACGCGGACGCTCGCGCACGGCGCGCAAAGTTGTCGATCCGGACGTCGTATAGGTAACGATCGCCGCTGCGCCTATCGTCTCGGCGACCTGATGCGCTGCCGCCGTTATCGCGTCAGCCGCCGTGCGTTGAAGATCGGGGTGGTGCGCCGCAAGCCCAGCGTGATAGGTCGTGTCGGCCTGTGTGTGACGGGCGATGCGATCCATCATCGCGACGGCCTCGACCGGGTATTGGCCGCTCGCGCTCTCTGCCGACAACATGATCGCGTCGGAGCCATCATAAACGGCGGTTGCCACATCTGAGGCTTCGGCGCGCGTGGGAGTCGGCGCGGTAATCATCGACTCCAGCATCTGCGTCGCGACGATGACCGGTTTCCCGATACGGCGGGCTTCGCGCAAAATAAGTTTCTGCGTGCGCGGAACATCCTCAGGCGGCATTTCGACGCCAAGATCGCCACGCGCGACCATTACGCCGTCAGCCAATTCAAGAATTGGCAACAGATTGCGCACCGCAGCGGGTTTCTCCAGCTTTGCCAAGATAGCGGCGCGGTCGCCAACCAATTTCCGCGCCTCGGCAACATCTTCTGGCCTTTGCACGAACGACAGGGCGATCCAATCCACATTCATCGCCAGAGCGACCTCAAGATCAGCTCGATCCTTTTCCGTCAAAGGCGACAAAGGCAAAACAACGTCCGGAACGTTCACGCCTTTGCGGTCGGACAATTTGCTGCCGACAATCACCACGGTCTCGGCAAAATCGGCGCCACACGTAACCACGCGCAACCGCACCTTGCCATCATCCAGCAACAGATCGCTGTCGGGTTTCATCGCCGCAAAAATTTCGGGATGCGGCAAATTTACGCGCCGATCGTCACCCGGGGTTTTATCGAGATCAAGGCGGAAACTTTGCCCTTTTTGCAAATCGATGGGTCCCTTGGCGAAAGTTCCGACGCGCAGCTTCGGACCCTGCAAATCAGCCAAAACAGCAATAGGCCTTCCGACATCGGCTTCGACCTCGCGGATCAGTTTCATCCGCGCGCGATGGTCGTCATGCGTGCCGTGACTGAAGTTCAAACGAAAAACATCGGCTCCGGCATCGAACATGGCGCGGATCATGTCCTTGGTTGAAGATGCCGGACCTAGCGTCGCGACAATCTTGGTCTGGCGTTCACGGTGAATCTTTTTTTCTTTGATCATGGATCCTCAAAAGCAGAGAAACTGGCACGTTGTCGATTCATTAACCGCGCCGCCGCAATCAGCGTAGCACGAACGGTGATGACGGTCACAGAGCCCCGTGCAATCTTTTTTTACCTCATCGCAGGTCGATGTGCGCTCGAAATCACTGACGCGCAATTCTATAGGGCTGTGGCTGGCGAATTGCTGAACCGTGTATTGGTCATAATCGTGCAAGGCCTGCGATTGGATTTGAATAATACATTGTCGGTACTGAAGATCGCAGGATTCGCCGCAATAATCTCTGGCCTCGGAGCATTGTGTCGTGCACAGACGCCCCCCCGGAGTTGCGGGGGGGGTGAGGGTATACCCCACCGCCGCCGTATCGCCGGAACAGGCTGTAACACATAATAAGGCGGCCAGAATCAATCGCTTCATAAGGTCTTGTAGCATAATTGCGCAATGGCAGAAATGATTCATCCTTACCACCCCAT
>CAIQVS010000061.1 GCA_903875345.1 uncultured Pseudomonadota bacterium | reverse complement strand
CCGCCGCCGGAGCCGAGCACATGGGGAGCGGTGCCGCCGTTACCCTCACAGATCGACGAGGCTTCAGCGGCAGCCAAGCGCGGCGCAGCCATCAACGAGCTCGCCGCCTTACTGGAAATGGACGAACAGGACGAACTGGCGCAGCAACTCGCCAGCTTTGGCCGGAGGCTCTAAGGCTGCAAAAGCCTTGGTTTTATCGTGACTAGGAAATCCCGTATGAACAGATACCCAGAGTAAAACACCACTAGTGTCCCAACATTGATGTGGATGTGCGGCATATCCTGCTGATAAAGCGAGAAAAAGTTGGGTTTTAAGCTGGTCTCGATTTGAAAATTATTGGGGTATCCTTGCGATTTTTGAACCGCAGGGATTGCCGATGCCGCAAGGTCAATATGTTTTTGCCCAACTGATGGAGCATGTGCCGTTGACGACGCTTCGGCGATGCGTGGCGAAGTACGGTGGCGATCACAAGATCAAAAGTTTTTCCTGCCTCGACCAATTCCGCTGTTTTGCTTTCGCGCAACTGACATGGCGAGAAAGTTTACGCGACATCGAAGCGTGTTTGCGGGCGCAATCCGCCAAACTCTATCGTTTGGGTTTTCGCTGTCCGCAAATCTCACGCAATACAATGGCGAATGCCAACGCCGAAAGGGATTGGCGGATTTACGCTGACTTCGCGCAGCATCTTATCCGCATGGCGCGAGAGCTTTACGCTGCGGATACATTGCCCGATCTGGAAGGGCTCGATACTGTTTACGCGCTGGATTCCTCGACTATCGACTTATGCTTGTCGGTGTTCCCGTGGGCTCCGTTTCGGTCAACCAAAGCTGCGATCAAACTGCATACGTTGCTTGATCTGCGCGGCAACATTCCGTCGTTTATCTTCATCAGCGATGGCAAAATGCACGATGTGAACATCCTCGATTATCTTGTGCTGGAAGCAGGAGCCTTCTATGTCATGGATCGAGGCTATGTCGATTTTAAGCGGCTGGCGAAGCTTGATGACGCCGGAAGCTTTTTCGTCACGCGCGCCAAGTCAAATATGAAAGCCAAGCGGCGTTATTCACGTCCAGTCGATCGAACAACGGGATTGATTTGCGATCAAACGATTGTGTTGACCGGTTTCTACACGCGGCAAGGCTTTGACCGCCCATTGCGGCGCGTCAAGTTCAACGACTCTGAAACAGGAAAGTCTCTGGTGTTCCTGACGAATAATTTTGCGCTGCCTGCGCTGACGATTGCCCGACTTTACAAATACAGGTGGCAGGTCGAACTGTTCTTCAAATGGATCAAACAGCATCTGCGGATCAAAGCGTTTTTCGGCACGTCCGAAAACGCGGTTAAAGCGCAAATCTGGTCGGCGGTGTGCGTTTATGTGCTGGTCACCATCATCAAAAAACGCCTTGGCATCAAAGCCAGCCTCTACGAAATGTTACAGATTTTGAGCCTGACTCTTTTCGAGAAAACCCAGCTTTTGCAGCTCTTTTCTGACATCCCGCCACAGCTATCCGTTGCAAATGACGGCAACCAATTGAATCTATTCGATTAACGTTGGGACACTAGTGTCTCTATTCATTTTCTTGACAAACGGGCTTCATGTAGCTACAATGTAGCCACAAGGAGAGATTCACATGACTAACGACGTTAT
>CAIQVS010000060.1 GCA_903875345.1 uncultured Pseudomonadota bacterium | reverse complement strand
CAAATTGCGCGGAGGCAAGAAACAGAAGTTCTATGCCATAGAGCGCATGCGCAACGATCGCGTTTTCAGGTACGAAGGAACACTTATCGGTTAATCTGTACGTAAGTGCAGGAAAATGAATCTGCTTGTAGGCCACCAGAAGGGATTGGCCAGCAAGTTTTGGTTTGAATCACAAGTCCACCGCCAGTTTTTATAAAAAAACTTTTTAAGAGGCTTTGCGTACACCACGTTTCCGCCCTTATTTTGCGGAGATTATTTGAAAGAAGCGCTGCACATATTTTGTTGGCAGCCGCCCCCTACAACCCCCGTTTTTGCCCTGAAACGCCGGTTCTCCTGAGAAGGCTCTGCACTTTTGGGAGCGAAGTGCAGAGGCTTAAGCGTATGATTTTCCATCATTTCCATTTTTTGCGTTTCGCAGTGCATCTGGCTACCGCTCGTCGCGCAAATTGCTCCAACAATCACGAGAACGCGCCATCGCTGGGCCTTGTGACATCAATGCGCCCGATTATCATTGGGGCATGCAAAAAAATCTTTCTATCGACGATCAAACGCTCACCGAAATCGCCTCTCTTTTAGCGCTCGGCATTTTGCGCTGGAAACAGCGGCAAGCCCTGCAAAATAAGGGGTTAATGGCACGGAAAGCACTGGACTTCAGGGCGGCTGGAAGCATTCATGTCCCGCAGGAGCAGGACAATGAATAACGATGCGTTAGCCCAAATTGCCACGTTGCCGAAGGCGCCTTTCGCCGAGTTACGAAAACTCTGGCGCGATCTGTACCAGAACGAAATGCCGGGCTTCAATCGCACATGGATCATCAATCAGTTGACCTACCGGATTCAGGAACTGGCGTGGGAAGGCAAGACCGGCTCTCTTGAACAACGGCTCGATGCGCTGGTCAAAACTCGACTTGGCGATGATCTCAAACGCGAGCGCAAGCGCGCCATCCACCGTCCGATGGTCGGCACCCGTCTGCTGCGTCACTATCAAGGCGTCGAATATCAGGTCACAGTTTTGCCCGATGGATTTTCGTTCGATGGCCGCAAATATCGCAGTCTCTCCCGCATCGCCGAGGTCATCACCGGCAAGACATGGTCGGGTCCGGCTTTCTTTGGCTTGGTCGGCAAGAAAGGCGCGGCATGAGCGATCCGACGAAACCCCGCACGCGCTGCGCGATCTACACCCGCAAGTCCTCCGACGAAGGGCTGGAACAGGAATATAACAGCCTCGACGCCCAGCGCGATGCCAGCGAAGCCTATATCGCATCGCAGCGGCACGAAGGCTGGGTTTTGCTTCCCGATCTCTACGATGACGGTGGGTTTTCCGGTGGAAATATGAACCGTCCCGGATTGAAACGTCTTCTTGCCGACATCGCGGCCAAGAAAATTGATATCGTGGTCGTCTATAAGATTGACCGCCTGACGCGTTCGCTGCTGGATTTTGCGCAGCTGATCGGCGCGTTCGACCAACATAATGTTTGCTTCGTTTCGGTCACCCAGCAATTCAATACCACAACCCCGATGGGGCGGTTGATCCTCAACATCCTGCTTTCCTTCGCGCAGTTCGAGCGCGAACTGACGGGAGAGCGCATCCGCGACAAATTCGCCGCCAGCAAAAAGAAAGGCATGTGGATGGGCGGCTGCCCACCGCTCGGCTACGACATCCGCGACCGCAAGCTGATCATAAACCCCAGAGAGGCCGAGATCGTCAAAAAGATATTCTTGCGCTTCATTACGCTGCAATCGATAACAATGCTCGTGCGAGAGCTTCGTTTGCAGGGCATCACCAGCAAAACCTATGTCACGCAGACCGGCAAACAACGCTACGGCACAGCTATGTGCAAGAACCAGATTTACCGGCTGCTCGGCAACCGTATTTATCTGGGCGAGATTCCGCACAAAGATCAATCCTATCCTGGGCAGCACCAAGCAATTATTGACCGGGAAATCTGGGATCAAGTGCATGACATTCTGACCACTAGCCCTCGCGCCAGCGGGCGCAAAACGGTGGCCAAGGAATTCGCGCTGCTCAAGGGAATCGTCCATTGCGGTGGGTGCGGTTCCCCGATGACGCCGGTGCATACGCTCAGGAACGGCAAGAGATACCGCTACTACAAGCCGAGCCAGCAATTGCGCGGTGGGTGTGAAGATTGCCCGATAGGCAGCGTGGCGGCCGGAGAATTGGAAAGCATCGTCGTCGCCCAATTGCGCGAATTGTTCACCACGCCGGATATCGTGATCAAGACATGGAAAGCGGCGCAAACGCAGGATCCGAAGATCACGGAAAAAGAAGTGCGGCAGGCGCTGCGCGATATCGACCCGGTGTGGAGCGAATTGTTCCCTGCCGAGCAGGCGCGTATTCTTAACCTGTTGATCGAGCGCATCACGGTGGTGACGACCGGCATCGATATCAAATTCCGCAACAGCGGGCTTGAAGCGATCGCGCGCGATCTGACCGGATATCAGCAGAGGTTGATCGCTGCATGAAAAAACCAGCGCCTCTTTCAATTCATATCCAGGTCAATCTTGTCCGCAAAAATGGCCGCAAGCGCATCATCCTGCCCGACAGCGCGGCATTGCCGCAGCTGGATCCGGAGCAAAATCAACATCTGATCCATGTTCTTTTGCGCGCGCATAAATGGCAAAAACTTATCGCAACCGGCAAGTTTAAAACGGCGGAAGAATTGTCCGCCCAACTCGCTGTGTCGCATACTTATGTTTGCCGTGTTTTGCGGCTTAATCTTCTGGCGCCCGACATAAAAGAGGCCATTCTCGATGGCCGCCAGCCAAAAGGGCTGCGTGTTTTCGATATTCTCAAGCCGCTTCCCCTATTATGGAGCGAGCAGCGGGCGTGGTTGGGGTTTTCCTGATCCTGCTTTTGTTAACCATAACAAGGTCTTGGGTTGTAAAAAGGCCATATTTTTGTTGAATCCTACAACCTCCGCCTGTATTGTTTCGGCTTCAAAACATTAACGCTGCCTTTTTAGGGTAAGGCGGTTGAGGCTCTTTTGTGTCGATGTGGAACATGTTCATGCCGTGGCGAGAGAAGAAAGATCATTACAGCTTTGCTGAGATAGCAGACCGTTGGCGCCTCTCGACCCAAGATCTGGGCTATTTTGCCGAGCGCGGACTCTTGGAAGTCCAAACCTGGTTAAGCGACGTGCTGCTTTCGCAATATGCCCTCAAAAAAATAGAAGGCGGGACATTCGCTGCTGTGCAAACCCGGATCGTGAGTGAGACCGGTTATTTTGTCATTGATCCTGATGAACTGCGAAAAGTTTTCCGCGCGCTGCAAAGCGCCGAGGTCAGAAAATTCGCATCACCTAACGGGCAGGATCTCTATTCCATACCCTTCAACGCCGTTGGCCCGTCGATTGGCATCGGCGCTCTGGAAATCAGTCTGCAGGAGCGAGACAGATTTGAAATCGAAAACAACCTCAAACCGCGTGCGTCGAACGTGAACAAAACCGGATTGTCGTCACCGTCTATCGGGCGGCCAAGCGTCAAGCAACTCATCATTGAGCATTTTATTAAACGCGCCGCCCATGGTGAGATTAAACCCACTCTTTATGCGGAAGCACGCGATATCCACGTCCTGGTGCAAGATAAATTGGGCAATGCGCAGACCCCTGCGTTTAAAACCGTCGTGAATAATTTGCGTCCTTATTTCGCCGCTCATAAAGGCGAAGAGCATCCGTAAAAAAAAGCGTCCAAAAATACGTCCGAAACTCCCCAACATTTCGGGCGTTTTGTTTTTCCTTATAAAATCAAAGGTCTGGAAAAAGAGTTTCGGACGTAATTTCGGGCGTGTGATTGCGTTTTCTACCCTCTCAGGCTCAGTCAATCATCAGCAAATAGCGCCGCGAAGAACCTTTATGGGCAAAAACGCTCCTTTCAACTGATTCGCGCGCTCGTGTGCGTCCGAAAGTCCGCCCGAAAAGAAAAAACATTTCGGGCGCTTTGTATTTCGTCAACAGAATCAACTCGATCAGAAAATAATTTCGGACCACTTTCAGGCTCTTTTTCGGGCGCCGCATCTGTGAACATT
>CAIQVS010000059.1 GCA_903875345.1 uncultured Pseudomonadota bacterium | reverse complement strand
GAGCGTTCCTTCGCGTGGCTCGACAAATGCCGCAGACTTTGGAAAAACTGCGAGCGTAAACTCAACACCAGCCTGAACATGGTCGCTCTCGCTTTCCTCGCTCTGCTCATAAAAAGATCATGAACAGGCTCTTACATAAATCTGGCGTCGAAACCGGATTCCGTCACCGAAAACGATAGCGGATTAAGCTGGAGCTATTTCAAATCCAGCGACTGCAAAAACAAAGTCGGCAGCGACCCTGAATTTTGCATTGAATTCGGCAACAACGCTTTACAAAAAGTCGCCATTCTCGGCGATAGCACCGGCAATTCACTGGCACCCGGACTCGGAGACCTTCTGGCCTCAAAAGGACGGGGCGTCATCGACATCGGGGCGCCAACCTGTCCACCAATACGCGGTTTGGTTAAAACAGATAAGTGGGGCAAGTCCAATAACTGCGTCAACGTCAATAACAGCGCCTATCAATACGTTCTCGAATCCAAAACCATTGACACTGTTATTCTGGTCGCTTTAGCCCAAAATATGGAGCTATGGGGCGTCGGCAATCTACCGCCTACGTCAACGCTTGAGCAAAAATTTCAAGTCCTCAAGGCCTTGCTCGACCGCGATATCGACGATCTGAAAAGTCATGGCAAAAAGGTGATCCTGACCTACGACATGCCAACGTCACCGATCATGCCAAATTCCTGCATTCAGCGCCCACTTAAAGACACGGCCTGTACCGTTACCGAAAGCCAGCTGGTTGACTGGCATCCTTTCGTCGATCTGTTTGAAAACGCCTACGGAAACCGCAGTGACATCTGTATTTTTCACCAATCGAATGTGCTTGTTATGGACGGCAAGTTGGTCATGTTCGACCGCTCCGGTCGCTTCCTTATGCGTGATGATCATCACTTAAGCCTCTACGGCTCGAAGCTTATGGCGAAAAAACTCTTGCGCTCCGGGTGTCTGCAAACTGATTGAAGCTGATTTTATGCCTTATCCACCTTCAGCATCTCCCGCGCCAGAGCGACCGTAATTTTCGCGTGCTTGGCCAACGATAGCTTGTCCAACCGGTCCACGGCATCGGCAACGGCATCGGGCGTGCGTTCGATACGCGCGATCATAAACTTGATGACATCCTCGCCAATATCAAGCTGGCGATCATAAATCTGCTTCAAGAACAGCGCCGTCAACAACGCATCGTCGGGAGCTTGAATCTCGGTTGCCGTCGAAGCGCGCAACCGCGACAAGAGATCGGGCAGCGTAACGCCCCACTCCACCGGAGGGCGCTTCGCCGAAAGCAACAGCCTCCCGCCGACGCTGCGCAGATGATTATAGAGATGAAACAGCGCTTCCTCGGCAATGCGATCGCCCGCCACAATCTCGGCATCGTCGAAAGCGAGGTTCTGTGTCGTCCGCGTCAGGCTGACATGATCCTTGCCTGTCAAATCCTCAGGCGTGATCGCCGCGCCCCGTTCGCGCGTCAACCAGACCTGTATCAGGTGCGTTTTGCCGCCCCCCTTCGGTCCATAAAGCACAAGCGCATGCGATGGCCATTCGGAAACAGAGCGGATCCATGCAAGCGCATCGCGGTTGCTGTCGGCGGCCATGAAATCGTCTTCGCGCATCGACTCCCGATGCGGGAAGGCAAACGGATATTGCTGCGGAGTCATTTTGCGTAATATTCGCTGTCTTTGTAGAGCCGAACGCCGAAACGAACCAGCACGCCCAGCACCGCCGCCGTTGGCACCGCGATTAACACGCCGACAAAGCCGAGCAGCTTCACGCCGGTAATCAAGGCGAACAGAATCCAGACCGGATGCAGTCCGACGCGATGCCCGACCAGCTTCGGCGTCAAGATATAGGCCTCAAGGAAATGGCCGACGAGAAACACCGCCGCCACCATACCGATATGCATCCAGTCGCCTTCGAACTGCACGAGCGCGAGGATGATGCTGCTGACCCAGCCGAACAGCGACCCGACATACGGAATGAACGACAGCACGCCCGCCGTAACGCCGATGGCCACGCCGTACTTCAACCCCGTCACCGTCAGACCGATGCTGTAAATCGATCCCAGAGCCATGCAAACCAGCGCCTGCCCGCGAATGAACCCCGACAGCGCCGTATCGACATCGGCGAGAACGCCCCGGATCATGTCATAGCGCCGACGCGGAAAGAGGGAATCCACGATCGCAGTCAGTTTTGGCCAATCGCGCAGGGTAAAGAACGCGGTCACGGGCGTGATGATCGTCAGCGCGATGGCGTCGATAACGGCAAAACCGCTGGTAACGATGTGCTTGACCAGATTGCCGATCCAACCGGCGGCTTCCCCAGCGGATTGACCGGCAGCGCCGCGCAAACGCTCGACATCTTCGGGGCGAAACCGCGCCAGCCATTTCTCGAACCACGGCAAATAGCCGTTACGGAATTTCTCGACATAGCCGGGAACGGCGTTGAGCAGCGCCGCGATTTCGTTCGAAATCATCGGCAGGATCAGGGTCACGATCAACCCGGCGATGACGACAAAACCGAACATCACCACCAACGCGCCGACCCAGCGCGAGATATGACGCCTCTCCAGTATAGTGACAACCGGAGCCAGAAAATACGCCAAAACCAGACCCGCGACGAAAGGCAGCAGCACGGGCGACAACAGCCATAGCACTCCAATCAGAAGCACCAGCAAAGCCGCCCAGAATCTCAACTGCGTATTGGTTGTGTCGGATCGCATGATAGTCCTATTCCTTTATCTGAGAAGATTCACGCGTGACGCAGGACCCATGCCTGCGTCGTCGGTTCCTGATTAAGCATCAAGCGCTGCTGCGCCAGTATGGTCTGCACATTCTCGACGCTGTCGCTCAGTTCAAGCTCGATCCTGACTTCGCCGCGTCCCACCGAAATCAGATCGACATGAAGGACGCCGGGTGTCTTATCAAGAATGCGACGCATCTCCGCCCACTCCGCCAAAGTCGCAACCGGCACGGTCACCGGAAGATGCAGGGATGGAGTCGCGGGCGTTGACGAAGCAACCGACGAGTCCGCGCTGCCGTCAGCCGACGGCGGCGCGGGTGTCTGCTTCATGGACTGCAACCAGTCTTTTTCGAGCTGATGGCGAACCTGCTTCACGCCCTGCGCCAATCCGGCATCGATGGCGTTTTTATCCGTAATCGCTGGCAAAGTCAGATGCTCGACCGGTTGGGCGCTACCGTCGGCATCGACACGGGTAATGTCAATCGTAAACGCAGCCGCCGGATTATCGACGTTGCCGTTCAACGTCACGACCGCCGCGCTGCCCGCCTGATATTTGTCGGCCAACGCCTTCAGAGCCTCGGACTTGGCGGCAACGGCTTCCTCCGTGCTGATGGCCGCAATATCCTCCAGCCCGCCGGAGGGCATTTTAACCGGAACCAGACCATCATCGTGCGGCGCCTTTTCCCATGCCGTGCGCCAGCGCGTGGTTTCTTCCCATAAGATCGGGTGGCCGTTGCCGAGATAGATCGGCAAAATAAGAATCGGCTTGCTGCGCGCATCGACGACATTGACGTTATGACCGGCAAGATACTTGCGCACGGCATTCGGCCTAAATTGCACCGTCAAAACACCGATATAGCGCACCGATGAACGGTGTTCGCTTTGCACCTCGAAATTCTGCACCAAAGCCGCGAGATCGTCGTCCTTAAGCTTCGCCGCAATAGAGGTATCGGCAGACAACCGCTCCAGCAACTGCGCGAAGGCCGCACGCTGCGCCTCGGTGATCGCCTTGTCGCGCGCGTGCGCGGCGCTGTCCGCCGTCACATCGACGGCGACATCCGTGACCATATAAACCCCGGCATCGCCCGAATCGGCGAAGGCAGGGGCGCTCGCGAGACAGAGCAGAAGCGTAAATATCAAGAAGCGACGCATCTTATCACCCTACAAAAATTTTTAACGTCACCAAAAAGCAACGTCATTCCGGAAAAATCGCTTTTTTGCCCTTGCAAAAATGCGATTTTATCCGGAATCCGGTTTGCGGCTCCGCAAACACCTTTCCATCCAAAGCGTAACTGGATTCCGCATAAATTTGCTATGCAAATTTTGCGGAATGACGTTTTCGAGGATGCGGCAAAATTTTGAATGGTGGGAAGGCGTCGCATTGCAAACCGGCCTGTTTCCGCTATGGTGTTCTCATACTTATAGGGAACCACATGACAATCAGCAATTCCACAATTTCAGGCCGCCGCGCCTACGCCGAAGCTGGCGTCGATATCGATGCCGGAAACGCTTTGGTGGACGCGATCAAGCCCTTGGCCAAGGCGACAGCGCGGATCGGAGCCGATGCCGGTCTGGGCGGTTTCGGGGCATTGTTCGACCTGAAAGCTGCCGGATTCCGCGATCCGATTCTCGTCTCCACCACCGACGGCGTCGGCACCAAACTGAAAATCGCCATTGATACTGGCAAGCATGACACGGTCGGCATCGACCTCGTCGCCATGTGTGTCAACGATTTGATCGTGCAGGGCGCGGAGCCTTTGCTTTTCCTCGATTATTTCGCTTCAGGAAAACTGGAAGTTGAAAAAGCGCGGCAAGTCGTCGCGGGCATCGCCGAAGGCTGCAAACAGGCTGGGTGCGCGCTCGTCGGCGGCGAAACCGCCGAAATGCCGGGCATGTATCACGACGGCGATTACGATCTCGCCGGATTTTCCGTCGGCGCGGTCGAGCGCGACCGCGTTCTTCCGACCAAAGATATAGCCATCGGCGATATCGTTCTGGGGCTGGCCTCCAGCGGCGTTCACAGCAACGGTTTCTCGCTGGTGCGCAAAATCATTGCCGACCAGAAGTTGACATTCACCTCCCCGGCTCCATTCGATCCGGCACGACCGTTGGGCGAATCCCTGCTGGAGCCGACGCGCATCTATGTCCGACCGGCGTTACAGGCGATCCGCACCGGCCACGTCAAGGGTTTGGCGCATATCACAGGCGGCGGACTGCTGGAAAATATCCCGCGAGTCCTGCCCGACGGGATCGGCGTTTCGATCGATGCCGCAAGCTGGCAGGCTCCGCCCGTTTTTCGCTGGCTGGCCAGTGCTGGAGGTATCGATGCCCACGAAATGGCACGCACATTTAATTGCGGCATCGGCCTCGTGTTGATCGTCGCGCCTGCCCATGTCGATGAAATCAGCAAAATTCTGACCGCGAACGGCGAGACCGTCTCGGAAATCGGCAAAGTCGAAGCCAACGCCACCGATCATCGCATCAAATTACACGGCGCGAACAAGGTGTGGCCGTGCTGAAAATCGCCGTTCTCATTTCCGGTCGGGGCAGCAATCTGCAAGCCCTGATCGATGCCTCGCAGAAACCGGATTATCCGGCGCGAATCGCTTGTGTTGTCTCCAACGTCGCCGAGGCGCAGGGGCTGGAACGCGCTCGCGCCGCGAACATTCCCGCGCTTGCAATTTCTCACCGTGATTTCAAGGACAAGCCCTCTTTTGAGAAAGCGATAGATGAACAGCTAACCCAACACGGCGTTCAGCTCGTTTGCCTCGCCGGATTCATGCGGCTTCTGTCGCCGTGGTTCGTAGATCGCTGGCGGGATCGGCTGATTAACATCCACCCGTCGCTTCTGCCCGCTTTTCCGGGACTTGATACGCACCAAAAAGCGCTCGATTACGGCGTCAAGTTCACGGGTTGCACGGTACATTTCGTCCGCGCCGAAATGGATCACGGTCCGATTATCGCCCAAGCAGCGGTGCCGGTGCTACCCAATGACACCGAGGAAACTCTGGCGGCGCGGGTACTGGAATCCGAACACCACATCTATCCGCAGATCGTGCATTGGATTGCGGAAAGCAAGGTCAACGTGCTGGACGAACGGGTCTTTATTGCCGGAGTGAATTCACCGCAGAGCCCCTTGTTAAACCCTGCCCTGACCGATTAGGTCAACGATCACCCGTGCTGATCGCTTCCGGTCGCCGTGTTGGAGGGGTCATCGATCTGCTGCTTCATCAAGGTCAACAGCCCGTCGATCTGGCCGCCGTTACGTTGAATCACCGAAGCGTATTCCTGCCGTTGCGTCACGCTGAGGCTAACCCCCTCAACCACCACATCAATGATGCCAAGATTGCCGTCACGCTGCCGAACGCGCCAGTCGATCGAGGTCGGCTCGGAGCCGTCGGGATGGGTGATTTGGCTGTTGACCACGGTATCCTTTTCCGATTCCACGCGCACGCCCGTGACCGTGAATCCTTCGCCGGTGTAAAGCGTCATCTGGCTGCCGTAATTCTTGATCACCAGCTCCTGAAACAGGCGCATATATTCTTTCTGCTGATCAGGTGTCGCCGAATTCCACGTCCGGCCAATGACGAATCGCCCTATTGTCTGCAAATCAAACGATGTCCGCAGAATATCGCGGAACTTGTCCGTCCGCTGATCCGGGGTAATCTTTTTGTCGGCGATAATCGTGATCACACTGTCGCCAAGATTCTGAATAAACTTGCCCACAGGGTTTTTAACCGCCTGATCGTGCCCCTGAATGGACGCCAAATTGTCATCAGCCATCGCCGGAGTAGCCTGACCGGCCATACCGGCCACACCAACGATCAAGGTTAAGAAAACGCGGCGAAACCAAGGGGACATTCGTAATCTCCGGATGGGATTGGAAGTCATGATTTATAAATCGTGAATCGGATTATGCAAGCCTAGATCGTCCGCCAAGCCCCGAATCAGCGCCTTTCTTGATCCGCCGTTGCTCAAATCTCAGGCTCACCCAAAATCACGAGGCGCCGATGACTTCGATAAAAGTGTGGTTTTTAGAGCGTTCGGCAGAAAAAATTCGACTGCCACAACAAATCTGCATTGACGCCCTTATTTTGCCATGCTTTTTTGTTTATCTATCAACTAACGGCTCACCCGGGTCGGATCAACTACCCCTAGGAAAGGACTTTCAACATGCGTTCAGTAAAACTTTTGGTCGCGGCAGCTGCCGTTGCAGCTTTCGTCGCCGGCCCCGTTCTGGCTCAGGATGCAGGAGCTATGGCTCCCGCAGCTCCCGCCACGACTTCAGCAGGTAAGCCGTCGACGACTGGCGTTGCTTCGAAGAAGCATGCGCGTCATGCCACGAAGCGTCACCACGCCAAGAAGTCGTCGGGCGCAAGCTCGCAGGCTCCTGCGACGACACCTCCGGCTCAGTAAGAACCGGACGTTACGTCTTATTAAAACCGCCGTGTCGGTTATCCGCACGGCGGTTTTTTCATTTTATCTACGAGGCGTCAATGCTACGTTTGGCCCCGTCGAAGCTACACAACGGCCTGTTCTTAAGTTGATTTGCTCCTCAGCACCGCTTTCCCATTCACGAATGTCTTTATGGATTTTGACCTTTCCGTTGCCCCCCCAGTCAAAATCAACGCCATTCAATTTGGCTGGAGCCGCAGAAACGTCACTGAGATAAGCGCCCTCGGCTACAACCGGGTTGGAAAATGTAACCTTACCGGGTTGAGAAAAGTCAGCCTTAGTATAGGTGACACTGTTAACCGGTTTTGTAGGATCTGAATTAGCGAAAATAACCTCATATCCATACGCAATGGGCTGTCCACTGCCGGTCGTGGTAGCGGTAACATTTACAAGCTTCGGAGAAGAGCTAATGTCCGCATCGGCTGCAAACAATAAAGGGGTGTAAGCAGAAAAATGGCCATAGCTGCCTCGTGCGCCGCCATCTTCGCCGTTGTTGCAGTCCATCGCTGCCAGAGCTGCTTTTGCGGCTTTAGGAAACGCACCGGTTACTGCCGCTGCCACCCCCAGCCCTAACAATCCTCTACGCGTTGTTTTCAATGACATTTTATAATTCCCCCTCTGTTAAATGGTTTCAGACCTTGTTCAACAATTCTTATGAATTGCCGCCAGTCCTTATACGCTTTAGACATGAAACCAAAAAGATAAAAACATAACCATTAAATAAAGCTATTGTTTATCAAACGGTTATCATTTTATCAGCCCACCATATCCGGTGCCCTTGCTTCCGCCGCGATGATGCGCACGGCATCGGCGAGCGGCAACACTTCCTGCGCCTCGCCGCCGAGACGACGCAGCGCCACCGTCTTGTTCTCCATCTCCTTGCGCCCGACCACGAGTTGCAACGGAATTTTCTGCAAGCTGTGATCCCTGATCTTGGCGTTGATTTTTTCGGGGCTGGCATCGATTTGCACACGAAGCCCCGCCGCCACGAACGCGCAACGCACTTCCTCGGCATAGGCATCGGCATCATTCGTAATCGTGCAAACGACCGCCTGCACCGGCGCGAGCCAAAGCGGGAATTTGCCGATGTACTGTTCGACCAGAATACCGATGAAGCGGTGCATGGAGCCGAGAATCGCGCGATGCAGCATCACCGGGCGGTGTTTCTGCCCGTCTTCACCTATATAGGTAGCGTCCAGACGTTCCGGCATGTTGAAATCGACCTGCAGCGTGCCGCATTGCCATTCGCGGCCAATCGCGTCCTTGAGATAGAACTCGATCTTCGGTCCGTAAAAAGCGCCGTCGCCGGAATTGATGTCGTAATCCAGTCCAGCGGCTTTCAACGCCTGATGCAGGGCTTGCTCGGCCTTGTCCCACACGGCGTCCGAGCCGACTCGCTTTTCAGGACGGTCAGCCAGACGCACCCGCGCGATCTCAAATCCCAAATCCGCATAGACCGAGCGCAGCAATTCGCAAAACGCAATGCTCTCGCTCTGGATCTGGCTTTCGGCGCAGAAAATATGGGCGTCGTCGGTCACGAATTGCCGCACGCGCATCAGCCCGTGCAATGCGCCGTGCGCCTCGTTGCGGTGGCACACGCCGAATTCGGCCATGCGAATCGGCAAATCGCGGTAGCTTTTAATCCCCTGCCTAAAAATCTGCACATGCCCGGGGCAGTTCATCGGCTTCAATCCGATAAGCTTCGGCTCGCCTTCTCCTTCGCGCGGCGGCACGGAAATCTTGAACATATTGTCGCCGTATAAATCCCAATGCCCCGAGGCCTTGAAAATCGAATTATCGATCAGCTGCGGCGCGAAAACCTCGACATAACCGGCTTTGTCCAGACGGCGGCGAACATAGTTCTCCAGCACGCGATACAGCGTCCAGCCCTTCGGATGCCAGAAGACGCTGCCAGCGGCCTCGTCCTGAAAATGGAACAAATCGAGTTCCTTGCCGATCTTGCGGTGGTCGCGCTTCTCGGCTTCCTCGATCATCGTCAGATAGGTTTGCAGTTCCTTGTCGTCGCGCCACGCCGTGCCGTAGATACGTTGCAACATGGCATTGCGATGATCGCCGCGCCAATACGCGCCCGCGAGTTTCGTCAATTTGAACGCCGTGCCAACCTTGCCGACCGACGGCAAATGCGGCCCACGACATAAATCCTTCCATGCGCCTTGGGCATAAAGCGTAATCGTCTGGTCAGCGGCCAAATCACGGATCAGCTCGGCTTTATACTTCTCGCCTTTGCTTTCGAAAAACTTGATCGCGTCGTCGCGGTTCCAAACCTCGCGCACCAGAGGCGCGTCACGCGCGACGATCTCGCGCATCTTGGCTTCGATCTTGGGGAAATCCTCGGTCGAGAACGGCTCATCACGCGCGAAGTCGTAATAGAATCCGTTTTCAATCGACGGGCCAATCGTCACCTGCGTGCCGGGGAAAAGTTCCTGCACCGCTTCGGCGAGCACATGCGCCGTGTCGTGACGGATCAGCTCCAAGGCCTCCGGCGATTTGCGCGTGACGATTTCAATCGCAGAGTCCTGCTCGATCGGACGGTTCAGATCGACCATCTCGCCATTCAGTTTGACGGCGAGCGCGGCGGCGGCGAGTCCCTTGCCGATGCTCGCGGCGACCTCAGATCCCGTGACGGGTCCGG
>CAIQVS010000058.1 GCA_903875345.1 uncultured Pseudomonadota bacterium | reverse complement strand
GAGCGTTCCTTCGCGTGGCTCGACAAATGCCGCAGACTTTGGAAAAACTGCGAGCGTAAACTCAACACCAGCCTGAACATGGTCGCTCTCGCTTTCCTCGCTCTGCTCATAAAAAGATCATGAACAGGCTCTTACATAAATGCGCATTCGTCATGCCGTTCAACTTAAGCCGCGGCAGATTATCGACGCGCAATTCGTCGCCTTCATGCGTCAGCGTCAGGTTGCCTTCTCGACGCACCGCGCCAAATGTTCAAAACGTCCTCTCATCGCCTCCTTCTTCTGCTGAAAGAGGCTTTGAAACAATTGGTTATGAACGATTTTCTGGCATCATGAAAAAATGGGATGGCAAGAAAGGTTACACCGCTTTTTTGCGTTTGCTTCGTTGTCTGGATAGGATGAAACCTCTTGCTGTTTGATTCGCTTGCTTCGTAACGGCTCCTAAGCTATCTCGTGGCGCGTCGCATATCCTAAATGTTCTCGTCTCCCTTCTCAAAAGCTTCACCGGTCGGACCTACTATGCAGCTTTACGAAGACATATCCATTGTCGTTCAAGGACCAAACTACAACGAGGATGGGAATACGTCAGCGCAGGTGTTGCGAAGCTACCGCAAGTTCTTTCCAAATGCGGAAATCATCTTTTCTTCATGGGAGGGCGCGATTGACGCAAAGGCTCCATTTCTTAAAGAGCTGAATATTGTGCTTGTCCTTTCGAAAGATCCTGGCCCGGACAATGCCGGGTCCGTCACATTCAATGTTAATCGTCAAATTGTCTCCTCTCTTGCCGGAATCAAGAAGGCAACGCGCACCTACCTGTTGAAGACCCGTTCCGACGCAATCCTCAGACATAATCTTTTTCTCCATTATTACAGGTGCCACGTGGAGGCCAGACCGCGCGGCTGTGTGTTTTCCCAACCGGTCATGATTTACGCCTTGTCGACGCGAAACTGGACCAAAGGACTTATTCCGCACTTGTTTCATCCCTGCGACTGGATTTTTATGGGACGGAGAGAAGATATTCTCGACCTGTTCGATATTCCGCTCATGGGAAAGGAAGACTTGCATTATTTTCAGAATCGGCGACAACCGCGAACACCCTCCTTCAGCGGTTGGTCCCGCTATACGCCGGAACAATGGATCTTCGTTTCCTTTCTGGTCAAAAAAGGGGTTCTCACTTACGATGCCTTTCCTCACTACTGCTACCACGATAAGAAGACCCTCGCACTCAATGAAAAACTTTTTACAGAAGACCTGCTCGTATTGGATAACGACCAGATAGGCGTCTATTCGTGGAAATATCCCTTCCCCCATTGCCGTGACATTCAAATCAGCCAGCTTCGCCACGCGGAGTGGGTGGAGTTATGCCATCAGAGCCATATGCCGTTTGCCAAAGCGCCGTGGCTCTATAGGAAAATGTGGCTTTCCCTCGCATGGTTAAACGCCATGCTTGGGCTTGCGATCTATTACGTCCGGACAAGCAAGCTGAGGGCGGCTATCCGAGAGGCCATACGATGAAAGATATCTCCTTCTGCATCGCGGCTGCGACATCGCAAGTTCGCCTTTTTGATTCCTTATGGTCGAGCCTGCTCAAATTACGTGACCGCGCCGAATACATCCTCGATATTTTTGATAATTCTTGCCCCGAAGCGCTGACCGCTTATCTTGAAAAAACCGAACTTCTTAAAAAATTGGGCATCGACATCACGATCCGGGTCAGAAATATCGGACTGCTGGGGGAAAGCCGCAATTGGGCGATGTCACACGCAACCGGAACATATATTTTTGTCGTCGATGGCGACGACTACATTCTGCCCGACAATCTGATTTATCTTCTGGATCATCTCAAACTTCTTCCGGAATTGCCTCAAATTGTGCTTTTTAGCGGATGGCTCATATTCGAAGGCAAGCCAACGATCACTACATGGGGACGGGACATCCTGCCTATCGTGAATACGATGAACCGCAGCGATTTTCTTGATTGGTTCAGTGAGCATGGATGGAAACTTACGACAGCATGTTTAAAGATATACAAAACGTCATGGTTGAAGACAGAAGCTCTGCGTTTTATTGACAACATCTATTATGAAGACACACCATTCTGGTTTGCCGTCGCGACTGCGGCAACATCCGTTCGCTTTATTCCAATTGAGATCTACGCCTATCGCCGTGAATGGAACTACACACAGATTACGGCAAATAAGGGCGAACGATTGCTGGATATAATCGATGTATTAACGGAAATGCGTAAAGCCGTTTATGCACAGGGCGACGAACGTATTAGATCCGCCTATCATCGTTTTGCAGTTGATCATCTTAGATGGTCGGCATCGATGATCCGACAAAGCCAGATCAGCCCAAGAAACAAAGCACTTTTCCATGATCGGTCACATTCTGTTCTCGTTGAATCTGTCCCTCATGTAAGAAACAAAGGACTGCTCTCATTTCCGTTCAAGGAGAAATTCATCTTTTCTTGTCTGGAAGAACGCAGCCTGCACGGGGGACGCAATATGTGTTTGGCCTTATGGAGAAGGCTTATGCGATTTAGGCGTTAGTTTTCGTTAAAGGCAGATTCTTGCTGCCCATATGTACGACTGTTTAATACCCCCTTTAGTTCGGGGCCAGTTTTTGCCTCGATAATGGAGTTGCCCCAAATGGATCCTTTTAAACGTTTCAGCACTGATGAACTTTTCAGAAATTTTTTGCACCGCGACCGCGACGTTGGCCCGCATCAGTTCGCGGACAAAAGGATTTATTTACTATCGGACCAAGACATTGAAGCGCCGGCCCTCGCCAACGCCAAACGCTTGCGAAGCGTAGCCGCCCTTTCCGCCGAAGAAATTAAGGATGGTATTTTCTATATATATTACCTATGCGATTCAGATGCTCTGCCGGAGGTCCGCCGCATTCACGAACATGGCGGTCATTACATTCCTCATCTCGACTTTTCAAAAACGAGTTATCGCTTTGTCGACCGCATGGCCTACGAAGCTATCTCCAGCACACAGGACAAGATAGATCGCATCGTGGGCTACAACATGAATGTCCACGAAAATATTTGTGAGGCTTTATCCCTCGTCGAGCACCTTGAAGGCGATTGCATTGAGTTTGGGGTTTTTCTAGGCGGCAGCGCTTTAACAACGATGCATTACCTTGACCGCCAGATGGATCGTGGGCGGCTGAAACAGCCTAGGACACTATGGTTGCTCGATACATTTGACGGGTTCGACTATGTGGAGGCGAAGGAAAGCGCTGACGCTATTTGGGATGGCACCCACGGATTGTTCGGCGTTGAAATGACCATGGCTCATTTAAAAGAAACGTTCAGCCATATTAAAACCCCTTACAGGCTTGTGCCATCTAATATCTGCGAAGGTTCTTTGCCCGCCGAGATCACAAAAATTGTTTTTGCCAATATAGATGTCGATATGTACGAGCCGACACTTGCGGCTTTACAAAAAATAAGCCCGCACATCGTTCCGGGCGGCATCATTATATGCGAAGACCCAGCCAGCACACCCGGACTGTATGGGGGCTTGCTTGCAATGGAGCAGTTTTTAGCGACCGACGAAGGCGCCCGTTATGTCAAGATATTCAAGGGCGGACAATATTTTCTTATGCGGCATCGCGTGTCGTGAATCAGCAACGCTGCTTGGCAGCCTCTAATTCGCGATAGAGCGAAGATAGCCCCTCATCGATCGCCATCTTTGCCGTGAAGCCAAGCTCCTTGCTCGCGCATGCAGCGTCGCCCACGGAACAACGGATATCTTCGGCACGCGGCGGCGCGAAAGCAAGCGGCGCGCCAGAGCCGGTAATCACCATGATCTTCCTAGCAAGATCAAGAATGCTGATGGCATGGCCGGTACAGACATTATAAACGGGCGCCGAAGATCGGCTATGATTCAGAGCCAAAAGCAAGGCGCGTACAATATCATTCACATGAATGAAATCGCGCGCTTGTTTGCCGTCACCATAAATGACAAGCGGATCGCGCCGCGCCGCAAGGTCGAAAAAACGGCTGATAACGCCGGAGTATGGTGAGCATGGATTCTGGCGCGAACCATACACATTGAAAAAACGCAGGCCTAGGCTGGGCTGGCCGTACATCATGCCTGCGGCTCTTGCCTGAAGTTCGCAGCCGCTTTTATCGCACCCGTAGCCGGAAATTGGGGTAGCGGGCTGCTGTTCTTTCAATGGAATACGTTCATCATCGCCGTATACAGCCGCCGATGATGCATAAACAACCGGCAAGCCCGACTGCAAGCCACGCCGCCCCTGCCGTTCGCGTTGCCTGATCCAGAACATTGACAAGACCGGATTGGTTTATACGGTGTGAGGCGTACCAGTTCCGGCGGCATTCCGGCACCGAGGCGATGGCGGCGAGGTGATAGCAAGCATCCACATCTTCCATCGCGTGGGAGACGGTTTCGGCGTCTGTAACACAGCCTACATGAAGCTCGGCACCTGTTGGCAGCCAATCGCGCGTGCCGCTCGACAGATCGTCAAGAATACGCACCCTGTCCCCGCGTTGCATAAGCGCATCCACCAGATGCGAGCCGATGAAGCCACACCCTCCGGTAACCAAAATTTTCATTCTGCTATCCCCATCATTGAGGATTGTTGCATGGCATGCAGAAGAGGCAAAAACCATGTTCTGTCCAGACCCTAGCCTTTTCATAGCACATTGCAACAGAATCGTCTGCGGCCTTACCACCCCATGATTTTTAGTGGATATGGGATTTTGAGGGATTGAGCACAGAAGATGAGATAACGCAGGCCTTGTTTACAAAGGGAAAGAGCGGATCGGACGATTTGTTTCAGACT
>CAIQVS010000057.1 GCA_903875345.1 uncultured Pseudomonadota bacterium | reverse complement strand
GTTCACCTGCGATATCTTCGCTGGCAACCGTCATGACCTCGCCGCCGAGACTCTCGGCGAGATGGAGTGAGCGCGTAATGTCGCGCCGCACGCTTTCCGGTAACTGCATGTGGCGATGCGTTTCAATATAAATGGCGATCCATTCCGCCTGACGACGCTCGGCGCTGCGCTTGGCCGTGCGCACCAAGGAACTACCCTGCCCGTCATCGGCGATGCAAACCATAACGCGCTCGCTCGCAGGCCAAGGCCCTTCGATAGCGTGCTGGCGCATATAACTGGTCATCTGGTCATCGACGCGCGCGGCGGCTTGGCGCAAGGCCAGCTCACGCAATGCCGTCAGATTGCCCGCCGTAAAGAAGCGGTTCATCGCCAGCCGCGCTTGCTCAGGAATGTAAACTTTTCCTTCCTTAAGGCGTTGCAAAAGCTCTTCCGGCGTCAGGTCGATCAGCTCGATCGAATTCGCTTTCTGGACGACGCTGTCCGGCACCGTTTCTCGCACCGTAACGCCGGTAATGCGCGCAACAATGTCGTTAAGACTTTCGATGTGCTGAACATTCAGGGTCGTATAGACATCGATGCCCGCCTCCAGCAATTCCTCGACGTCCTGATAGCGTTTCGGATGGCGCGCTCCGGGGATGTTGGAATGCGCCAGCTCATCAACCAAGACAAGCTGCGGACGCCGTTTCAAGACGGAATCCAGATCCAGTTCCTGAAATTCAATGCCGCGATAGGAAATCGTAAGGCGCGGCATAACTTCCAGCCCCGACACCAAGGCATCGGTTTCGCCGCGCTGATGCGTTTCAACAAAGCCAACGACGACATCGACTCCGGCTTTGCTGCGCGCATGTGCAGCGCGCAGCATGGAAAAAGTTTTGCCAACACCCGGCGCCGCGCCGATAAAAATTTTCAGCTTGCCGCGCTGTTCCTTCTTGGCTTCCTCGAGAAGCGCTTCAGGTGAGGGACGATTTTCGTCGGTGTCGTTCATTGCGGCGTTGTGGACGCGAGGAGATCAAGGGCGCGGTTCAATTTTAACACATTGACCCGTTCATCGCCAATTAATCCTAATGTACGCGGTTCCGTCGCCTGTTCGATCAAGTCCTTGACTTGGGCGACATCAAGATGCCGCACCGCCGCGACGCGCCCTGACTGAATCTTCGCCGCATCCGGGGATATATGGGGATCAAGACCGCTAGCTGAACTCGTGACCAGATCGACCGGAAAAGGCGCATCCGCGCTCAATGACTTCAACGCCGATGCACGCTCGCCGATGGCTTTTATGAGCTCCGCGCTTGTCGGTGCCAGATTGCTGCCGGAAGAATTGCTGGCGTCATAGCCATCTCTCATAACACCAGCCACAAACCCATATTGAGCTGCTGAAGGACGCGGATGGAAATATTTCTCCGCGACAAAACTCTGGCCAATCAATTCGGAGCCGATAATTTTGCCATTTTCTTCTATAAGGCTTCCGTTCGCCTGATACGGAAACAGTTTTTGCGCCGTCTGCCATGTGACAAGCGGGTAGATAACGCCGGTCACGACAAAAAGAATGACAAATAAAACGCTGGACGCTCTAAGTTCATTCAACATTCACGCCCCCATAAACCGGCTGACGATCATATCTATCACCTTAATGCCGACGAAAGGCGTTAGGACTCCACCCAGACCATAGACCAGAAAATTGCGTCTTAAAACGACGCTCGCGGATTCCGGCCTGTACTTAACGCCCTTCAGAGCCAAAGGCACCAGCGCAATCAGAATCAAGGCGTTGAAAATAATTGCTGACAAAATGGCACTTTGAGGACTACCGAGGTGCATGATGTCGAGCGCCTTCATCGCCGGAAATATCCCAATAAACAAGGCCGGAATAATGGCGAAATATTTAGCGACGTCGTTGGCAATAGAGAACGTCGTCAATGCGCCACGGCTCATCAGCAGTTGTTTGCCGATCATCACAATTTCGATCAGTTTGGTAGGATCGCTGTCGAGATCGATCATGTTCCCCGCCTCGCGCGCCGCCATCGTGCCGGTGTTCATCGCCACACCGACATCGGCCTGAGCCAGAGCGGGCGCGTCGTTCGACCCGTCGCCGCACATCGATACTAACCGCCCCTGCGCCTGTTCACGTCGGATCAGCTCCAGCTTCTTCTCCGGCGTCGCCTCTGCAAGAAAATCATCGACGCCCGCTTCGGCTGCAATCGCTGCCGCAGTAATTGGATTATCGCCGGTAATCATCACGGTGCGAATGCCCATGCGGCGCAACATGCCAAAACGTTCATGAATGCCGCTTTTGACGATGTCCTTTAAATGCACGACTCCAAGCACCTGTTTGCCGCGCGCGACCAGCAAGGGCGTGCCCCCTGTCATGGCGACACGTTCTATCGAGCGCGTCACCGCTATGCTGCCGCTTGTGCCGCAAAGGATAAGGATTGAATCGGGCGCGCCTTTGCGGATCGAGACGCCGTCATAATCGACGCCGCTCATGCGTGTGTGGGCGCTAAAGGGAATAAACTGCATTTGCGGCAAACGTCTCTCAGCGGCCACGCATTTCAGTTGCGCCTCCGCCAAATGCACAATCGACTTTCCTTCCGGAGTTTCATCTTCCAGCGAGCAAATCATCGCCGCCTCAGCCAAAGTTTCCGGCGCTACTCCGGGCGCAGGAATAAATTCGCTCGCCATGCGATTGCCGAACGTGATCGTGCCGGTCTTGTCGAGCAACAGCACGTCGATATCGCCCGCCGCTTCCACGGCACGTCCGGATTTAGCGATCACATTGAACGTAACCAAGCGATCCATTCCGGCAATGCCAATCGCCGACAGCAAACCGCCGATCGTCGTCGGGATCAGCGTGATGAGAAGCGCGATCAGCGAAATCATCGGCACCATCGCGCCGGAATAAGCGGCAAAACCCTGCAGCGTCACGCAGACGATCAGGAAAATCAGCGTAAGGCCAATGAGGAGAATATTCAGCGCGATCTCGTTCGGAGTCTTCTGTCGCTTGGCGCCTTCGACCAGCCCGATCATGCGATCGAGGAATGATTCCCCCGGATCAACTCCGATTTCGACGACGATACGGTCGGATACGACGCGCGTACCGCCGGTGACTGCCGAACGGTCGCCGCCGGATTCACGGATGACCGGCGCGGATTCCCCCGTGATCGAGGATTCATCCACAGTTGCAATGCCGACCACAATATCCCCGTCTCCGGGAATGACATCGCCGACCTCAACGAGAACCAAATCACCGCGCCGTAAATCCGTCGCAGGAACCAGCTTATGCGTCGTCGCATCGCGGCTCGCCAACAGCTTCGCCATCGTATCGGTCTTGGTTTTACGCAATGAATCCGCCTGCGCCTTGCCGCGCCCTTCGGCCATTGCTTCGGCAAAATTTCCGAACAGAACCGTAAACCACAGCCACAAAGCGATTTGCAGACTAAAGCCGAACGGCTTGCCTTGTATGGCATCCTGCGCCGCCAGCAGCGACGAGGCCACGCTCGCAACCCCGACCGTAAACATAACCGGGTTTTTAATAAGATGAACCGGATTAAGTTTTAGCACAGCATGAAACGCTGCATCGGAGATCAACTTCGGATCGAACAATGACAGACGTTGTGATACTTTGGTCATGTCACGCCCCCTGATGAACGAAGAGGGATAAATGCTCAGCAATCGGTCCCAACGCCAGCACTGGGAAATAGGTCAAACCTCCGAACATAAGGATGACCGAAATCAGCAGGAGGATAAACATCAGACCGTGTGTCGGGAAAGTTCCGCTCGAAGGCGGGACGGTCTTTTTCATCGCCAACGAACCGGCAATCGCCAGCACCGGCACAATGACGCCAAACCGCCCCAGCAACATGACGACGCCAAGCAACATATTCTGAAACACCGTATTGGCGTTCATTCCGGCGAAAGCCGAGCCGTTGTTCGCCGCCGCCGAGGCATAAGCGTAGATCATCTGCGTAAGCCCATGCGGCCCGACGGTCGAAAGAGATTTAGCTCCTTCAGGCTCCAGCAAAGCAATCACGCCGAATCCCAATACGCAAAGCGGATAGAGCAGCATAGCGATAACCGCGAGCTTGATTTCATAGGACTCGATTTTCTTGCCAAGATATTCCGGCGTGCGCCCAACCATCAATCCAGCGATAAAGACCGTCAGCAGCACATAGACGAGAATCCCATACAGTCCGCAACCGACCCCGCCATAAATCACTTCGCCCACCAGCATGTTGAACAACGGAACCAAGCCGCCAAGCGGCGTAAAGCTATCGTGCATGGCGATCACAGAACCATTGGAGGTCGCCGTCGTCACCGTCGCCCACAAAGCCGAATTCAGAATGCCGAAGCGGACTTCCTTGCCTTCCATATTGCCGCCGTTGTTGGTGTCGGTAATTTTCTGGTCAATGCCGAACTTGTCAAAGGCAGGATTGCCGTTTGCCTCGGCCATGTAGCACAAGCCGAAGAGCGCGACGAACAGCACCGTCATGCTGGCAAACAACGCCCATCCCTGACGTCGGTCGCCGATCATGCGCCCGAACGCGAACACCAGAGCTATGGGAAACAGAAGAATACTGATGAGTTGAACAAAATCCGAAAGCGGCGTCGGGTTTTCATAGGGATGCGCGGCGTTAGCATTAAAAAATCCGCCACCGTTTGAACCGAGCATCTTGATCGCAATCTGGCTGGCGACGGGACCGACGGCGATTGCCTGCTGCGCCCCCTCCACGGTCGTCGCCTGCACCGAAGGCGACAACGTGTCCGGCACACCTTGCCATACCAAAAACAAAGCAAACACAAAGGAAAGCGGCAATAAAATATAGAGTGTCGAGCGCGTCACATCGACATAGAAATTGCCCAGCCCCCTGCTCTCCTTACGCATAAAACCACGCACCACAGCCACCGCTATCGCCAGCCCCGTAGCGGCAGACAGAAAATTTTGTACCGTCAAGCCGCACATCTGGCTGAAATAACTTAGAGTCGTCTCGCCGCTATAAGACTGCCAGTTGGTGTTGGTGATAAAACTCACCGCGATATTGAACGCCAGATCAGGCGTCACATGCGTCAATTTCTGCGGGTTAAGCGGCAAATGATCCTGCAGCATAACAATGGCAAACAGCACCACTCCACCGAGCAGGTTGAACAGAAACATCGACGCGAGATACCCCCTCCAACTCTGCTGCGCGTCTGCGCTAACTCCGATTGCGCGGTAAATAAATCGCTCAATCGGACTGAAAACCATGCTGAGCCACACACGCTCGCCGTTCAGCACTTTTTTAAGGTACGCGCCGCAAGGCGAAGCTAGGACAACCGTGAGAACAAAGAATGTCAAAAATTGGAGAAAACCATTGACGGTCATAATCCCTCAAAATTTTTCGGGGTGAATGAGGGCATAAAAAAGATAGAGCGCAAGCCCTACCGCCGTTACACCGCCAAGGACAAGATCAAATGACATCACAAGGATTCTGGGAAGGAGGGATATTTTCTGTTGCCAAGCAGCGTGACGCGCTTTTTGAGTCGGGGCAAGCGAAACCGGACAAAGCTCGCCTAATTGCTCAGGCGTTTAAGGCAATAACGACACGTTCAATACCGCCGAGGTCTCGGACCATTTCAATATTGCCGAATCCGGCCTCACGTAGTTGTGCGCTAACACTCGCGGCCTGCCCCTGTCCGACTTCAAAGGCGACGATGCCTTTGGATTTTAGGACATTGCCAAGACACGGAATTAAAGATCGATAGACGTCCAACCCATCGCCCCCCCCATCCAAGGCCATGCGCGGATCATAGTCACGCACTTCCGGTTGCAATGTCTCAATTTCATCATGCGCTATGTAGGGAGGGTTTGAGACGATCACGTCGAATTTTCCGTCGATGCCGCACAGCCAATTACCCGCCCGAAATTCGGCACGAGAGTTTAGACCAAGATTTTTCGCATTTGTTTTTGCCTGTTCAATCGCACGCGGAGCAATGTCGATGCCGAGACCTTTGGCTTTCTGGCATTCACTCAGTAACGCCAGCAACAAACATCCCGTCCCGGTACCGAGATCAAGGATGGAAAGATTTTCTCCACGCCTGTCGTCAAGCTGCCTTAACACCGCCTCGACCAGAGTTTCGCTGTCCGGCCTAGGCTCCAAAGTCGCTTCATTGAGGCCGAAAGGCAGGCTCCAAAATTCGCGTTCACCCAGAATACGGGCGACAGGTTCACGCCGAAGCCGCCGCGCCGTCAGCGGCTCAATGGCGGCGATTTCTTCTGTCGTTAGAATTCGCTCCGATTGGCTCAACATTTGCGCATGATTTAGCCCCAGCGCATGCTGAACCAGCAACCGCACATCCAGCGACGGGTTATCGATGCCTGAAGCTTTAAAGCATTGTTCGATTGTATGGATGAAATGCTGTAATCGTGGCCCGTTCATGACATCACGAATTCGCGGTCAACTCGGCCAACTTCTCAGCTTCGTCACGGGTAATCAGCGCATCGATAAAATCATCGAGCGCCGTGCCGTTCAGGACATCGTCGATATTATAAAGGGTCAATTCGATGCGGTGATCAGAGACGCGCCCTTGCGGAAAATTATAGGTGCGAATGCGTTCGGAGCGGTCACCCGTACCGACCTGACTCTTGCGCGTCGCGGCGTGGGCGGCATCACGAGCGCTGCGCTGCTGCTCGAACAACCGCGAGGCCAGAACTTTCATCGCCTTGGCGCGGTTTTTATGCTGCGAGCGTTCCTCCTGCATTGCCACGACGACGCCCGACGGCAGATGCGTGATGCGCACCGCGCTTTCGGTCTTGTTGACATGCTGCCCACCGGCACCGGAGGCGCGATAAACGTCAATCTTCAAATCCTTCTCGTCGATATGAATATCGACGTCCTCAACCTCCGGCAGCACAGCCACCGTCGCCGTCGAGGTATGCACACGCCCTGAGGCCTCCGTTTGCGGCACGCGCTGGACGCGATGCACACCGGTTTCGAATTTGAGGCGCGCGAACACACCCTTGCCGCTGATCATCGCGATGCCTTCCTTCAGCCCGCCGAGATCGCTTTGCGCCAGTTCCAGAACTTCGAATTTCCAGCCGCGCACGGCGGCGTAACGATGATACATCTCGAACAGCACGGCGGCGAACAACGCCGCTTCGTCACCACCGGCGGCAGGGCGGATTTCAAGAATAGCGTTGCGTTCGTCGGCGGCATCCTTGGGCAGCAGCATTTTCTGCACCTGCTTTTCCAGAGTCGGGATCGCGCCGCGCAGAATTTCGATCTCGCGCTTCGCCTCCGCTTGCATGTCCGGATCGGACAGCATCGCCTCAGCGTCCGCCATTTCTCTTTGCGATTTCTGCAGCTCAATGATCGAGTCAACGACCGGGGTTAAATCGGAATACTCCTTGGACAGCTTGGCGAACTGGTCGTTCGCAAGACCGGGTTGCGCCAACGTGTGGCTCAATTCGTCGTATCGCGCCCGAACGCGCGCAAGGGTTTCGGTGAGAGACATGGGCTAAACTCGCGCCGCCGATTGCAGTCTTGTAAAGGCAGACCGTAAATCCTGTTGGGTAAACAAAATTTTCATAAGAACCTGTTCATGATCTTTTAACGGGAAATTGATTCAAGGATTCCTCACCAGCGGAGGAAGCCATGAAGCGCAACTACCCAAGCGACGTTAGCCGAGAGGTCTTTGAAAAGAAAGTCGCGCCGATTTTGCTGCAGGCG
>CAIQVS010000056.1 GCA_903875345.1 uncultured Pseudomonadota bacterium | reverse complement strand
CTGTGTCGTAAAAATGAAGTCGATGACCTTGTCGCCAATTACGGTCATTTGATCGTCGATGAATGCCATCACCTCTCGGCGGTCAGTTTCGAAGCCGTGGCTCGCGCCTTCAAAGGCAAATATGTGCTTGGCCTGACCGCCACTGCCACGCGCAAGGATGGGCATCATCCGATTATTTTCATGCAATGCGGCCCCATCCGCTATCGCGTCGATCCACGCGAGCAGGCATCGCAGCGTCCATTCACGCATCAGGTCATTGTCCGTGATACGCAGCTCTTGCCTCCGCCGCAATCAGAGAGCGAGACCAAGCTGGCTATTCATCAGCTTTATGCCCATATCGTCGACAATGCGTCACGCAACAACATGATTTATCGTGATGTTCAAGAAGCCTTGATCGGCAATAGAACGCCGTTGATTTTAACCGAGCGCAAGGAACATGCGATCCAAATTGCCGAACATCTAAATGATATCTGCCCGCACACCATTGTCATGCACGGAGGCTTGAGCGACAAAGCTCGCAAACAAACCATGCAACGGCTTGCCGACATTTCAGAAACCGAACCTCGTGTCATCGTGGCGACAGGACGTTATATCGGCGAAGGTTTTGATGATCCGCGCCTTGATACGCTGTTTCTGGCCATGCCGATTTCGTGGCACGGAACTTTAGCTCAATACGCCGGACGCCTGCACCGTTTGCATCACGCCAAGAAAGAAGTCATCATTTACGACTATGTCGACCGACAAATCCCCATGCTGGAGCGCATGGCCGAAAAACGTGTGAAGGGCTATGCGCGGCTTGGTTACGCTATCAAGCAATCATTCTGAAAATTCTTTATATTAATCAAGTCACGCAGAATTAGCCTTCACTATTGGAGAATTTTGCCGTATTTTCTCCACCTAAAATGCTTCAACTTTGGCAACCCAAAACATGAAAGACGACATTCTTACCATCCGCGAAGTCGCAGAGATGCTAAAATTGGCAGAGAAGACCGTTTACAGCCTGGTCGCAGATGGCGACATCCCTGGCTTTAAAGTCGGCGGCTCATGGCGATTTTCAAGAAAAAAACTTGAAAAATGGGTTGAAACACAGAACAGCAGAGCAAAAAAATGACCAAGCATCATTCCGCTATATTGAAAAACTGCTGCTATGGTGAGACCAACAACGGGATGGGAGGTGGTCAATGAAGGCTTTTGACTTTGATCACCATTTAATAGATTCCTATGCGCGTTTTTCGCGATCATTTTCGACAATCCGCTCAGAGGATCTGAGTCGTGAGGTCGAGCGTCAATATGATGCTGGGCGCTTTTGGCCTGACGCTCTTTTATCTTTGAATCCGCGTTTTCTTTCCGGGCCGACTGTTAATGATCTAGTCGCCTCTGGCGATCTTGATGAGGCCACTGGCAAAGTATTTCGATCTGGCGGCATGCCACTCAGGTTCTATAGGCATCAAGCACAAGCTATAGCGAAGGCGCGCGCTGGCCAAAGCTATGTAGTGACGACTGGAACTGGGTCGGGGAAATCGCTTTGCTTTTTTGTCCCGATTGTTGATGCGATTGTGAGGGCCAGAAAGATGGGGCGCCCCCGCAAGACAAGTGCCATTATCGTCTATCCGATGAATGCGCTCGCCAACAGCCAGATCAAGGAAATTGAAAAATTCATTTCGCAATCAGGGTTACCGGAGGAATTGAAGCCTGTCGTGCGTCGCTATACCGGGCAGGATAGTGATAAAGAACGACAGCAGATCGCTGAGAATCCGCCAGATATTCTTCTCACGAATTTCATGATGGCCGAGCTTTTGCTGACGCGTCAGGATGATCTCGATGTTAAGGTTATCGACAATGCAAACGGACTCGATTTTATCGTTCTTGATGAGCTGCACACATATCGCGGTCGGCAAGGCGCAGACGTAGCTATCCTCGTCCGACGCCTTCGGAACCGTTGCAATCCAGACGGATCTCCAATTTGTATTGGAACCTCCGCCACAATGGCTAGCGAAGGATCGGATGCTGGACGAGCAAAGGCTGTCGCCGATGTAGCGTCACGATTATTTGGAACCACGATCGG
>CAIQVS010000055.1 GCA_903875345.1 uncultured Pseudomonadota bacterium | reverse complement strand
AGTGCGGTCCTCATGCCCCTGCGCGCCGTCGTCCCAGCCGACGTCGATCCAGCGCTCCGGCGTGCGCGCGAAACTTTCGAGGGTCTCGCAATCCGTCGTGTGGATCGTGACGCCCTTGCCGGTGGTAACGATACCGACGATGCCGTCGCCCGGCAAAGGATGGCAGCAGCGCGCGTAATGCACCGCCATGCCGGGGATAAGGCCTTTCAGCGTCAACGGCGCGAGCGCCGTTTTGGCCTTCGCCTTCGCCGCCGCTTTGTCGGTCGCGGTTTCTGCCGCTGGCGGTTTCGATTTATGCGCCGGATAGGCGGCATTCAACACATCGCGCGGCGGTTGCAGCGAGGCGCCGATATTGGCGAGCAAATCTTCCAGGGAAGCGCTCTGGAAATTCTTGGCGACCGCCTCGAACGCTTTTTCGGAAAATTCGAGGCCTTCCTGCTTGCAGAGCTTTTCCAGAATCGAACGTCCCAGCAAAATGAATTCCGTGCGCTGCTGGGCGCGGATAAAGCGGCGGATGCAGGATTTGGCCTTGCCGCTGACGACGAACCGCTCCCAAGCCGGTGAGGGCGTGCCGCCTTTCTGCGTGATGATCTCGACCTGATCGCCGTTCTTGAGCGCGGTGCGCAACGGCACCATGCGGCCATTAACCTTGGCTCCGACCGTCATGTCGCCGACGCCGCTATGCACGGCGTAGGCGAAATCGATCGGCGTCGCGCCGCGCGGCAGGGCGATCAGATCGCCCTTCGGCGTAAAGCAGAAAGCCTGATCCTGAAACAGTTCCAGCTTGGTGTTTTCGAGAAATTCCTCCGGCTTCTGGGCGTGTTCGACGATGTCGAGCAGCTCGCGCAGCCAGCGGTATTGCATGCCGTCTTTGGGTTGGTCGCCAGCCTTGTAGCTCCAGTGCGCCGCGACGCCGAGCTCGGCGATTTCATGCATCGCCTGCGTCCGGATCTGGATTTCGATGCGCTCCTGCTCCGGCCCGATGATGCCGGTATGCAGACTTTGATACTGGTTCGGCTTGGGCGTCGAGATGTAATCCTTGAACCGCCCCGGCACGACGTGGAAACGGCTGTGGATGACGCCGAGCGCCTGATAGCATTGCCCGACCGTATCGACGATGATGCGGAACGCCATGATGTCGGAGAGTTGCTCGAAGGCGACGTTTTTACGGCGCATCTTGCGCCAGATCGAATACGGCGTCTTTTCGCGTCCGTCGATGCGCGGGTTCACCCCGCCTTCGATCAGCGCCTGCGACAATCCCGTGATGACGCGCTCAATCATATCGCCGCCCTCGCGGCGCAGGAATTTCAGGCGCGTGATGATGCTGGTATGGGCGTCGGGATAAAGCTCGGCAAAGGACAGCTCCTCCAGCTCGTTCTGCAGCTTCTCAATACCGATGCGTTCGGCCAAAGGCGCGTAAATCTCCAGCGTCTCGCGGGCGATGCGGCGGCGCTTGTCGGGATCTTTCAGGTAATGCAGCGTGCGCATATTGTGCAGCCGGTCGGCAAGCTTGACCAGCAGGACGCGAATATCCTCCGACATCGCGAGGATGAGTTTACGAAAATTCTCGGCCTGCTTGGCTTGATCGTTCTGAAATTCGATGCGCGACAGTTTGGTGACGCCGTCCACAAGCCGCGCCACGTCGGCGCCGAACAGTTTCTGGATATCGTTGAGCGAGGCCAGCGTGTCCTCGACCGTGTCGTGCAGCAGCGCCGTCGCGATCGTCGTCGCGTCCATCTTCATGTCGGTCAGAAAGCCGGCAACCTCCAGCGGGTGGGAGAAATACGGATCGCCCGAAGCGCGGGTCTGCGTGCCGTGCGCCTGCATCGAAAATTCGTAAGCGCGGTTCAGGAGTTTTTCATCGACGTTCGGATCGTATGCGCGCACCCGCTCGACCAGCTCGTATTGGCGCATCAGCCTTGGCGGTTTCGGCGGAACGGGTGGGGATTGGGGATCAGGATTCGACATAGGACGCTTGGAGGTTGGAGGATCGGGGTCGGACTAAGCAAGGGGTAGAGCTTACGACACAATCCCTTAACTTTACTTACCAACCTCTAGCCTCGAACCTTCGCCCCCTTAATCCTCGACTTTGGCGTCCTCAAACGTGCCTTCGACGGCACCCTCAGCCGCTACTTCGCCCTCTTCTTCCTCAAGCTCTTCGTCAGCCTCATCTTCGGTGTCTTCGGCTTCGTCGCCGCCGATCCAGTTTTGCTGCTCGCCCGCCATCAGCTCAACCACTTCCTCTTCGGGCTGTTCTGGTTCGATACGCTTCTGCAGGCCTTTGATCAGGCTTTCCTCAAGCCCGCCGAGATCGAGCTTCTGCTCGGCAATTTCGCGCAGGGCGACGACCGGATTTTTATCGCGGTCGCGTTCGACGCGCAATTCCGCGCCCGATCCGAGCGAGCGCGCCCGATGCCCCGCGAGCATCACGAGTTCGAAACGATTAGGCACCTGCAGCACGCAATCTTCAACGGTTACTCTTGCCATTCCTACATCCTCTTACCGATAGCCCCGTTTATCTTCGTTCGGGTTATGTTGATCGAGCGGTTCAATAAGTCAAAATACAGCTTTTGTCTATGCCGAAGCATAATCGGTAGTTTATGCCCCACGCTACGCCCATTAGCAATTACCCAATTATAATAGTTTGTTGCCTTTTTATGGCAGCCGTTGAGCGAAGAATTTTTCACCTATTCAATTTTTTATTTCTTTAACATCCTGAAATTGTGACGAATAGATCTAGTGCTTGAAAAAACTATATTTAGTTTATTGAATCAGCGCGGTTTTTACGTTATGATTAGCCTGTGTTTTCGTCGGCAAAGATATTTTTTGTTGCCTTTTTTGGGTATCATATTAAACTTGTCGTTCCTGCCAACGAATCACACTGTGAACGTTAACATTTTTCACGAAGGACAGAGGAAATCATGATTTTTTACAAAGAAGAACGATGTGCGATGTTTATTGATGGGGCCAATCTTTACGCTGCTGCTCGCGGTTTGGGCTTCGACATCGACTATAAGCGTCTGCTTGAGGTTTTTGCCGGTCGCGGCCGTCTGGTGCGCGCTTTTTACTACACCGCCCTGATCGAAAACGAAGAATACTCCCCGATTCGCCCGCTGGTCGACTGGCTTGACTACAACGGCTATTCGATGGTCACCAAGCCGACCAAGGAATTCACCGATGCTTTTGGCCGCCGCAAGATCAAGGGCAATATGGACATTGAACTCGCGATCGATGTCATGGAAATGTGCGATCACGTCGAACACATCATCATCTTCTCCGGCGACGGGGATTTCCGCCGTCTGGTCGAAGCGGTGCAACGTAAGGGCGTTCGCGTCAGCGTCGTCAGCACGATGCGTTCGTCGCCGCCGATGGTCGCCGACGAACTGCGCCGTCAAGCCGACAACTTCATCGAGCTGCAAGATCTGATGTCGCTGATCTCGCGCACCCGCAGCGACGTTGGCGGGCAGCCGGGACAAAACCCGCAGCCGCAAGCCAGCATGAAAGACGTGGCGCAGAACCTCGCCTCGACTCAGGAGCAGATCGAACAGGTTGCCTGACTGGAACCCGACGAAGCCTGATCAAGGCCGAATCAAAAACCCCCGTTTGCAAAAACGGGGGTTTTTTTAAAGCTTGTTTAGAAAACCCGAGCTACGGGTTTGAGTATAACGGGAATCATAAAAAACACGTGTCATTCCGGCGCAAGCCGGAATCCAAGGACGCGCTTTCATCAGCGTCCTTTGCCGCGAAGCGGCAAAACGCCGTAAGCGCTTTCTTGCGGCGTTTTGATGCTTCGCATCAAGCGCCCCCTGAAGAAAGCGGGGGCGCTGGATTCCCTGAACTCACAAACGAAGTGCAACACCTCTATAAGCCGGTGTTGCAATGGGAACCAAGTACAAACATCTCACCTTGGAAGACAGGTGTACGATTGCCCGCCTTCATGAAGGCGGGCAATCGCTCCGGCAAATCGCTGCAACTGTGGATTGCTCGCCATCGACGGTCTCGCGGGAACTGAAACGCAATTCAGGCTGTCAGGTCGGCTACAAACCCGCTTATGCGGACGAGCAGGCATGGGCGCGACGATGGCGCGGCAGCAAGATGGTACGCCAGCCAAGCCTGCAAAAACTCGTGCTTGACCGCCTTGCAATGGGATGGTCGCCCGAGCAAATTGCCGGTCGGCTGACGCAGGAAAACAATAGCATGCGCATCAGCCACGAATCCATTTATCGCTTCGTCTACGATCAAATCCGCCGCACCAACGACTACGCCTGGCGGCGCTACTTGCCGCGCGGCAAAAGCCAGCGTGGCTGGTATCGCACGCACAGGCCTATGGAACACATAAAAGACCGCGTTTCCTTGAGAAACCGCCCTGCCTATATCCAGAAACGCAAGCAATACGGCCACTGGGAAACGGACTTGCTCCACCCCCGCAAATCCGGCGCGGCTATTCTTGTTACACACGAACGAGCCTCGCGTTTCACCTTGTTGGCTAAACAACCCGGCAAGCACGCACAGCCGGTTGCCGATCAGATCAAAGGCTGGTTCGCGGCCATGCCAAAAGAGTTGCGCAGGACGTTAACCCAAGACAATGGCCCGGAGTTCTTCCTGCATCACCAGCTTCATTCTCTTGGCGTGAAAACCTTCTTCTGCGATCCGCACAGCCCTTGGCAAAAAGGCGGCGTTGAAAACATGAACGGGCGCTTGCGTCGCTATATTCCTCTCGGCACCAATCCGGAAAGCTTTTCCAACGACGACCTGCAAACCTTGGCTTTACGCCTCAACAACACTCCCAGAAAATGCCTTGGCTTCAAAACCCCTGCCGAGCTATTCTCCACTCAACTGTTGCACTTCAAATGTGAATCCACCTTCCGGCTTTCGCCGGAATGACTCTTTTTTCAATGGCGCGGATAAACCCATAGCTCGGGTTAGAAAGCTCTATTCTCCCTCCGCCGGATCGAAGGCTTCTTCCCATGTGCCTTGAGTCGCGGCACGGCTGTATTCGGTGGCGCGGGCTTCAAAGAAGTTGGCGTGTTCGACGCCGTTCAGCATCTCGTCCATCCACGGCAGCGGATTCTTCGCAACCTTGTAAATCGGATGCAAGCCGAGCTGCGTCAGGCGGCGGTCAGCGATATAGCGGATATAGGATTTCACGTCGTCGGCGCGCAACCCTTCGATCTCGCCCAGCTCGAACGCCAAATCGATGAACGCGTCCTCATGATCGATGATCGTGTCGCAAGCGAGGTACAGCTCGCGCTGGAAGCTCTCCGTCCAGATGAAGCGGTTCTCGTCGATGAAGGCGCGGAACAGGCGGATGATCGAGACGGTGTGCAGCGATTCGTCGCGCACCGACCACGTCACGATCTGCCCCATGCCTTTCATCTTATTAAAGCGCGGGAAGTTCATCAGCATGGCGAAGGACGCGAACAGCTGCAGCCCTTCGGTGAACGCGCCGAACACGGCGAGCGTGCGGGCGATGTCGGCGGGCGTATCGCAGTTGAAGCCCTGCATGTAATCATATTTCGCCTTCATTTCCTTGTAGCGCAGGAAGGCGGAATATTCGATTTCAGGCATGCCGATGGTATCGAGCAGATGCGCGTAAGCGGCGATATGGATCGTTTCCATGTTCGAGAACGCCGCCAGCATCATCTGCACTTCGGTCGGCTGGAACACGCGGCTGTATTTTTTCATATAGCAGTTGTTGACCTCGACATCCGCTTGCGTGAAGAAGCGGAAAATCTGCGTCAAGAGATTACGTTCCGCCGCCGTCAGTTTGTGCCGCCAGTCGCGCACGTCGTCGGCCATCGGCACTTCTTCGGGCAGCCAATGCACCTGCTGCTGTTTCTGCCACGCCTCGTAAGCCCACGGATAACGGAAGGGCTTGTAAACGGGATTGGGGGTTAACAGTCCGGACATGTTTTCCTCAGGTTTAAAAGAATCGGATCGGTGATTGTGATCTTAGTTACCCATATCGGCTCAAGTGTAGGAAATAATGCAGAAGATGGAGCAGTCTGCCCCTCTCCCGCTTGCGGGAGAGGTTGGGTGAGGGCGTGTGAAATCAGCATTTGCCCGCCCCTAACCCCTCCCGTAAACGGGAGGGGGACTCCCCCGCTCTTTCCTTTGCCTTCGTGTCATACAATTTATCAAACGCAGACCACCAGCGCTGTTTTTTCCATCACGCCCCGTGCAGCGCCACGATCTTGCCGGTCTGGCGCACGCGGTCGAGAAGCTCGGCGCACCACGCCGTTTCCATGATGACAACCTTCTGTTTCTGCAACGGCACCTTCGGCTCCAGTTCGCGTCCCGGCCCGTACCAAGCGCGGAAACAGCGCAGCGCCTCAAGGTCGTAACGGATCGTGGCGGGAAAATCCTCGTCATACGCGATCAGCTCCAGCACGTCGTCGAGTTCTTTGACATCGCCGAGCAGAACGGCGTCTTCGATCGCCTTCGTCAGCATCGGCGGCATCGTTTCCTGATTTTTCGATTTCACCCACTTCTCAAAAAACATGCGCTTCCTCCTTTATTGGCAGGACAGACATTCTTCGTATTTGCCGATCTCTTCGGCGGATACGCTTTCTTTGGCGTCGTCGTTGGCCGCGACCGGATTGTCCTGCGGCGTCGCCTTGTGCGCCCCATGCGCGGTCTCGGCGCGTTGCACCGATTTCGAACGGCAATAGTACAGGCTCTTCACGCCCTTTTTCCACGCCAGAAAATGGATCTTGTGCAGATCGCGCTTATGCACGTTCGCGGGCAGGAAGACGTTCAGGCTTTGCGCCTGACAGATAAACGGCGTGCGATCCGCCGCCAGCTCGATGATCCAGCGTTGATCCAGCTCGAACGCGGTCTTGTAAACCAGCTTTTCGTGTTCGCTGAGGAAATCGAGATGCTGCACCGAGCCTTCATGCGTCGTGATGCTGCTCCATGTGTCCTCGTCGTTGCGTCCGTATTTCTCAAGCACCTGATCGAGATATTTGTTGCGCACGGCGAAGCTGCCGGACAGCGTCTTGTGCAGATAGCTGTTGGCGGCGTTCGGTTCGATGCCGGGACTTGCGCCGCCGCAGATGATCGAGATCGACGCCGTCGGCGCAATCGCGATCTTGTTGGAAAAACGCTCCATGACGCCGTAATCGGCGGCGTCCGGACACGCGCCGCGTTCCCCCGCGAGCTTGACCGACGCTTCGTCCGCCTGTCCCTTGATGTGGCGAAACATGCGCTTGTTCCAGACCTTGGCCATGACGCTTTCGAACGGCACGCTCTGCGCCTGAAGGAAGGAATGCAGCCCCATGATGCCGAGCCCGACCGAGCGTTCGCGCGACGCGGCGTAACGCGCGCGCGACATGCTGTCCGGCGCGCGCTTGATGAAATCTTCCAGCACATTGTCGAGGAAGCGCAGGCAATCCTCGATAAAGGTCGGATGATTTTCCCATTCGAGATATTTTTCGAGATTGAGCGACGACAGGCAGCACACCGCCGTGCGATGCAGCCCGTCCTTGTCGATGCCGGTCGGCAAGGTGATCTCGCTGCACAGGTTCGACATCTTGACCTGCAGTCCGGCGAGCTTGTGATGCTCCGGAATCGCGCGATTGACATTGTCGATGAACAACATGTACGGCTCGCCGGTCTCGACCCGCGCCGTGAGAAGGCGGATCCACAACGCGCGCGCGCTGACGCGATGAATGATTGCGCCGTCCTTGGGGCTGACCAAAGCCCATTCCTCGTCCTTTTCGACCGCGCGCATGAACGCGTCGGAAATGACGATGCCGTGATGGAGGTTCAGCGCCTTGCGATTGGCGTCGCCGCCGGTCGGGCGGCGCATTTCGATGAATTCCTCGATCTCCGGATGATTGATCGGTAGATAGCACGCCGCCGAGCCGCGCCGCAGACTGCCTTGGCTGATCGCCAAAGTTAAACTGTCCTGCACGCGGATGAAGGGAACGATGCCGGAGGTTTTGCCGTTGCGCCCTACCGGTTCGCCGATGGAACGCAGATTGCCCCAGTAGGACCCGATGCCTCCGCCGAGCGCCGCCAGCCAGACATTCTCGTTCCAGAGATTTACGATACCGTCGAGACTGTCCGAACATTCGTTGAGGAAGCACGAAATCGGCAAGCCGCGCTTGGCGCCGCCATTGCTGAGAACGGGCGTCGCGGGCATGAACCATAATTTGCTGATGTAATCATAAAGCCTTTGGGCATGGTCGGAATCGTCGGCATAGGTCATGGCGACGCGCGCGAACATATCCTGCGGCTCTTCGCCCGGCAGCAGATAGCGATCCTTTAGCGTTTCGATGCCGAAACGGGTCAGCTCGCTATCGCGCGAGCGATCAACGACCACATGGGGACCGCGCTCAACCTGCATGACGTCAAACATTCTCGCCTCCATGGCCGGTAGCCCGCACCTTCACCCGAACGGTGAGCTTGCGCGAGCAGTATACTGTTATTCCTGAGGATTTTCCACAAGATATAGAAACAAAGGGGTGGCATCATACCACATATCGTATCATTGTCACCTATCGACAACAGGCCGAAATGAAGGCGGTTAACCTTGGTTTGATTTTGATTCAGCTAGGGATTTTTTGCCTAGGCACAACGTAATTTTATTGCTTTTTTGACCTATGGCAAGTGGATGGGTGGCGGAAACGGAGGAATCGTGGCCTTGTTTCGGTTTACAAATAGCTTCGCCACCCTTTAGAGTGCGCCTCCTGAATTGGACCAGCGAACGGACAGACAAATCCATGCAAGTGATTCTCGCCCAGCCACGCGGTTTTTGCGCCGGAGTCGAACGCGCCATCGAGATCGTCGAAATGGCGCTCGATAAATTCGGCCCGCCGATTTACGTCCGGCACGAAATCGTCCACAATCCGCACGTCGTCGAACGGCTGGCCAAAAAGGGCGTCAAATTCGTCGAGGAAACCGACGAAGTCCCCACCGGCGCAGTAACCATTTTCAGCGCCCACGGCGTCGCCGAGGAAATCGAGAATCACGCCACGCAGCGCGGATTGCAGGTGATCGATGCGACCTGTCCGCTGGTTTCCAAGGTTCACACCGAAGGCCAACGCTATGCCACGCAGGGACGCGAAATCATCCTGATCGGCCACGAAGGCCACCCGGAGATCGAGGGCACGCTCGGTCGCATCCCCGGCAAGGTGCATCTGGTTTCCGAAGCCGAAGATGTCGCCAAGCTCAAGGTCAAAAACCCCGACATGCTGGCCTATATCACCCAGACCACGCTTAGCGTCGACGACACCAAGGTCGTAATCGACGCGCTTAAGGCGCGGTTCCCGAACATCGTCGGCCCGGCGACCAAGGATATTTGCTACGCCACGCAGAACCGGCAGGTCGCGGTGCGCGAGCTTGCCAAGCACGTCGATGTGGTGCTGGTCATCGGAGCGCACAACAGCTCGAACTCCAACCGTCTGCGCGAACGCGCCGAGGAAGTCGGGGTTCCGGCTTACCTGATCGAGGACGCTTCGCACCTCAAGACCGAATGGCTGAAGGGCAAAACCGTAGATCAGGCCCTGATGATTGATAATATGGATATAGTGGAAGAACTGAACCTGCCACCGGTAAAAATCCATTGTTCTGTATTGGCAGAAGACGCCATTAAAGCCGCCATCAACGACTACCGT
>CAIQVS010000054.1 GCA_903875345.1 uncultured Pseudomonadota bacterium | reverse complement strand
GAAGACGCTGGAGGAACCGCCGCCGCACACCAAATTCATTTTCGCCACGACCGAAATCCGCAAAGTTCCGGTGACCGTGTTGTCGCGTTGCCAGCGCTTCGATCTGCGCCGCATCGACAGCGAAGGTTTGGCGCAGCATTTCACCCGCGTGGCGGAATGGGAGCAAGTGACGGTGGAGCCGGAGGCGGTCAAGTTGATCGCGCATGCCGCCGATGGTTCCGTGCGTGATGGCCTCAGTCTGCTCGATCAGGCGATTGCGCGCGGCAATGGCGCGATCCTGACGGCGGATGTGAAAGATATGCTCGGTCTGGCGGATCGCGGGCAGAGCCTCGCGCTGTGCCGGGGCGTTCTGCGCGGCAAGATGCCGGAGGCGCTGGAAGTTTTCGCGACGATGCAGCAGGCGGGCTCCGACCCGCTGCAGGTGTTGCAGGATATGGCGGGACTCGTGCATTTGTTGACGCGCGGGCAGGTCATACCGGATTTTGCGCGCGACGCGACGTTGCCCGAATATGATCGCGAATTTCTGGTCGAGATGTCGGACATCAAAATTCCGGCGCTAGCGCGCGCATGGCAGATTTTGCTGAAGGGCATCGCCGAAGTGCAACAGGCTCCGCATCCCGCCGAAGCCGCCGAAATGGTGTTGATCCGCATCGCCTACGCCGCCGAATTGCCGACGCCCGCCGATCTCGTCAAGCAGTTGCGGGATACGAAGTCGACACAAGCCGCACCGACAGTCGCGCCGATGCCGACTCCGTCTTCCCCTCCAACCGGTTCGATGTCGCGCGCGCGCGTGGGCGGCGGAGGTCTGGTGACGGAAGCGATTGCATCGCAAGCTCTACCGCCGACTATTACGGCGCCACAGACGCAACCCGCCAGCTACCGCGAACTTGTCGCGTTGTTTTCCGAAAACCGCGAGGGCGCGCTTCATGCGCAACTTTACGGAGGTGCGCATCTGGTGCGGTGCGAGTCGGGCATTCTTGAAATCCGCGTCGAAGCGAACGCTCAGGCGAATTTCGCCGGACGCATCGGGCAATGCCTCACGACATGGACGGGGCAACGCTGGATGGTGTCGCTGTCGGGACAGGCAGGCGAGCCGACCTTAGCCGAGCAGGATCAGTCCGTCGAACGCGATCGTCGCGACCGCGCGCTGGCGCATCCTTTGGCGCAAGCCGTCGTCGCAACTTTCCCCGGCGCGAAAATGACGTCGCTCAAGAAAAAAGACATCGTGCCGGTGGCCACATCAACCGTCGATGCCGACATCATCGACGATGTTCCGATGATGGATGGGGAGGATTAAATTGTCCCTTTAACGTCATCCCAGAAATCGCATTTTTGCAGGGGCAAAAGCGATTTTTCCGGAATGACGTTGAGAGAGATTGACGAGCCGCTTATCCCCCCAGCATCCCTTTGACCTTATCGAGAAAGCCTTCGCTTTCGGGGCTGGTTTTACGCGCGTCGGAGATTTCGGCGAATTCCTGCAACAATTCTTTTTGGCGTTTGCTTAGATGCGCGGGCGTCTCCACCGTCAGTTCCACATACAGATCGCCGCGCGAGTTGCTGCGTAAGACCGACATGCCCTTGTTCCGAATGCGCGTGCGTTGTCCCGATTGCGTGCCGGGATCGACGCCGACATCGGTCATGGCGCCGTCGATGGTCGGCACTTGAATCGTGCCGCCGAGCGCCGCCGTCGTCATCGGAATCGGCACGCGGCAATACAAATTTGCGCCGTCGCGCTGGAACACCGGATGCTGAAGCACTTCCAGAATGACGTACAGATCGCCCGGATTGCCGCCACGCGTTCCCGCCTCGCCTTCGCCGGACAAGCGGATGCGCGTGCCGCTTTCGACGCCCGGCGGAATGGCGACGTTCAACGTCTTCTGTTGCCGCACCCGACCCTGACCCTTGCATTTGGGACAGGGGGTCTTGATGACCCTCCCGCCGCCTTGGCACGTCGGGCATGTGCGCTCGATCGTGAAGAATCCCTGTGTCGCGCGGACGCGTCCGACGCCCCGGCACATGGCGCATTCGGTCGGCTGCGTTCCCGCCGCCGCGCCGATACCCTTGCAGTCGCCGCAGGTCATGGAATTCGGAATCGTGATCGGCTTTTCGATGCCTTTGAACGCTTCCTCAAGCGAAATTTCCAGATCGTAACGTAGATCCTGTCCGCGTTGCGCGCTGTTCGCGGATTGCTGGCGTTGCCCGCCGCCGAGAATCTCGCCGAACATTTCGTCGAAGATGTCGGCGAAGCCCGCGCCGAATTCGAAGCCGCCAAAACCGCTGCCCGCGCCTTGCTCGAACGCGGCGTGGCCAAAGCGGTCGTAGGCGGCGCGGCGTTGCTCGTCGCTGAGGATTTCATAAGCCTCGGCGACTTCCTTGAATTTATGCTCGGCGTCCTTGTGACCGTGATTGCGGTCGGGATGATGCTGCATCGCCAGCTTGCGGTACGCCTTCTTGATGTCGTCCGCGTTGGCGTTCTTCGCCACGCCGAGGGTTTCGTAATAGTCGGGTTTAATGGCCATAGTCTCTCACGTCACAGCGTCGGGGAAAGGGAGGATGCGGGGCGCATGATGGGCAAGATCGAAGCCGGTGTAAATGGTCTTACGCCCGTTTGCCCTTCTGCGTCAGTCGTCCGTTGACGAATTTGTGCAACACGCTGGCGATAAGGGTTTGGTAGGGAATGCCTTCCTCCTCCGCGCGCGATTTCAACCCCGCCAGATCGGCCTCCGGCAAGCGAATATTGATCCGCGCCTGTTTCTTCGTGCGGTAATTGACGGCGGCTTCTTTCAGTATAGCTCGCATTTTCGCTTGATTTTTGACGGGTGTCACTTCGCCGCGCGCGGAAGCTTCAATGTCCGTTTCATTTCCAAATGCGTAAGGTGTTTTCGTTTTCATCATACAAAGTTGTTTATGACAATGTGTGCCTTTCGTCAACAAAAACCCCGCCGGTGAGGGCGGGGTTTCGCATTCTAAAAACGTATTCTGTTCTTCGTTACGCCGCGCCACTCTTCTTGTCGTCCTTGACCTCGCTAAATTCGGCATCGACGACGCCCGGCTCCGCCGAGGCTTCGCCGGACGCAGCCGTGCCTTCACCCGCTTGCGCGGCTTTGTACATTTGCTCGCCGAGCTTCATCGCGGTCGTTTGCAGCGCTTCCATCTTGCTCTTGATCATCGCCGCGTCGCCGGAATCGAGCGTCGCTTTCAGATCGGTGATCGAGGCTTCGATCCCCGCCTTGTCGGACGCGTTGACCTTGTCGCCCAGATCCTTCAGCGTTTTCTCGGTCTGGTGGATCAGGCTGTCGGCCTGATTGCGCGCATCGACCGCTTCGCGCCGTTTCTTGTCTTCGGATGCGTTGGCTTCGGCTTCCTTGACCATGCGCTGAATGTCGGCGTCAGACAGCCCACCGGAGGCCTGAATCCTGATTTGCTGTTCCTTGCCGGTCGCCTTGTCTTTCGCCGTGACGCTGACAATGCCGTTGGCGTCGATGTCGAACGTGACTTCGACCTGTGGCACGCCGCGCGGAGCCGGAGGAATGCCGACCAGATCGAACTGACCGAGCATCTTGTTGTCGGCGGCCATTTCGCGTTCGCCTTGAAAGACGCGAATGGTGACGGCGTTCTGGTTGTCCTCGGCGGTCGAGAACACCTGACTTTTCTTGGTCGGAATGGTGGTGTTGCGGTCGATCAGGCGCGTGAAGACGCCGCCCAGCGTTTCGATGCCGAGCGACAGCGGCGTCACGTCAAGCAACAGCACGTCCTTGACTTCGCCCTTCAGAACGCCGCCCTGAATCGCGGCGCCGACGGCGACGACTTCGTCCGGATTCACGCCGCGATGCGGTTCGCGTCCGAAGAATTCCTTCACGATCTCGATAATCTTCGGCATGCGGGTCATGCCGCCGACGAGGATCACTTCGTTGATGTCGGAGGCCTTCAGTCCGGCATCCTTCAGCGCCATTTTGCAGGGCTCGATCGTCTTTTGCACCAGATCGTCGACCAGCGATTCCAGCTTGGCGCGCGTCAGCTTGATGCTGAGATGCTTCGGTCCCGACTGGTCGGCGGTGATGAACGGCAGATTCACTTCCGTCTGCATCGAGGACGACAATTCGATCTTGGCTTTCTCGGCGGCTTCCTTGAGGCGTTGCAGCGCGAGGCGGTCGTTGCGCAGATCAATGGCTTGCTCGCGTTTGAATTCGTCGCAGAGGAAATCCATGATGCGGGTGTCGAAATCCTCGCCGCCGAGGAAGGTGTCGCCGTTGGTCGATTTCACTTCGAACACGCCGTCGCCGATTTCCAGCACCGACACGTCGAACGTGCCGCCGCCGAGATCGTAAATCGCCACGGTGCCGGATTTCTTCTTCTCCATGCCGTAGGCGAGCGCCGCCGCAGTCGGTTCGTTGATGATGCGCAAGACCTCAAGTCCGGCGATTTTTCCTGCGTCCTTGGTTGCCTGACGTTGGCTGTCGTTGAAGTAGGCGGGGACGGTGATGACCGCCTGCGTGACCTTTTCGCCGAGATAGGCCTCGGCGGTTTCCTTCATCTTCATGAGGATGAAGGCCGAGATTTCCGACGGGCTGTAATTCTTGCCACCGGCTTCGACCCAAGCGTCGCCGTTGGAATTTTTCACGATCTTGTAGGGCATCAGGCCGATGTCCTTTTGCACCATTGGATCCTCGAAGCGGCGGCCGATCAGGCGCTTCACTGCGAAGATGGTGTTGACGTAATTCGTTACCGCTTGGCGCTTGGCGGACTGGCCGACCAGACGCTCGCCCGATCCCGTCATAGCGACGATGGACGGCGTGGTGTTGGCGCCCTCGGAATTGGGAATAACCTTGGTTTGCGATCCTTCCATAACGGAAACGCACGAATTGGTGGTACCGAGGTCAATGCCGATAACTTTAGCCATAATGGAGTTTTCCTTTTCAATCAAACGGTTGGGACTTGCCAACGGCAAATCCCTCAGCACCTAATATAGGGATGATTTCGTCGGGTGCAATGGCGCTGTGGGTAAGTTTTTGGTTAATCAATCCACGCCATATCCGCCAGTTTCTCCCGCAATGCTGCGAGGGGTTTCAGGAGGAACGCGGACGCCGCTTACTTTTTGTCGTCAGAATTCATTGTTCTTTCAAGGGGTTCAGAAGTGGGTTCGGCGCTGTGAATGCCCATAAAATAATTCGCTTGCAAAATCACTAATTGGGAATAAATAGCGGACTTAAATTCGTGTCCGCGTGCTGTATTTCAAAAGACGATTGCAGTGCGCCTTTTATGGGGCTGATTTTTTAGGGAGATAATAATTATGAGTAAGCTCGAACAGATTATTCAGATTTTTTCTGGGATGTTTGCGGACCCCGACTGGTTTTTCGATCAACGTTTTGAAGTGGCAACGCGTGTCGGTATCTTTAAAATCATTTTCAATCCAGAGACGAAATGGGCGCTGCTTGTAAAAAGCGAACATCGCGACAACTTTGCCGCCGATCCTGACACGGGCACCTTTCTCTATCCTGAGCGGTTGCGCGTCTGCGCGGCGTCACAGATAACGTATGACATGAAAAACGTGCCGTGGGTCGAGGATTGGCGAAACGGAAGAGACCACAAGAAAGAAGAAAGAATAACTCTCAAGCCGTTTCGGGAGGCCATCGAGCGGATAAGGGGAGAACTACGCGCCGGGCGCGCTTCCGCGTTTTGCCTTTATAGAAACGGACCTGAGGAATTTCTGGGTCGGCGGGTCAGTTTGACTTTAGCCGGGAAGGATATTGCCCAGCGCGTCATCCGTTTTGCATCCGAATGGAGACGCGATGAATTTATTCCTTCGGAAAAGATCAGCGTTGGGCGTGGTCTGCGCCAAAAATTGGGACTTTTCGGAGTCTTGCGGGGAACGTTATCTATACCGGAAGGCAGCGAGAATCTTGTGTCCCATGACTTTCCCCAGTTTGTTCTGGCCAAGCAAGATGCATGGACGAAGGCGCTGCATGAGAACCGGGATATGTTTTCCGGTTGGTGGCCTGTTGTCGTAAGGGTGGGTGAAGATGTTCGCGGCATAGGGAGATCTTTGGCGGCTGCTGTCAAAGAAGTCTGCGCGACGCTTTACAAGCGCGATGCAAAGGGTGTCGAGGCCATTCTTCGGGAATATCTTGGAGGAAAATTCAGCGTGACCGTGATGGGGTTGAAGCCCTATGGGGCTATGCTGGGGCTGTTTTCCAAGATTTTAGCCTTGCGGAGCTCGCCTTTTGTGAGCATGCGTGCCGTGGTGAAATATGTTGACGAAAGCGCGCGTCGTCGTCCGTTGCTGGATAGGGATCATTCATTGTCGCCGTATTCTCTTCCTGCGGATGTTTTGGACGGGCTGCGTGGCTTTCGGGCGATCGGGGAAGGTGGGCTCGACATCAAGGCCAACGCCACGCACAACCGCGAACCTCTTTCCCGCGAAGATCTTTTTGCCGAGTTCTTGGCGCTCCAGTTCAGGCGGGAGGGGCAGGTAAGCTTCATCGGCGGCAAAAGCGAGTTTCTTCCGTTGGATGACATCGGCTCTGCACGAGCCGTTTTGTATGAAGGAACAAACGGCCTACGCTATGTCATAGATAGTCAAACATGTGACATGTATGTGTATTTCGCTCCTTTGTCGTTTAAGGGAGCGCAGCAGCATTTTCTGCCGTACGATGCCGGGGAGTATCTTAGACTTG
>CAIQVS010000053.1 GCA_903875345.1 uncultured Pseudomonadota bacterium | reverse complement strand
TTATCAATAGGTTAGCAGCCTACTTAGCACACTTCTAGCACGGTCCCCGACCGACTGTACGAAGGTGCGCTACGAATGGGCAGGCTTAAATCCCTCTTCCAAGTTTATCAACGCAAGCCGGATGGGCCTTACTGGGTCAGGTTCAGCATCAAGGGCCAGGGCCAGATACGCGCCAAGCTGGAGACCACCGACCCGATCGAGGCCCAGCACAAGGCCACGCTGATCTGGAGTGGAGCCGCTACGGACGCCAAGAACGGCGTCAGCGTGCGCAAGCGCCCCGTTGCGACCGTGGTCGAGGATGGTGCCTGCAACTCGATGCCGAGGTCGCCAGGGGCTCCTGTAAGCCTGCCAAGGCCGAGCAGTACAAGGGTGTCGCCCGGCGCTACATCGCCGAGTTCTGGGATCAGAAGCCGATCGACGCCATCGATGAACCGGCCATCACCCGGTTTTGGGAGTGGCGCTACGACTACTGGCTGAAGGGTCCAGGCGCGAAGATCGAGTTCATCCACTACGAACGCGGCGGTGTGCGGATCAGGCGGCCCATCACCAAGCGCCAGCGCGAGATGCCGGCAGCAAGCACGATCGCGACCGAGAGTGTCGTCCTTCGAACTTTCCTCACATATGCAAAACGGAATGGCCTCATCAAGGAGGTGCCGGACATTGGCATCAAGACGGGTGGTCAGGCCAACGCCCGTTCTTTGTTCAGTTCGGACGAGATCGGCCGGCTGTTCGACCTGAGCCTTGAACGGCTATCGGCGCCGGACCTACACTCCGCAACCCGACGCGACCGGCTGGTGCTGCACTGCTTGATGTGCATTCTCGCCTACTCTGGTATGCGTCTGGTCGAGGCCAAGAACCTCAACTGGGGTGATGTGCTGGGCTACCAGGCAACGCGCACGAAAAAGATTCGCGAGCGCGACATCGACTTACGAGTGTATGGCAAGCGCAAGGACCGCACGTTCGCACCCAAACATGCTGTCATCCCTTGGTTCGATCAACTGTGGGACCTGTTCAAGCGCGACATGCGCCGCGACCCGCAGCCAACCGATCCCGTGTTCTGTGACAGGCTCGGTGTGCGGTTGGGGTCGAACAAGAAGGGCTTTGACGCGCTGTTGGTGCAAGCCGGCCTCAAGAAAGACTACAGGGGGAAAACCGAACATCGTATTCGTTCCGGCATTTCTTCATAACGCAGCAGTTAATCGCAGACGTTAACGTTTTCTTGCTTGCCGACATGTGCGGGACAAGTGCCCCGATGATCAAGGAACACTATGCGCACGTCAGCCTGCCAGCGATGAGGGATAAGTTGCGGCCCGAGTGGAAGTAGGGGGGCGCGCCTTCGCGGCCCCCCCCCTTTGTGTCCAGCAGGACAAGCGATGCCGATCCGGTGTTCGCCGTGCCGACCGACAAGCGGCTATGCTCGGTGAAGAAGAACCTGCACGAACTGTCAAGGCTGCCGGATTGCTGACCGATCACCGGGCTATGCGCCGAACCATTTACTCGCTCCGGCACTTCCATATCAGTGAGCAGTTGATCGCTGGCGTGGGCATCTCCCTCGTGGCGAAGAACACCCGCACCAGCGCCGACATGATCGAGAGGTGCTACGCGGACGTGAAACTTGGCCGATGCACAAGGAACTCCGGCCGGAGTGGATCGACCGGACGCTCGCCACCGACTGACTGCTAACATCCGCCCGGCCAGCGCACCACCCGGCCGGCTACGATATCGGTTCAAGCCGATAGCTTCCTTGCCGGTGCCCCTGCATCTCATCCATTAGGCGCAATCGTTTCATGCTTTTTTGCAATTCAGGCATGCATAATGCGACAGCCACCGAAAACTGGCACTCGTCAGAGACGACAAACCTCGCCGACGTTGCGACCGTCCCTTTGCCGGCAGACGCCTCTGTGACATCCTCAACGACTAGGCCGCCTCGCAAAGGTCGCGGCCTGCGGAGCGAAGAGGCTGCGACCGACAACCGCTGTGGGGGCGTATCGAGTTCCGATGGGCATATTCACCCGCGAGAAGGATTCCGGAATCTTCCTGTCGTTCGGCACGCCTGATTGCCAAACCGCCCACTCCTTCCTACTAGGCGAACTCGTGAGGATGCGGGCAAACTTCATCGGCCCAACGATCCCGCTTGACACGCGGAGAAAGGGTAATCTTGGGGAATTTATAGCGCTACGTGTGGCACGCGAAGGAAACCTGGGAGCGGCCGAGACGTTCGCGGCAAACGCGGTAAATCCATTAAATCCTATATCAATTTCCGGGTTAGACCTATCTTATTTTCTATTTAATGACGAAGATCCAGCAAAAGATCTACTATTCATTCAAGAGACAAAGACAACATCAGGCGTCGATCTGTCTTATGGAGATAATTTAATTAAGGACTATGCAAAATTGTTTGGAATAGACGTTACTACGACATTACAAACCCGCCTCCAGGTTATCTGTAATCAAATTGAGCTTGAGAGAAACAAAGAGCATCTTTGTGAGCGCGTATTATTGCTAGGTGGTGAGCTTGCAGAGCAATGCTCAAGAACAGTTCTTCTACCAACCATCGTTCATGAAAAACACGGCACTAATCCGGTTTCAAAGTTGTTGGCAATTCGTGAAGCGATCGCCAGTCAGGGATGGCCGATCCGCAATATTGCGCCGTGGTCAATAGCGTTCTGCGATCTTGAACAGCGCCTAACCCGCATCGCTCGCGGGCAGGCGTAGCATGGAACCTTCCTATGTTCTTGGCGAAAACACTGCGGCTGCAATGCTGCGCAATATCGCATCTCGGCCATTATCACTTGGTCACCTCGTCGCGATCGCCCAAAAAGTAATTGGCTCCTTTCAGCAACGTGGGATCCTGAAAAATGGCGACGAACTTCATAGCGAAGAGGGAGCCCTGCCTCTCATCGCGGCCGCGCGAATTCTTAGTTCGGTTGCGGAAATTGAATCCCGCAATGAATCAACAACCCATCCACGAGAACATCTATGTCGGCTGCAGCTTCTTGCAGCATGCGCATTTGGGATGGTGGGAAATTTCGTAAGCGCGCGCGCAGTTATAAATGACCTCATGTCTACGTGGAGGCCGTCCACCGAGGCAGAATGGCTGGCCATTAGCATTCTTGATCCGTCATTTCTAGGACGAGCACTAGCCGAAGCCAGCCTATCGGAGCCTGTCCGGTCATTCCTGGAATTCCTTACATCGTTTCTCGTATCCGGGAACGGCGCAAATCTTTCCGAACTCATCGAGCCATATGAAGCCATTCTTGCAAAACTGCGCGTTCCGGGAGAAATAGCGGTCTTACGATCAGCCAGGCTCGCACTCGCTCAGTTGCATAGCCTATCGTTGACGGCGGCCTGTCGTACCCTCACCAACAAACTCCCGCTCTCGTTCGGTGACAATTTGGTCGCCGACCGAAAATTCACGCTCCTCCCACCCCAAAATTCCATTCTCCTTAAACAAAACTTTCTTTCGGCCATCGGAAATTGCCTCATGACGCTGCCAACCAGTTCCGGCAAGACTCTAATTGCTGAATTTCTTATGATCTCTGCTCTCCACAGCAAGCCTGGGATATGTGTGTATGTAGCTCCGTACGTCGCATTGGGTCAGCAGGTTTACAATGCGATTCGGCGACACGCCCCAAGTAATCATGATATATATGCATGTTTCGGAGGCTACCGGGTAGATGGCGGACCTAATTTCGGAGGCGGGCAATCCATCATTGTGGCCACGCCCGAGAGATTCGACGCGCTGATTCGGAATACTAACATCTGCGCTCACCTCCGGGTCGTCGTATTTGATGAGGCTCACCTGATTGAGAATGGAACACGGGGCGCACGGCTGGAAGGTTTGATCGCGCGTCTCCGAATGAGGCAGACTGGTGGCGCGGATTTTCAAATTCTCTGCCTTTCCGCAGTGCTCGCCGATACAACCTCGATCAGCACATGGCTGGGTGTTGCGCCTGCGTTAACAATTTCAAATTCCTGGCGTCCCACTGCTCGGCGAGTGGCAATCTGGACTCAGGACGGCTACCTATCGTGGGTGTTTGGCAATGATCCGTTTCGACCGTCTGCGCGGCAAGGAACTGACATCATTGGGCGTAAGACACTTCCCTGGCCAAGTCAAATGTATGCAACTGATAAGTATCCCCAAATTAAATCTCAGCAGGGTGCTCTGTTTTCCAACTGCGCATACCTTGCCCATTACGTAAGTCGTGATATTGGTGCCCCGGTTCTTATTGTCTGCGCGACCAGGAACGCAACTCGCGGTGTTGCCAGCGCGATAGCAGAAGCCCTTCCTGCTATGCCAGAGCAATCTTCAGAGCAGGATGAGATAGTTGATGCCATTGTTCGCAAAGCGCCCTATCTAAAGCCAATGATTGCGATGATTCGTAAAGGTGCTGCTTACCATAATGCCTCTTTACCATTAGAAGTGCGGCGTGCAATTGAGAACGCGGCTAGTAAAAAGAGGCTGGCATTTGTTTGTTCGACTACCACGCTGGCCGAAGGTGTCGATCTCCCGTTTCGTACTGTGATAATGCATGATTGGCTGTTGGGATTTGATGCGGAACAAAAGCCGATTGCTCCTCTTCTATTCCGCAATATTGCAGGCCGCTGCGGTCGTGCTGGACAGTTCGTTGAGGGAGATACGATTATTTACGATAATGTGCTCGGGAATCTCAAATATACTCATCCTAGCGTAAGATATTCCAGCATGGCTTCAATCCTTGCAGACCCAAGCGCGGTCCGAAGTGCCTTCGCTAACGACAATGCCCCCGCAGACGACAAGCGGAGACTTGACAACGTTTTGGCATCTCAATTTCTTGCAGCCGTTCCTGAACACCCTGATGACGCGAGTCTCGATAATACTTTCGTTCGTCATCTGTTTGCAGCTGCTAGCGGAAATGCGGTCGAATCGAAGCGCATGGTCAGCCGAGCGCGTGCTGACATTCTTGACGCGTCGAACGGCTTGCCTCTTGCCGTCGCGGCCAGCCCAATTCGCCTAACGGACTTTGGTCGGGCTGCGAATTCGACAGGGCTTTCTCCGGAAACGTGTCGGCTTATCCTAAGATTCCTAACGGCGCCCCGAACGGATTTGGTGGACGTATCCGTTGCTGCCGACTTGCTTATTGCGCTATCGAGCGCATCTGAACAAAACAATAGGAGTTTGCGCGCAATTGGGCTAGAACGATCTACAAGATTTTTTGTAAAGAGTGGCGATATCAAATTGCTGATCGAGCGTTGGGTCGATCATGTCCCTATTCAAGAGATTTTTTTGCTTACGAGCGGAGCACAAAAGTCTAAGGCCGCGGTAAAGCCTCGTCAATGGGTCTCGGGTGAAAGCGCCAGCGAGTTTGTTGAAGGACAATTTGACCAATTTA
>CAIQVS010000052.1 GCA_903875345.1 uncultured Pseudomonadota bacterium | reverse complement strand
GGTCGAGCGTTCCTTCGCGTGGCTCGACAAATGCCGCAGACTTTGGAAAAACTGCGAGCGTAAACTCAACACCAGCCTGAACATGGTCGCTCTCGCTTTCCTCGCTCTGCTCATAAAAAGATCATGAACAGGCTCTTACTCACTTCATTATGACGGAAGCAAGCCACTAGCTACGACTCACCGATCATGGCAGACACAAATGCCCCCTTCGTCCAGCGAGCCTATATGTCAAAAATTAATCTTCCCTATCCCCTGCGATTCCTCTGGAACCAGCTTGCCAAGCCCCCCTATGCGGGCGTGGTCGTGGCCGTGTGCCTATACGTCATGATTGTTTGTCTCATCTATCCGTACAACGGGCCATTCACGGGGCACATGATCGGGTTCGACGATCAGGCGCGCATGGTGCAGGCACTCCAGCTCGTAAACGGTGGCGGCTGGTATGACCGCACGATCATGCGTGTCAACGGACCGGAAGGTTTTGAGACAATCTGGGCGCGGATCGTCGATATTCCGATTGTCCTTGTCGTCATGCTGGGACAGTTGTTTGTCGACCAAAAAACGGCGGCGATGGCCTCGACCGTTATTCTGCCATTCGTCGAATTGATCCTGCTGTTTTTCGCGGCGCGTTACGCGGCGCGGCCTTTGGTCGGCAAAGGCGAATCTTGGCTTGTCGTCCTGTTCGTGGCGATGACTTCCGTTCTCAACCGACAGAACTTCACCTTTTCCGGCTTTCATATCGGCGAAGCCAGCCACCATTCATGGTACATCATTTTGAACGTGGTGATGACCGGCGCCGTTGTGCGCATGGCTTTGGGCGTTCGCAGCCGTTCACCCGACATCTGGCTGGCGGTCGCCATTAGCCTGTTTCTGGCGGTGGGCATTGAGGGATTTCCCCTCATCGCCGGAGCCATCGCCGTTCTCGCGCTCATCGCATGGGGATTTGACGCGCCGCGTCTTGCCCGTCGTAGCGCCAAAGCCGTCGCGGGCGGAGCCTTGCTGGCTTTTTTGCTTTTGCCGATCCATCAGCCGCCGCAGAAGCTTTTCATCATATTGTTTTCCCAGCCCTCTTTCCTCGGTCCGGTGCTGGTCGGCGCGGCGGCGCTGTTTCTCCTGATCGAAGGCTATGCGCTGAGTTTTTTCGGCAAACGAAAACTTCTCAGCCTGATTAGCCTCGGCGTCTGCGCCACGTTGCTTGCCGGATTGCTGATCTTCTTCTTTCCGCAAATCCTCGACGGTCCCGCCGCCGCGCTGTCGCCGCTCGAAAGACAACTGGCTTCGGTCGAGCATCCGGAGGCTTGGTCGATGTGGCGCGCCACGCTGACCGGCGAACAATTCGTCGGACTGGTCGCGCCCGGCGTGATTGCGATGATCGCCGGATTGGTGTCGTTCTTTTCGACCTCCCATCGCCGTCAACGGATCAAGTTTCTGTCCTATCTCGGCCTGACGGCGGTTAGCAACGGCTTGGCGCAAATCTATTTCCGCTATGTCCATCACGCGATGGTTTCGGCTTGCCCGATGTTGCTGTGGTTGTGGCAACGCATACGCAGTCGGCTTCGAAAAAGGCGGGTTTATGTGCTTGCGTCGCTTCTTGCGTTTTTATCCTTGGGGCCGTTTTGGATGATCGTCGTGCCAGTTCTGGACACGCCCACGCCTATGGCGCCGCAAATCTACGCCTTTCCGGCGACGATGTTCCTGCACCCCTACCGCTGCGACATTCTCGATTTCGCGCATTATCTCAACGATCACTACACGCCGGATACCGTGTTGAACGTTCCCGACAGCCTGTCGGCCTTTGCCCTGTATCAGACACATCTTAAAATCGACTTTCTGGCGAATTTTCCATCGCAAAATAAATTCATCGACAACAAGACTTTCTTTATGACGCAGGATATCGATCAGGCGCGCGCCATCGCCAAACGGCACGGCTTCGACCTTGTCGGTTTGTGCGCGCTGTTCCCGCTTGATCCGAGCGCGACCGCGACCCGCCCCTATCGCGATCCGATGATGGTCGAAAAGCTGATCGAGGGACATCCCCCATCGTGGCTGAAGCCGGTCGACATGGGAACTCAAACCGATTTCCTGCTGTTCGAAGTCGATAAGAAAGCCTTGGCGGAAACGCCCAAATGAATTCATCGTCCGATCGTTTGCATTCCTTGAGGTTTGTCTGGGATCGAATAATCAAGCCCCCCTATTCGGGCATAGGCGTGGTGGTGTGTCTGTATGTCCTGACCGTCTGCCTGATTTACCAATTCAACGGACCTTTCACCGGACACATAGTCGGGTTCGATGACAAAGTGCGCATGGTGCAGGTGCTGAATCTGATCAATGGCGGCGGCTGGTATGATCGCACGATCATGCGCGCCAACCCTCCAGAAGGTTTCGAAACCATTTGGGCGCGCATCGTTGATTTGCCGATTGCAGCAATCATTCTGCTGGCGCAAATTTTCGTCGAACAGAAAACCGCCGCGCTCGCAGCCGCCGTGATCGTGCCCTTTGCCGAGTTGATCCTGCTGTTCTTCGCGGCGCGTTATGCGGCGCGACCGTTGGTCGGAAAATACGAGTCATGGCTCGTCGTATTGTTCGTGGCGATGACCTCGGTTCTTAATCGACCGGGGCTGACTTTTTCAGGATTTCTCGTCGGCGAAGCCAGCCACCGTTCTTGGTATATCATTCTCAATGTCCTTATGACAGGAGCCGTGGCACGCATCGCTTTGGGAGTACGCGGTCGCGCTCCCGACATTTGGCTGTCCATAGCGATCGGGCTGTTTCTGGCCGTCGGCATTGAGGGCTTTCCCTTGATCGCCGGAGCCGTCGCCGTCCTCGCCGGTATCGCGTGGGGATTTAACGCGCCGCAACTTGCCCGCCGCAGCGCCAAGGCCGTTGCCGAAGGAGCTTTCCTCGGATTTCTCCTGTTGTTGGCGCAAAGACCGCCCGAAAAACTGCTTGATGTCCTGTTTACCCAACCCTCCATTCTTGGCCCGATTATAATAAGCGCGGCGGCGCTTTTTCTCGTGGCCGAAGTTTATATCCTGCGTCACTTGGGCAAGCGCAAAACATTAAGCCTGATAAGTCTGGTTCTTTGCGCCGTGCTGATCGCCAGCTCTCTGGTGTACTGCTTTCCGCAAATGCTCGATGGCGCGGCATCCGGCTTGTCCCCTCGTGAGCGGGCATTAGTCATGGGAGCGCATTCCGAAGCGTGGACAATGTTCAACGCCACAAAAACCACCGGACAATTTATCGGTCTTGCCGCGCCGAGCATCATCGCCGTCGTCGCCGGACTCGTTGCCTGCCGAAGCGCAACGAGCCGTCGCCAACGCATTAAATACCTCGCTTATCTCGGCCTGACGGCGGTGAGTGGCTGCATGGCGCAGATCTACTGGCGCTATATTCATCACGCGATGGTCGCGGCATGTCCTTGGCTCTTATGGCTCTGGCAGAACATCCGTCAGCGCCTACCGCGCAACAACGCCTTCGCGCCAATGTCATGTCTGATTTTCGTTGCGCTTGGTCCATTCTGGATGCTGGTAGTGCCGATCCTCGATGCGGATGCGCCTTCGGCAGCGCAGATTTTTGCCTTTCCCGCGAAGGCCTATTTCCAACCCGCCCGTTGCGACGTTCTGGAATTCGCACGCTATCTTGATGAACATTACCCTTCTGAAACCCTACTCAACGTGTTAGACTCGGACTCGGCCAGCTTTTTATACTACACAAACCTTCGTATCGATTTTCTTGCCAACTATCCGTCGCATGACAAATTCCTCGACAACATCGCTTTTTTTAAATCTCAGGATGCCAATAGCTCCAGCGAAATCGCCGCGCGGCACAAGTTCGACCTCGTCGCGCTGTGTCGCCTGTTCCCTATGTCTCCCGACATGATCGCAAGCCGTCCGTATCGGAATCCCATGATGCTTGAACGACTGATTGAGGGACAGCCACCAGCATGGCTCAAGCCGGTCAACACGGGGTTGCAGACCAACTTCCTGCTGTTCGAAGTCGATAAGAAAGCCTTGGCCGAGGCAGGCAAATGAGCGCCGCAATCGACCGTCTGGTGGCAGTCATGGCGCGGCTCCGCGATCCGAACGGCGGTTGCCCGTGGGACATTGAACAGAATTTCAAGACCATTGCGCCTTACACGCTGGAAGAAACCTACGAAGTCGTCGACGCGATCGAGAACGGCGATCCTCAGGCGATCAAGGACGAACTTGGCGATCTGTTGTTTCAAATCGTCTTTCACGCGCAGATGGGGCGCGAGGCCGGATTGTTCGACATCGACCAGATCGCCAACCACGTCGCCGACAAAATGATCGAACGTCATCCGCATGTGTTCGGCGAGCGCGACGCGGCGACGGCCTCGGCGGTGCTTGTGAATTGGGAAAGCGACAAAGCCGCCAAGCGCGACGCGCAAGCCAAGGCTGAAAACCGAACGCCAAGCGCGCTGGACGGCGTTACGGCTGCCCTGCCTGCCGCGACACGCGCGATCAAGCTGCAAAAACGCGCGGCGCGGGTCGGTTTCGATTGGTCAAATCCCGCCGACGTTATCGGCAAGATCCGCGAGGAGATCGCCGAACTGGAAACCGAAATCAAGGACAGTGAGAAAAACAGGGACGCGATCGAGGACGAAATGGGCGACGTGCTTTTCGCCACGGTCAATCTGGCGCGGCATCTGGATGTCGATCCGGAGACGGCGCTGCGCCGCACCAACCGGAAATTCGAACGCCGCTTTCGCGCCATTGAAACCCGCCTCGCCGCCGAGGGACGCAACATCGCCGACGCCTCGCTCGACGAGATGGAACGAATTTGGGACGAGGTGAAGGCGGAGGAGAAACGTCAGAATAAGCCGATTAGCCGCCCAACATAATCTCCAAATTCTGTACCGCCGCGCCGGATGCGCCTTTGCCGAGATTGTCGAGGACGGCGGTGAGGATGGCCGTTTCCTTGGCAGGATTCGAAAACACGCGCAGTTGCAGATTGTTGGTGTCGTTCTGATCGCAGGGCGACAATGTGTATCCGGCTTCCAGTTTTTCCTGCAACGGCTCGACAAAGACATGTTTTTGTCCGGCGTAGCGCCGCGACAGAACGTCGTGAATCGCCGCGCCCGATACCGCTTTTCCGGTAACGCGTTTCAGCTCGCCGAGCCTCAGCTCGATATGCACCAACATCCCGCGATAGAAAGCGTTGCTGTAGGACGGCAGGAAAGTCGGCTCCTGCGACAATCCTCCATGCAAACGAATTTCTGGCAGATGCTTGTGCTGCTGATCAAGGCCATAGAGGCAGAAAGCGCCCGCCCTGCCCTTGCCTTTGGTTTCCGGATTTTCGCACAGCGCGATCAGCTCCTTACCGCCGCCGGAATAACCGGAAATCGCGTTGATAATCAGGTTGATATCGCGCGGTAAAATTCCTTCGTCAACCAAGGGACGGATCAACCCCACCGCTCCGGTCGGATAGCAGCCGGGATTGCTGACGCGCTTCGCCGCACGGATCAGCCCTTCCTGCTCCGAAGTCATTTCCGGGAAACCGTAAACCCAACCTTCGCTGACGCGATGCGCCGTGCTGGCGTCGATCACGCGCACGGCGGGATTGGTGATCAAGGCAACCGCTTCCCGCGCCGCCGCGTCCGGCAGGCACAAAACGGCAATATCGCAAGCGTTCAGGAGCCGTTGACGTTCGGCGGCGTCTTTGCGCTTGTCCGGCGCGATGCTCAAAATCTCGATTCCCGCGCGATTTTCAAGGCGGCTGCGGATTTCAAGCCCTGTCGTGCCAGCTTCGCCGTCGATGAAAATTAACGCTTTGGCCACCGGAAATACCCCTTCGTTACACTAAAAAACCGCGCTGATGTGCGACACCGTACAACCCGCTTGTCGGCGACGCAAGGCTCTGGCAATCCTGAGAGCATGGGTTTTCATCGACTTCGCCTCCGATTCTTGTTTTGCAACCTGATCCTCGCCGTCGGCCTCGCCAGCGGGATCGTCGGGACATCGTGGGCTGCCGGAACAACCGCGCCGCCTGATCGGGATAAAGAAACCCTGATCACAGCCACGACGATGGCCTCGGACCAGACCACCGGCATCATCACGGCGACGGGGCATGTCGAAATTTCACGCAGCAACTACATCCTGCACGCCGACAAGGTGACCTACAACCAAAAGACCGGCGTCATGCACGCCGAAGGACATGTCGCGATGCTGACGCCCTCCGGCGAAGTTCAATTCTCGGATAGTCAGGATGTCACGGGCGATATGAAGCAGGGCTTCGCCGAAAATCTCAAAGTCATTTTCCCGGACAATTCCCGCCTCGCGGCGCCCTTGGCGCAACGCTACGACGAACGCTACACCGTCGCCGATCATGGCATCTATACGTCCTGTAACGTTTGCAAAACCGATCCGAACAACCCGCCGCTGTGGCAGGTCAAGGCCGACCAGATCGTTCACGACAATTCGGAGCATGAACTCTACTATCACAATGCGACGGTCGAATTCGTCGGCGTGCCTGTCGGTTACACGCCCTATTTCTCGACCCCCGATCCAACCGTCGATCGTCGCCAAGGCTTTTTGACGCCGACACCGGGATATAACTCCACGCTCGGCGCCTTTATTCACGTTCCCTATTACTTCGATATATCGCCCGATGAGGACGCGACCATCACGCCCACCTTTAGCCAGACGGACAAAGTCCAGATGGAAGGCGAAATTCGCAAGCGCTTTGAAAACGGCATGATGCAGTTCGACGGCTCGTTCGTCCGCGCCGATTTGATTAACGATGCCGGTATCGACCAAGGCCAGCAATGGCGCGGGCATTTATTCGGCACCGCGCTTTTCAACCTCGATAACGTCTGGCGCGCAGGCAGCGATATTCAGTTCGCCTCCGACAAAAGCTATCTGCCGCGCTATAACTATACCGGCCTCGATCAACTGACAAACCGGGTCTATGTCGAAGGCTTCCAAGGACGCGATTACGCCGCCGTCAATTCCTATTATTTCCAAGATTTACGCCCCGGCCCGACAACAGCTCAACCGTTCGTCTTGCCTGAAGCCGTTTTCAGCGCCCTTGGCGAACCCGGTCAAACCTTTGGCGGGCGTTGGTCAATGAATGGAAACATGCTGATCACCGCGCGTGACAACGGAACCATGCAACTGAATCAGCAAGGACCGGACACGCGGCGCCTGTACTATGACGCGGGATGGGAACGGCAACTGATTTCAAACACCGGATTGGTGACGGAGCTATCCACCATGGCGCGCGTGGATGCCGAGTCAGCCGATAACGTCATCAATCCTGACGGCTCAGGCGAGAATTTCAACAATGTGATGACCGCGCATCAGTTCGAGCAAGCCACGGCCACGCTGCGTTATCCGATGGCGCGAAGCGGCGGCAGCTACCAACAATTACTCGAACCGATTGTCTCCGTCACAGCCGCCCCTGTCGTCCATCCGGACATCCATCAACCGATTGAAGACAGCATGGATGTGCAATTCGACGAAACCAACCTTTTCGCGGCCAACCGCTTTACCGGTTACGACCTGATCGAAGGCGGCAATCGCGCCGTTTACGGATTGCGCAACGCGATCACCGGCAATAACGGCTCGCGCATCGACGTGTTCGGCGGCGAAAGCTATCAATTCAGCCAGCACGACAATTTTCCCTTGTCATCGGGGCTTCATCAACATCAGTCCGATTATGTCGGTCGTATCGAATTTGTCCCCGATGACTGGTTCACTTTCGATTACGGTTTCCGATACGACCAGCAGACTCTTTCCTCCCAACGGCAGGATGCTCTCATCTCGGTTGGCACGCCTCTTTTCCGTCCGTTTGTCCACTACATCTCCGGCGACATTACGGACACCTTCGGCAACGTCTACAATAACAAGGAAGTCATCGGCGGTTTCGGCTCCACGTTTAACAAGTATTATGGTTTGTACGTTGACCACACCCAAGCCTTCTCACCGCAACCGGGACCGCGTTCGGACGACGCTATACTCAGCTACACCGACGAATGTTATATTTTTGCCATCACCGTGTCCCGCAACGATCTTAACCGCGTTGACATAGCCTCCGGGACTTCCGTCATGTTCCACATGTTCCTTAAAAACGTCGGCGGCGTGCATACCGACAGCTTTGCGCCGACGCACGATGCGTTTCCGTCCCAGTTCAGGCAAACGGATTAGGCATAGCGCACAACGCTTCGCTAAAATCCGCGACGCGAGTCACGCCCTCCAGCGGCTCGGTGATATGATCGTTCATCAGCAAGCACGCGCCGATGCCCGCGCTTTGTGCCGCTTGCATATCACGGATCTGATCGCCGATAAAAACCGACCGCGCCGGATCGAGGTTCAGCCGCTGTACGGAATCAAGCACCATGCCCGGATTGGGCTTGCGCCAGAAACTTTCCCGACGGAGAGACGGAACTTTTCCTTCGGGATGCTCATAACAGGCCAGCACCAGATCGATCGCGATGCCGTTACGAGATAATTCCTGCCGCATCCATTCTGTCAGCGCCTCGAAATCCTGTGCCGTATAATACCCGCGCGCGACGCCCGCCTGATTGGTTAAAATTGCCAACCGATAGCCGCGATCCTGCGCCGTCGCCAAAAACGGAAACACGTCGGACATGAAGTGAAACTGTTCGCGTGTTCCCACATAACCGCGATCGACGTTTATCACGCCATCCCGATCGAGCAGAAGCCCGCGACGCTTCATCGCGCCGACCCGATTGCTGTTGAGATCGCCTGTATGCCCGTTAAACCCACGCCGGAACCTCGTCATTGCAGTTTTTCACGCAAAAGCTAAAATCTCTGGCGTGTGCGCACAAGTTTTATTATCACTATCGTCCGTAGCCCCTCCTGCCAGGAACCGTTCCCATGACCGTCCGCCGTCTTTTTATCGCCTTCCTCGCCACCCTTATGTTCGGAGCCTTCTCGATGTCCGCGTCCGCCAATGATACCAAACCGATTCTTGATCCGGAGAACACCCTTTACCTCGATCTGCCCGATGGCCGCGTCGTCATCCAGATGCGTCCCGATCTCGCCCCCAACCATGTCAAGCGCATCAAGGAACTGGTGCGGCAGGGTTTCTATGACGGGCTGTCGTTCCACCGCGTCATCCCCGGCTTTATGGCGCAAACCGGCGACCCACGCGGCGACGGCACCGGCGGTTCAGGGCAATGGATCAAGGCCGAATTTTCGAACGCTCCGCATGTGCGCGGTACCGTTTCAATGGCGCGCGCCAGCGATCCCAACTCCGCCGATAGCCAGTTCTTTATCTGCTTCGCGCCTTCTTCGTTTCTGGATCACCAGTACACCGTCTGGGGCGAGGTCATTTCCGGCATGGAGTTCGTCGACAAAGTCAAGGCCGGGACGTCCTCCAACAATGGCCGCGTCGATAATCCGACCAAGATCGTGAAAATGCGCGTCGCGGCGGATGTCAAAGGTTGATGCGGCCGATAAGACCCAAGACATGACCCCGCATCCCGTTCACGTCGTCGGCGCTGGCATGGCCGGCAGCGAGGCCGCTTGGCAGATTGCCGAAGCGGGCGTTTCCGTTGTCTTGCATGAAATGCGCCCCGCGCGCGGGACGGAAGCGCACCAGACCGACCGTTGCGCCGAGTTGGTGTGTTCCAACTCGTTCCGCTCGGACGACAGCGAGTATAACGCCGTCGGCTTGTTGCATCACGAGATGCGGCAATGCCACTCGCTGATCATGCGCGCGGCAAACGCGCATCAGGTTCCGGCGGGCGGAGCGCTCGCCGTCGACCGGAACGGCTTTGCCGAAGCGGTGACAACGGCGCTCACGCAACATTCGCTCATCACTATCCAGCGCGAGGAATTGACCGCCCTGCCCGAAGCCTCCGCCGCGTGGGGCGATGTGGTTATCGCCACCGGCCCGCTGACTTCGCCGTCTCTCGCGGAATCCATTCGCGCCTTGACCGGCGAGGACGCGCTCGCGTTCTTCGACGCGATTGCGCCGATTGTTCATCGCGAAAGCATCGACATGAGCAAAGCATGGATGCAATCGCGCTATGACAAGACCGGTCCCGGCGGCACGGGCGCAGATTATATCAACTGCGGCATGGACAAGGATCAGTACGAAGTTTTCGTTCGTGAGTTGATCACCGCGCCAAAAACCGATTTCAAGGAATGGGAAAAAACTACAGCGTATTTCGAGGGCTGTCTGCCGATCGAAGTGATGGCCGAGCGCGGCCTCGACACGCTGCGTTACGGACCGATGAAGCCCGTCGGCCTGACCAACCCGCATACCGCCAACCGCCCCTATGCCGTTGTGCAGTTGCGGCAGGATAACGCGCTCGGCACGTTGTATAATCTTGTCGGCTTTCAGACCAAGATGAAATACGCCGAGCAACCCCGCGTCTTTCGCATGATCCCCGGCCTTGAGAAGGCCGAATTCGCGCGCCTCGGCGGCCTGCACCGCAACACCTTCATCAACAGCCCGCGTCTGCTCGATCCGCAGTTGCGGCTGAAAACGAAACCGCATATCCGTTTTGCCGGACAGATCACCGGCGTCGAGGGCTATATCGAATCCGCATCGATAGGCTTGCTGGCGGGACGGTTTGCAGCGGCAGCAGCCAAGAATCAGACCGTCACGCCTCCGCCGCGCACGACGGCGCTCGGAGCCTTGCTCGCGCACATTACGGGATTGGCCGAAGCCGAAACCTTCCAGCCGATGAACGTCAATTTCGGTCTGTTCCCGCCCCCCGATACACGTCAGGGCGGTCGTGAACGCAAGCTCGCCTACACGCAACAGGCCAAGAAAGACCTGCAAGCATGGCTTTCTTGCAACGGTAGGCAACAAGCCGCCTGAATTTTGTCTCCTCATCTCAAAACGAATGCAGGAACAGTTTTACTTTTCGGTAAGTGTTGTAGCGTAATCAGGTGTTATTCTTGATTCGCTCTCTCAAAGGTGATTCCCCATGAATCGTTTCCTGCTCGCAGGGCTTCTCGCCAGCGCGTTTTGTTTTTCCCTGATCGGCCAAGCCAGAGCCGACATTGCCGATATTCGCGGCGAGGACAACAGCCTTGAACTCGATGTGGGAGGCAGTCTCCTTAAATACGGCGAAGACACGGCCAATTCGACTTTCGATACGGAAGAAAGCTGGATGCCCTCGGTTGGTTTCGGCGGCTCGCTCCTGACCAATTCAAAGAACTACCCCATCCTCAGCAATCTTTATCTCAGCCTCAACGGTTCAGCCGTCTTTGGCCAGACGGATTACAGGGGCGGGCTGCAAAATCCGATTACACACGTAATTACTCCCTACAACACGACCGACAACGCCGAAGTCTACACTCTTAACGGCCAAATCGGACACGCCTTCGCTCTAAGCGACAGTGTCATGCTGACCCCGTTGGCCGATTTTGGATATCGCTATTGGAAGCGTACCCTGACAGGTAGCGGAGGCTATGAAGAGGATTACAAACATTATGAATTATTGGGCGGATTTTTGGTGCAATATTCACCCATCAAAAAATTGGTTTTGTCGTTGACCGGCGAAGGCGGTTCGACAATCAACCCCAACATGACAACATCTTTTGGTGACCATTACACGCTTGGCCAATCGCCGGTGTGGGAAGTGGGCGGCAAAGTTGGATATATGATGACGCAGTATTTCGAAGGCACCGCCGGAGTTAATTTCAAAGGCTTTGGCTATGGTGCCAGCGGGCAGCACGTGTCTGATACTACGTGGGAGCCCGCCAGCTATACGCATGAACTTACCACGCAGGTCGGCGTCGCCTATCATTTCGCCCCCTGAATGTGAGTATCGCCCGCACATTTTGGACCATCCGATTCACCGCACCGCCGGATAAGGCTGACCGCTTTGCGAGGGTGTTTGAAGACGATGCGCTCGCCGTCACGGTCATGTCGCCGCCGCGAACCGTTCATGCCTCGGTCGAAGCGCTTTACGATCATGAACCCGATCTCGCCGCCGCGTCGGCGCGAGTAACGATTCTTGCGACGATGAACGGATGGGCGACGCCGCAATTGCGCGTGACCGAAGTTCCGCCGCTCGACTGGTTGAAAAAAGTCGCCGAGGATTTTCCGCCGCTGCGGATCGCGCGCTGGACAGTGCATGGCGCGCAACACCGCGCCGCCGTTCCCGACCGCCGCTATGCTCTACAAATCGACGCGACTTCGGCCTTCGGCACGGGAGAACACCCGACGACGCGCGGCTGCCTGATCGCTCTGGATCGTTTGTTGAAACGCACCTCGCCGCGCCGTATGCTTGATGTCGGCTGCGGCTCCGGCATTCTGGCAATGGCCTTCACGAAATCCCGTCCGGGACAAGCCATCGCTGTCGATCTGGACGCGGACTCTGTACGCATCGCCGTCAACAATGCTCAGGGCAACGGGCTGAGGCAGCGCTTGAATGCTTTTCTCGGCAGCGGTTATCGCGATCGGCGCGTGCGTTCAAGCGCGCCCTACGACCTCATCATGGCCAACATTTTCGCCGTGCCGTTGAGCCACATGGCCAAAGATTTGAAACGCCACCTGAAACCGGGCGGCGAAGCTATCCTGTCCGGCATCCTCAATCATCAGGCCAACCGCGTCATCGCCGCCCACCGAATGCAAGGAATCCATCTGACCCGCCGCATCACAATCGGCGAATGGTCAGTGCTGATGCTGAAACGCCGCAAGAAGCCGGTTTTGAAGTCAACAAAATGGACTTAACCGTAATTTCTATCGCCTTTACAAATTGTCAGGGCTATTTAATGAGGGTTATTAACCCTATGACAACGTTCGTCATTCCGGCGCAAGCCGGAAGGTGGATTCACATTTGAAGTGCAACAGTTGAGTGGAGAATAGCTCGGCAGGGGTTTTGAAGCCAAGGCATTTTCTGGGAGTGTTGTTGAGGCGTAAAGCCAAGGTTTGCAGGTCGTCGTTGGAAAAGGCGATATGCGCGCCATCCACATCGGCATCCAGGAGCACTGGGACAATCTGCGGCTGGG
>CAIQVS010000051.1 GCA_903875345.1 uncultured Pseudomonadota bacterium | reverse complement strand
TTCTCAAGATTTTAGGGCCTAATGCGCATCAAGTCATTTATTCAGGCGATAAAGTTGCTGATATAGAAAGCCGCAATAAATTTATTTCTGCGTATGATAGAGCGCATGAGATCAGAAATGATAATACCGAGCATGCCACTCTTGTGGTTGGAGAAGAAGAATGGCCTCTGCCAATCCCGCTTGTTCACGTCGACAATGGCTGGTGGTTCGATACGGCCGCGGGGCAAGAAGAGATACTCAACCGCCGCATTGGCCGTAATGAGTTGAATGTCCTGGAAGTCTGCCGAGTTTACGTCGAAGCGCAGCAAGAATTTTCTGCCCTGCACACACATGGCAAGCACCAGCATGAATATGCACAACACTTTGAAAGCAGCCCCGGCCAGCATAACGGGCTTTATTGGCCAGCGGCGGACAACCAGCCACCAAGCCCTCTTGGCCCATTTCTAGCGAGCGCGGCAGAGGAAGGATATTCCGGCAAGGTACTAAGCAAGCGCACGCCTTATCATGGTTATTATTACAGAATATTAAAGAGCCAGAGTTCGCATGCATCAGGTGGTGCGAAAGACTATATTGTCCATGGCCATATGAGGAATGGCTTTGCCCTTATCGCGTTTCCTGCCCGATATGGCGACAGCGGTGTGATGACCTTTATTGTCAACCAGGATGGCATCATTTATGAAAAGAACCTGGGTTTCACTACAGATGAAGTTGCCAGAGTCACCAGAGAATTCGATCCGGACGATAGTTGGAATGTTGTTCAATAATGAATAAAATCTTACCGATCCTACTAATGGTGCTTTTTATCGGAGGCTGTTCAATCGTGGGAACAAAATCACCGGAACCAAGCTGGCATAGCGTCAGGCAAGACGGCGATATGGAGATTCGCGACTATGATCCCATGATCGTTGCCGAGGTAACGACAACCGGCGAACGGTATGCGGCTATCAATGCGGGCTTCAGGATTCTTGCCGGATATATTTTCGGCGGCAATACAGCACAAACAAAGATAGCCATGACGGCTCCAGTAACGCAGGAGAGCACAGGTGCAAAAAGCGAAAAGATTGCTATGACAGCGCCCGTAACGCAGGAAGCGTCAGAGAATCAGAACGAGTGGAAGGTCAGGTTCGTCATGCCGCCGGAATATACGCTGGCATCACTTCCGGTTCCGAATGACAACCGTATCAAGTTTCTGGAGATTCCTGCGTACCGGACTGCCGTCATCCAGTTCTCAGGCTTCAATACGGATAGCAACCTGAGTGAGCATCAGAAAATCCTTATGGATTGGCTTGCCAAAAATAACATTACCCCGATTGGGAAGCCTATTTACGCCTTCTATAACCCACCCTGGACGCTGCCATTCTTTAAGCGCAACGAGGTTATGGTCAAAATCTCAGGATAGTCTCGGTTAGCCGCTATAGCCTTTGATTATCTTTTCGCTACGAAGTTGCGCCTCACCGGGATCCTGCCCGAATTCACGCTTGGCGCGGCGCTGACGAAGTAGATCCCAGCATTGATCCAGCAAAGTTTGAAGATGCTGAAGCCGTTCCCGCTCAGCGTCGGTTAACTTTTCGTGCGACTCCCGTTCGAACAAATCATGTTCTTCGTCCGCCAGCCTATCGATGTGTTGCATGAGGTTCTTGTCGTCCATGATCTTCTCTTTCATTTATTTTGTCTGTGACGTTATTGATTAGCATAGTGGTTGCATAATG
>CAIQVS010000050.1 GCA_903875345.1 uncultured Pseudomonadota bacterium | reverse complement strand
CCTGCAGCAAAATCGGCGCGACTTTCTTTTCAAAGACCTCTCGGCTAACGTCGCTTGGGTAGTTGCGCTTCATGGCTTCCTCCGCTGGTGAGGAATCCTTGAATCAATTTCCCGTTAAAAGATCATGAACAGGTTCTAAGGGATCTGTCGGTTTGTTCCCAAGAATTATAGCCCCCAAGATTGGGGTGCTGTCCCTAAATTTTGCGGTGTTTTATAACAGCGGATAGAGAAGTATCACCGTTATTCGACAAACTCAAACATGCTGCAAATCGCTATATTCCCAATCAACCACAACACAAGTCTGCACTGAGACAGAAGCACCTTCGATTGTATCCAACTTGAACGGCAAAATAATTTATGCCAAGCTGATTCTCATCTCGCGGACGGAATCTTTGTGGCGACAAGCGCCCTTTTCTTCCTTTATCCTTCTTCTGCATCGTAGGCTATCCCGTCGATCGACGGGATATGGGAAAACATTATTATGCTTGGCAAACCAGAAGGATCTGCTCCGATTGTTCCATTCAAATTATCCGACCCCGTTTCCATTCTTATGCCCGTTTGCAATGAAGTTGATGTTATCAACGCTGTCATTGAGGAATGGGTAGAAGCCGTTATTCGTTTTTTACCGGCAGGAAGCGAATTGGTGCTTGATGATTGTTCCAGCGATGGCACCGAAGAACGGCTTAAAGCCTTGGCGGTAAAATATCCGTTTATTCGCCTGAACTTCTCCACGCGCGATGGTTTCTTTAACAGCGCGATGCGGCTCTATCGCCTGTCCAGATGCCCGCTAATTTTCTTTACGGATTCCGACGGGCAATATGTTCCGGCTGAATTCTGGAAAATCGCTTCGCATATCGATGATTATGACATGGTTCATGGAACGAAGGTGGACCGCAAGGATCCCATGTATCGGGTCAAGGCGTCGTATGTATTTAACGCCTTGCTGAGGCAAGGATTTGGAACGTCTTGCGTTGACACCAATTCGGCCTTCCGCCTGATCCGTCGTGCCTTGCTGGATTCCGTTCTTGGGGACATTCGGCATTTGCGCATGCTTCCCAATGCCGAGCTTTATCTTCGTGCGTTCGCCAAGGGGTTCCGTATCAAAGACGTGCCAATATCGCACCGACCAAGACAGTACGCCAAAAGCCGCAGCCTGCCATTAAAGAGCTTCGGATTCGAATGCTGGCGCGCTTTCCGGGGGATCAGCACATTAAGAAAAGAAATTATTGATACAGGGCTAGAGTAATGCCTTTTCCCCAAGGGATACAAACATCCGGCCAGTTCCTCAAGTTCCTGGTTTTTACCCTGAAGCTTAGCGTCTCGATTGCGCTTTTGTACGTCATTTTTTCGAAAATTGAATTCGGCGCAACACTCAACCGCCTCCATGAAATATCTGCGCCGACTGTTCTTTGTGTCCTGTTTTTGCTTGCCGGGCACGTTCTGGGATCGGCGCTGCGCTGGCGCGTAGTTCTGGATTGCCTTGGCGCCCAAATTAGCTGGAGATCGACCCTCGACGGCACGCTCCTTGAAAGGCTTATAAATCAAGCGGTCCCCTCCACCATCGGCGGCGATGCCCTGCGCATGATGGTTGCCATGCGGCAGGAAATCCCAGCATCGCGGGCGTTTCTGAGCGTGCTATTTGATAGGGCTCTTGCTGGCGGCGGGATTGTCCTTGCTGTTGTGCTGGGATTGCCTTTCGCCTTTAACCTGTTTTCTGATCAGTCATTGCTGAATGCTCTTGTGACAGTGGCAGGGATTTCATTTCTTGCCGTAGCGGCAATCCTTTTCTTCCCATCAGCGGCACTTAAATGGATGGCCGAATATGGCTGGTTGAAACACATTAGCGCCTTGATACGAATGACACAGGATTTATTCGCCAAGCCGCGATTCATCATGATCGGTTTCGGTTTTAGCTTAATTGTGCAGCTTTTTTTGGTCTTAGCTTTTCAGTTGATTGCACATGATCTTGACGCAACGTTGCCTCTAACCGCTTCTTTCGTCGTCGTTCCCGTCATAAGCCTTATAAGTCTTGTTCCGCTTACGTTAGCAGGTTGGGGCGTGAGAGAAAGCGCAGCCGTGTTTCTGCTGGCCAAAGTTGGAGTCTCTGCCGAAACTGCACTGGCCGTATCCATTCTGTATGGGCTGCTCACATTACTCAGCGCTTGCTTTGGCGGCGCGTACTGGATCGTGACGAAATATTTGCGCCCTATTCAACAGGATTAGTTCGCGTTCAGTTTTTGATCCGGTGGCGTGTGATGCTCATACGCCTTTGATAAATAGAACCACGCGATGGTTTCTTCCAACCCTTGTCGAAGAGGCGTAAGGATATAATTCGCACAGGCTTGCTTTGCCTTTTCTATATCCAGTATTTTTGATTTTGCCCCGATATAACGATTTGTGTCATAGT
>CAIQVS010000049.1 GCA_903875345.1 uncultured Pseudomonadota bacterium | reverse complement strand
GCAAAAAGCCAAAGCTCACGCACATCCGCCATAACAAGTAGCTTTTCCTGATCCATAGCTCTACTATCCGATCATCGCGTTAAAAAATCGATACTTAAATAAATCTAAGCCTAGAAGAATCGTTCCGGTATCGTAATAACATCGCCAGGCTGCACCGCAGAATCTTCGCCAACTTTCTCTTCCACATCGCTTCCGGCGTGCCGCAAGCGTATATCATCCTTGTCAGCTCGGTAGGTGTATCCTCCCGCCAAGGCCACCGCGTTAATAACAAGCATACCGTTAACGTAATTGTAACTTCCGGGCTTCAGGATTTCGCCGACGATAAAGAATGGCCTGTAGCCTTCAACTTCAAGGCTAACTTTCGGATTCTTCATATATCCATCTGATAATTTTCTGGTGATGTCGGTCTGAACCTGCGAAACAGTTTTTCCGGCGGCTTGAACTTCACCAATCAGGGGCATGGAAATTGTTCCCGTTGAAGAGACAGAAAACTCTCCCGATAGGTCTTTCTCGCCAAAAACCGTGAGACGCAACTTATCATCTACGCCGAGCGTGTAATCGTTTATCCTTGATGAACTAGACGCCACCACAGTCGGTTGCGCCGACTGCGTATTATTCTGCGCGTTTGCTTGCGAACTCAGAACACATGCTGAACCGGCTACCAGCCATATAATAAAAACAGCCAACCATCCTGAACATTTACGCACCGTCCATTCCTCCGACAATCAACACGCCGCGCACGATCAATATTGGGCGCCGAGACGAACGAGAACTACGCTGCGATCGTAACTGGAATCGGCAGCATCTGAACTACGGCGCTGGAAGTCATAGGTAGCATCCGTAAACAGATTGCGATTGATAAAGTATCGAGCGCCTGCGCCAATATCGTAAACATTATCGTTACGGCTAACAAGTTGGAAGTCAGCATTAGTGTACGCGACGTTACCTTCCAGAAGAACATTCCGCATGAGTTCATGAGTCACGGAAATCGAGCCGCCGCTGGATATATAGGACGAAGAAATCTGCGAAGGCAGCGAAAAGCCACCAATCGTTGTTTCTTCGATAGTGCGCTGCACCTCGGCCTCAATCGAGGTAAGTTCCGTAACGTTCCAGAGCATCCGACCGCCAAAGTCAAACGCGCCGACATTGCCGTTTTCAAAGTGATAGTAGTTACGATCGATATAACCTAAATAGGCTTCCATTGTGGTCACACCACCGAAATCGGCTTTGGCTCCAACATCAACCTGATACCCGTTCGAGTCACGCAAACTTCCGGAGGTATAGCTCCTTTCGCTGTCACCAACCCGAATGAATGGCTTAAAGTTTTCTGTCAAGTCGTAAAGGAACTCCGTACGCAGGCCATTGGAATAACGGTTGCGATCATTCTGGTTTGCGACGCCACCGCCAACCAGCGATAGCGCGTCGTAGTTAAAATAAGAAAAATCATAATCCACTTTTGCCTGCAATAGTCCAACGCCACGGTAAGCTTCAGCGCCTGCCGTCGTCAGATCAAACTGGGAAGGCGTCGCCGCGTTTCCAACGACATTCGGCGAGGAGCGCGGCTCTGTATCGCGCTGATACCCGACATTACCGGCAAGCCACATTTGGTTGCCAAGATCATACCGCCCCTGTGTCTGAACTGCCCCGCCCATGAAATTCTGGCTGCTGTTAGCCATATAGCTGTTAACGTCAGCAAATCCCGTGAACGCCAGTGCATTGCGGTTCCAGTTTGAAACCAGCGAGACGGACGGATCAAGTTTCCAGACGGAATCGTCATTGGCATGGCTTTGGGTTGCGTAAATGTTGCTGTCATAGTAAGCAGCGACATCCATAGTAGGAAACATCTGGAATGAGCCGACATCAATCGGTGTCGGCGCAAAATCAGGGCGCGGCCTGTCGGCTACCGATTGTCCACGAATGGGGTTATTCTGGTCCGTATTGGTGGTTTCATTTCTTAAATCAATACTACCGTCTTGATTGGGGCGCCCGCCAAAAAGACCAAGCCCCGTCAATTGATAGGCTTCCTGATAGGCGTGCGCTGAATACGGGAACGACAAAACAATGGCCGAAACGATAGCGATAAGAACTTTTTTCATAGGTTGAACTCCGCGTTATTTTTAATGCGACATATCAGACTGCATTGGGTCCGAACTGAACAGAATTACAAGATGCCGTAATTATAGAGACATCGTCGGTTGAACCAATAGCGTTTTTAGCTGCCCGCAGCCACAAAAATAATTACTTTCACACATTAAACTATAGAAAAACCATAAAACTGTAACCACGGCCACACATCAGCCAATTCTTTTGTCGAGAAAGTAAAAAGAGAAGATCAAATGTTAATAGTTTCATCGCCCCTATCTACCGGAATATCCCCTTTTCGGCGTCGAGTTGAAGCCAACATAGCCGAGAACGCCTCCCATCCCTTAAGAATTTGCCGATACTGGAGAAGTACAGACAATCCAATGTAGGTAACGCCGCCCACCATGATTGAAGAAAAAAGATGCAACCATGGATTGGCTGGGTAGAACTCGCAATATTCGACGCCGTAAATTGCGGCATACATCAAGACGCTGGAAACAAGGGAAAGCCCCATCGGCATGAACGCCTGCGCCAAGGCAAGGCCGGATTTGCGCGCAACCACAAACACGCTTATCGGGAAGCTAACAAGAGCAACGGCGACAAGCCCCCAACACATGGGGATGACTCCACTTTTGACCAATATCAACATGATGGCAAAGTTGGCGGCGAACAATGCCAGCTGAAGAAAGAAATAAACTTCCGTGCGCCTCCGTGCGCGTAAAACATCCCGCAGGATAAACATAAACGGCGCCATTGCCGAAGCGATAAGGAAAACCTGCATAATGGGAATTGCCTTAATCCATTTATCGCCAAAAAACAGCGGAATGAACTGCGGAGCCGTCGCCATAATACCGGCAACGGCGGGGAAGATAATCATGCCTGAAAAAAAGGTGATCTGCTTGACCAGTTTCTTAGTCTCGGTTGCATCATTCTCGGTATGGACCAGCGCCGGAAGAAGAACAGTTGTGATCGGTAACGCCAAGACTTCGCGCAGAACGATCCAAAGCCTGTTGACGAAGGAAAAATAACCAACTTCAATCGGACCAAGAGACGCACCGATCAAAAGTCGCGCCGTGTTCATCTCGAAGAAATTAAGTACCGTCGACCCCATCATCTTAAAACCGGGTGAGAGCAACGACCACACGCGATCCGGACGAAAAATAAATCGTGGCGTCCAGTTCACGCTCGGCCATATGATCAGATTATCGATTGTTTGCTGGGCGATTTGTTGCCCGATCATGCTGTATGCCCCTGCCCCGCGCCACGCCAAAATGACACCGAATATCCCCGACAGAAACGCCGAAACGAGAGATCGAATGGTAAAAACACGAAAATCCATGCGGATCTGAACCAGCCCTGAAGGAATGGCTGTGACCGACGTCAGCATCGGCAAAACACTGAGCCAACGCAAAAGATCGAACAATCGATCATCTTTCATGACACGCGCAAAGAAACCGCTGCAAGCGAACGTTGTCGCGCTCAGGACGACTCCAACGCCAAAAATGGTCCAAAAGAGAGTCGAGAGGTTTTCTTCATCCTCGTTTTTGTTCATAATGATGCTGTCAACGGCGCCGTAGATAATCATCATTGAAAAGCTGACGACGACATAACACAGGCTGTAAAGCCCGAATTCTTCAGGCCCAATGAGATGGGTCAGAAAAGCAAAGATGGTAATAAAAATAAATTGCTGGCCGAATTTCTCCAGAAACGTCCAAAAAACGCCCCGCGCCATTTTTTTTCGCAAAGTCACACTTAATACTTATCCTCCGACCTCTCTCCGTTCAAACTTATCCGGCAGGGCGTGAAAGTTTAACCGAAGACAGGCTGTTACGAAAGCGCCATTGTCAGGAATCTGACTCGCGTCCCTCGACAAAATTTCTGACCGTCTCAAGCAGCTCAGGCGAGGCATATTGCGAGAAAGGCGCAGCCGTCACATTCTGGTCAGCCGACGCCAAAACCGCATCGAGTTCTGCCTCATCCTCAACAACAAGAATTCCAGCTTTGTCCTTGAACCATTTGACCGTTGCTATTTGATGATCGTTGCGATGTTCGCCAAAGACAGCGCGGCGCGGCATCACGATGATCGGCTTCCGCATCTCCAACGCCAGCAAAATATTTCCTATACCGGCATGCGAAACAATCAGGCTCGCCGCTTCGTATCTTAGGCGAAATTCCTGCATCGTCAGTTGGCCATGCCACACCATGTTTTGAGGTATATAGGAGGCAGTGCCGATTTGCGCCTCGACCATTTCTTGAGGATGAGCTGCCGCCCATTGATCCATCGCCTTCACCAGTCGATCAAACGGTAATTGTGTGCCAACGGTAACAAGGATCACAGGACGCTCCCACGATAAATTGGGCCTTCCGGCTTGGCCATATGCGGCCATTGAGTCAGCCACAGGTCGGCGTAACGATGCACGAGCCGGGCAGAAAGAGATGTCACTTCGGAATTCGCAATGCTGTCCAGCCACAAGGTACGTGCGCCAAAAATCCGGCCAAAGCGCAAAGCGAAATATCCGGGTGCCGCTCCCGTCGAGATCACGACATCCGGCCTTTCCCGGACGATGATCATCAACATGGACAGCATCAGGCGGATAAGGCGGAAATATTGCCCGCGATGTGCATCGGGCACGGCATAAAACCGGTTGTCCGGCACTTGGTTCTGGTTGTCTTTTTCTGTTGAGACATAAACGACTTCATGTCCTTCGAGTGCTGATCGCAACCGCAGCAGCTCGACCCAATGCCCGCCCGCAGACGAGACGGCGAGAACCTTAAACGAATGAAAAGGTTCGTTGGTATTAGCCGGATTTTTCACGCCTCGCACCTCGCTATTTCGTTATATTCCTGCTCATAGGATGGGCTGGATGTCATCAATTTGTGCGCGAGCAACGTATCGCTGCCGGTATAACGCTCGCTTCCTTCGTAGCACAAAGACAATTTGCCCCCATTTTGCTCCATCATTTTGGCATAGCGGCGATACTGCCTACCGCCGCCTTCATGCTCGCCGCGCGCTGTTTCGACCACCGCCTTTTGATAAAAATCCGAGAAAAATTTGAAATGCAGGAGAGCGCCTGTGACGTCGGCTAATTTAACCGGCGTCAGTATATGTGTTGATGAATAGTAGGCGCACCCCTTGCGCCATTTGACCAGCGGCACCTTGAACAATATCCCCGACATATGCGGGACGCGATCCGGATCCAACAGGTGGCATTGCGCCAGCAAGCCAAGAACTCGCCCTATAAGCCTCGCCTTGATACGAGGGAAAACGCGTGGCGTGTTTTGTTCGGGATAAAAGATACGGGCGCGCGGACCGCCGATCACTTCGGTTTCCGGAAACGGCGGAGGACGGCCAGGCAATCGCATCATGTCAATAACCGAGCGACGTACAAAGCAATAGTCGCGGTCAAACATCGGGCATATCTCGGTGAAGGCTTTGCCCGGCACGCAAACGGCTTCGGCCATATCGGTAGGGTGATACATATCCAGCAAGAAAGTAAACAAGCCTTCATAGCCGAAGCGATCAAGATAGGCGCAAAGCTGCCGCAGATTGACTTGCTCGCATCGAGGGTAAACCAGCAGTTCATCGGCATCAGCGACGACGCACCAATGTCCCGTTCCGTACATGTCCAAAAGGCGGTTAATCCAGCGCAAGGCAAATCTCGATTCACGGTATGAATCGGTCGTGTGAAAAACGTGGCAATCGGGCTGCCGTAAGAGATAAGTCGTTGTGCCGTCATCTGAATTGTTGTCGATGAACAGAAACCGGTTCACACCGAGTTCGCGATAGTAATCCAGAAAATAGGGTAGCCGCGCCATTTCATTGCGCACCGGCGAAACCAGACGAATTTCTTCCGCGTTTTCAGGAATGACCCGCGAATCCATACGCGTCAGTATATGCACAGGCACAAAGCTCACGACGCCCTCACCAGCCTGTTTGAACGCGTCCGATCCCTGAGTTTTAAGGCCTTTTTGCGCGCCCATCGACCAAACCACATAGGAGCGAAAACAAAAAGGCTCGGCTTATCCCAGATGCAATCAACCGCTTTGCGAAAATTCTTCTTGAGAATGTAATGGTGCATTGTCCGGATGGTCAACAGATGTTCAAAGGTCGCTTTGCGTCTTTGCATCAATAAACGGTACCATTCCGGTACGGTTGTGCCGCGCCGACTAATACACTCGTCGCAAGTTGCGATTGCGATCTTGAGTCTTTCGATAACGGCGGCGTTATCATCAACCGGATCAACGAGTAGCATATCGGCCATGTATTAACCTCGATCTTGAATATGTTATACTTAGTATGTCCTTAATAAAGGCCTAAGCCTATCCGCTGAGGCTGGCTGCATAAATAACATAGATTTTGTAGTGATGAAAATGCTGATCCGGCACACCCAATGAGGGGTTAACAAGTTCGGATGCGACTACCGCCGAGAGGCATCACGGTAATGCAAGCTGATATCCTCGGCGACGCTAATCAGGTAGGCGAGGTCTTCAGCCTCGTGCCAGCGCTGGTAGATAGCGTTAAGATCATGTCCCGGCTTGATGCCCATCAGCTGATCGATACGTTTCTGATACTCCATATGTGTTGCTTCGGCACGCATCTCCAAAAAATTGAGCAACTGATCGAGTTTGACTTTTTGAAATTCGGAAGGGGATAATTCTTGCTCAACGCGTTTCGCAATGTGATTGCCGTAACGTTGGTGAAGTTCCTCGTACAGCATGCTCTGTTTCCCCTTATAGGATTGACTAGTGGCGCGTTTGATAGCGCATGTTGTCGCGCATCAGCCGAAATACGTTTTCCATTCGCTCTTCAAACGAGAGTTGGGTAACATGGGATTCAATCACGCCTTCGAATTGCTCAAGAACCCGCAAAATGGCAAAGGCGCTTTCATGGCCATAGCGTGACTCGAGTTCGGAAAAATCAATCGGCTCGATTTCAGAATGAATTACGTCCGTCACATACGCCCCCAACCATGCTAGAATAAAAAACTTGTTATTTACCATTACCTATTTTGAACGATAACTTGCCATTATTGTGTTGTAAAGAAAATTGTCCAATTTGGCGGCATGATTAACGTTGCGGGGATGAAAATATTGTTAGGATTGAAAACATGCCCTCAAAATGGAACAATGCTCCCTTCTTCATTTAGGGATTGAGAGAATTAAATCATGACAGAATCAAAAAAAACTAATCTTGCAGTAAGAACCTGTTCATGATCTTTTAACGGGAAATTGATTCAAGGATTCCTCACCAGCGGAGGAAGCCATGAAGCGCAACTACCCAAGCGACGTTAGCCGAGAGGTCTTTGAAAAGAAAGTCGCGCCGATTTTGCTGCAGG
>CAIQVS010000048.1 GCA_903875345.1 uncultured Pseudomonadota bacterium | reverse complement strand
GGTTCAGATTGGCTTGCGAACGCGCCGGAATAAAGGGCGTCACGCCGCACACGTTGCGCCACACGGCGGGAACTCTCATGGCCTTGGCAGGTATCGACCTTTTCCTGATAGCCAAGGTTCTGGGGCACTCTGTGCAGAAGACGACCGAGATGTACGCACACTTCCAGCCAAGCTATCTGCGCGGGGCGGTGGACGTTTTGGCAAAGGCAACTGTTGTGGGACGCATGCCGAAAGTCGAAGCCAGCCAGCCTGCCGTCCTTCACTAAACAAGTTCAACGAGAAAGCAAAAGCCGCGCGCACTTTGGAGGTGCGCGCGGCTTTGATTTTAAACTCTCACGTCAATTGACGGAGAAAAACTGCACGAAAAGGCACGAACTAAAAAATCTGCTCTCATACTTGCTCTCATAGTAGCGAACGTGCTCTACCGTGAGAAAACCCAACCCTTTGAAATTCAAAGGGGATATTGGAGCGGGCGAAGGGGATCGAACCCTCGACCCCGACCTTGGCAAGGTCGTGCTCTACCGCTGAGCTACACCCGCATCCTTTGCCTCGGCGGCGGCTTCAGACACTTCATTTAACTACCGAGACAGGCCGAGATCATACATTCCCCGCTGGGCTTTGCAAGGGGATTTGCAAGTGAATATTCATGTTTAATTTTGCGACTTGAATGCGCTGCTTTCGGATCGCATCAGCCGGAGATCGAGTTTTAACCTTCTTTTTTTGTCACGATCGGCTGCGTGAATTGCAATTCTATGTCCCACGGGAAATAGATCCATGTGTCCTGACTAACCTCTGTCACAAACGTGTTGACGAGGGGACGCCCTTTCGGTTTGGCATAAATCGTCGCAAAATGAGCCTTGGGTATCAGGGGGCGCAGAACGCTGATCGTCTGCCCTGTATCGACCAGATCGTCGATAATCAGCCAGCCTGAACCATCGCCGATATTTCCCGGGGGCTTAAGGATTTTTGTATCGCTGATCGAATCGACGCCCGTTTCGTCATTGCTTCGATATGCTGAAACGCAAACCGTTTCGATAAGGCGGATGTCAAGCTCGCGAGCGACAATCGCGGCGGGAACAAGCCCGCCGCGAGTTATTGCAACAATTCCACACCAGCCGCCTATTTCTACAAGCCGCCACGCCAAAGCTTTCGCGTTTCGGTGCAGATCATCCCAGCTGACTATAAACTGCTTGGGGCCAGATGGGACGACCACAGCTTAAAGTTAGGGCTTTGGAGCTGAGGGAGCGGTTCCCTGTTGCGGTGCCATCATGGTGCCGCCCTGAGGTGCTGCCTGCTGATTTTCGTCGCCGAAGTAAATTCCTGCTTTCTTCAAGCGATCAACCAGCGCTGCGGCCTCTTTATCGCCTGATTGTGCCAGCTTGCGTGTGCCCATCGCCAAAGCGGAGAACTGAGTCTGAACTTTGTTCGCTTCTTCAAGAGGCTTGTTTTGCTGAGCGATAGCGTCATGAAGTCCGTCCCTATCCTTCATGATCAGCGATGTTTGGAAAGCCAAGAAAGCCATCACAACAAAAGTAATCAGGCAAACAGGAAACAGAATCTCGTTTGTGGACACGTGTGCGTCTTTTGAGTTGCTCATAGTTGACCTCATTCCTTAGTTTTTGTCGCTTTTTTTCTTGTCGTCTGCGGCCTTGGCCTTTGACGCTTCTCCGTCGGCGGCGCCCTGCGCCTGCGGCTTTATGGTGATGCCTTGACCTGTGAGCAAGTCGCGCACTTCCAGATCGTTAGCGCGTACAGCGATTTCAGCAAGCGCCTGAACGAGACTCTGGTTCATTTGGCTGATCGCGGCGCCGCGGCTGAGCATCGCCTGCCTCTGACTTAAGTCAGCCTGCATGTGCCGGTTGCTGTTGACCAATGATATATTAAGCACCAGAAGCACGACAGCAAGCATACTGAAGGCAACCGATAGCCAATAGGTGACTTTTTCATCCATGGTAAAACCCGTCTTTGGTTGAGGAAGGAAGAAGACACCTATCACGAAGCGTTTTGATTCGCAACGCGCCAGTGATCGTGTTCAATTCGCAATCGAAGGTTTCAAAAACGCCCCAGATTATCTGTATAAGCCGCGCCCGGACGAATGATGGCGATGTTCATGTTGTCGTAATCGCGCAAATGATCGATCACATCGGATTCGCAGGTGATCTGCACTTGTCCCAAAGCTGTGACGTCCATTTTCTCAACTTTGCCTTGCAAAGGCGACTGGGACAGCCATTCCTTGACTGCCGATATAAATCGGGCAGCTTGTTGCCGCCTTATTTCCGTTTCCTGCCAGCGTGGAACGGGCGGTCTGAGCTGGCCCCCGAAAACTGGACAGGTAGCTAAGAGAGAGTCGCGCCCCTAAAATGGCGGAAAGCCAAGGGGATAGAGATGACAAACATCCGAAAGAAACACAGCGCAGAGTTTAAGGCGAAAGTGGCTATGGCGGC
>CAIQVS010000047.1 GCA_903875345.1 uncultured Pseudomonadota bacterium | reverse complement strand
GGCGGCTGCGGCTGTTTCGTCGATGAGACGGAGGCGGCGTGACATGGTGCGCTATTTGCCTTCGCAAAGAACGCGGCTTCGGCTTTTCCCCGCGCATGACCGGTTTCCGCGATCTGCCGGATGCGAAGTTTTGCAGCATGAACTGCCTCAATCTTTACGCGGCTCTTTTCCAGAAAGGAAACGGCATGGTTGATCCGACTGATTTTGAACGCGCGGCCATCCAGTCATGCCTCAAACCGCTCGGTGAATGCGTGGCCGAGATTGGCATGGACAAGCCGCTTTCCGCCTACAGCAAGGAACAAGTTCTCACACTGATCGAGGTCATCGTCACGGCCTATCAGGACGCCATGCGCAAAGGCTGTCCGGAGGTACCGTTTTGATCCTCGACTTCAATCATGGCTCCGAACGCCCCGCACAGGATCCGCGCGCGCTTCCCGCCGCCATGCGCATCAACGATCTGGTTGACGCCGCCCTGATCGCTGAGCGCGACAAACAAACGCGCCGTGAATATCTAGGCGCATCCATGCTTGGCGATCCTTGTTCACGCCGTATCCAGTACGAATATGTTGGTGCACCCAAGGATCCCGACAAGGATTTCAACGGTCAGACGCTGCGCATCTTCGCGGCTGGACATCAATTTGAAGCTTTGTCGATCAAATGGCTCCGCGCGGCCGGTTTCGATCTGCGAACGGAAAAAGCGGACGGTGGGCAATTCGGCTTTTCGGTCGCCAAAGGGCGCATCAAAGGCCATATCGACGGCGTCATTGTCGGCGGCCCGTCATGGCTTTTCTATCCAGCCCTTTGGGAACACAAGGCGCTCAAGGATAAAAGCTGGCAGGATTTGGCGAAGCGCGGCCTTGCGATTTCCAAACCACTCTACGCCGCGCAGGTCGCCCTTTACCAAGGCTATATGCCCGAATTGGCACAACATCCCGCGCTTTTCACGGCATTGAACAAAGACACGCAGGAACTTTACCACGAGCTTGTGCCATTCGACGCATCGCTGGCGCAAAGCACGAGCGACAAGGCCGTCAACATCCTGCAAGCCACCGACGCCGGACAGCAAATGCCGCGCATGGCATCCAAACCGGACTATTACCTGTGCCAGTTCTGCCCTTACGCCAAAAGGTGTTGGAATGGCGCATGAGGAGTTGGACTTCAACGATGCACGCCGTCAAGGCCATGATACGCGCGGTAAGATTGATGTTGTCCAGCTCAAGGAACGCATGGCCGATTACCATCGGTATATTCTCGATTATCTGTTGCCGAACGGCGTGTATGTCGGCGAGGAATTTCATTGCGGCGATATTTACGGCGCGCCTGGCGAAAGCCTTAAACTCAGCGTACGTAAAAACAAGATGGGCGTCGGTGAGGATTTTGCCACCGGCCATAAATTCGGCGATCTAATCGATCTATGGCAGGCCGTCAGGCGCGAGGATTACACAACCGCCATCCGCAATATCGCCGACTATCTGAACATCACCGAACACCTGCCAGTGCCTGCCGTTAAACAGCACAAAGCCAAAGCGCCAGAGATCGGGCCACCCACCGCCCAATATAATTACACCGACGCAGAAGGCACCATCACGCTTGTGGTCTATCGCCATGAATATG
>CAIQVS010000046.1 GCA_903875345.1 uncultured Pseudomonadota bacterium | reverse complement strand
CGCCTGCAGCAAAATCGGCGCGACTTTCTTTTCAAAGACCTCTCGGCTAACGTCGCTTGGGTAGTTGCGCTTCATGGCTTCCTCCGCTGGTGAGGAATCCTTGAATCAATTTCCCGTTAAAAGATCATGAACAGGTTCTTAGGCCTTCTTTTTCTTCGCCGTTGCTGCGGTCGTCGTCAGCTTGATCTTTTCTTCGGGCTTGGATGCTGCCGCGTCGGCCTTAGCATCGCCGCCTTTGATGCCCGCGAAGCGCTTGTTGAACTTGGCGAGCTGGCTACCGCGATCGACGAGGCGATGCTGCCCCGTCCATGCCGGATGGGTCTTGGGATCGATGTCGAGATGCAGTTTGGCCCCCGGCTTGCCGTAGGTGCTGCGAGTAACAAATTCCGTCCCGTCGGTCATGATGACGGTGATTTCGTGATAATCAGGATGCAGGTCGTTTTTCATTGTCTCATCTTTCTCAAAAATCCGGGCTTTTTTTAGGGAAAATCCCACAGGAAAGCAAGTTTTTAGTGAAGAAGCCGCCTTTTAGGTGCGATCTACGTCAAGCAAATCCATATTCTTCCATTTAAACGGATTTTTTGGCCTTGCCTTCATTAACGCTTAACAAGGCCAGAAGACCTTCTAGAAGCTTCATCGGCGTGGGAGGACATCCGCGAATATGAAGATCAACGGGGACGACCTTGCTGACGGCACCGACGACAGCATAGCTTTCGGCAAATACACCGCCATCGAAAGCGCAATCCCCGACGGCCACAACCCATTTTGGATCGGGCGTAGCATCATAGGTACGTTTCAGGGCTTCGCTCATATTAGTGGTCACAGGTCCCGTCACGAGCAAAACATCGGCGTGGCGAGGCGAGGCGACGAAATGAATGCCGAAGCGCTCAAGATCGTAGATGGCGTTATTAATCGCATGAACTTCGAGTTCACATCCGTTGCATGATCCTGCATCGACTTCGCGGATCGAAAGGCTGCGGCCAAGTTTCACCTTGGCGGCACCATCAACCCGCTTGGCGAGCTCAGCCAGAGCTTCATCCGACGGTTTCGGCGCCGTGATCGTCACGGGGCCTTTCAAAATCGTTTTTGCTAACGTCCTTAACATCGGGTTACATGTCCTGGCCGGAGTAGGAACAGTTGAAAGATTTGTTGCACAATGGGAAGTCGGCAACAATGTTGTTCTCGATAGCCACTTCCAGAAGCGGCCATTGGAACCATGATGGATCGCGCGGATGGCAACGCAGCACGCGGCCATCGGCTCCTATCCGTACCCATGTCAGAACGTCTCCACGAAAGGATTCAACCAAAGCGATACCTTCACCCGAGCGCTGGGGAACGGAAATAGTGATTACCCCATCAGGCAAGGTTTTGAGAATCTGCTCGATCAGCTTGAGGCTTTCATGCACCTCGATCACGCGTACCCACAGACGCGCCGCAACATCGCCATCGGTCAGAAGGGGGACTTCGAACGTCAGGCTGTTGTAGGGTTCATAGGAAGGAGAGCGGCGCGCGTCGAAATGACGTCCCGACGCACGACCGACATGGCCACCTGCTGCAAAACGCGCCACGAGCGATGACGCAACGACACCGGTGCTGATTGTGCGATCCAGAAGGGATGAAGTTCCTTCATAAAGCTTGAGCAGGGGCTCAAATCCCTGTCGCAGAAACGCGATCATATCACGCAGATTCTGCGTGCCATCCACGCCAAGATCGCGTGAAACGCCTCCGGCCACAACGCAATCCATCATCAGGCGATGCCCGAAACAAGCTGCGGAGGTTGCCAAAACTTTTTCGCGCAAAATCCCGCACTGCGAATGCATAAAGGCGAAAGCGGCATCGTTACAAATCGCGCCAACGTCGCCAAAATGATTGGCGATGCGCTCCAGTTCGGCCATCAATCCACGTAGGGCATGGGCTCGTGACGACACTTTAACGTCAAGAGCGGATTCTACGGCGCGGGCGAAAGCCACGCTATGGGCAACCGTGCTATCACCTGAAATTCGACCGGCAATCTTGATTGCATCGGGTATGGTCTTGCCTTGCATCAGCCGTTCGATGCCTTTGTGAACATAGCCCAGACGTTCTTCGAGCCGCACGACGGTTTCTCCGTTGGCGTGAAAACGGAAATGTCCGGGTTCAATGATGCCCGCGTGAACGGGACCAACGGGGATTTGATGCAGTCCTTCGCCTTCTACGGGAAGGAATTTGTATTGGGAGGCCGGATGAGAGACCGGCGAAGATTCTTTGTCGGCCAAAGGATGTCCGACAGGAAACTGGCCATGATCAAGCCACGGACGGTCATCCGTTAAACCTTCGGCCTTCAGACCGACCAGATCCTGAATTGCCCGTTCAAGCCGAATTGCGCTTGGGCGCACGCGCGAAAGAGACGGAAATTTGCCGTCGGGACAGGGCAGTGATGCCACGGCCATGACCTGAGCAAGTTTATCATAGATCGCCACATGAACTTCCTGCGGCTCCGCCCACATCCCCATGACATCAAGATCATCGCGCTCAAGGCGCTCGATAAGGGCAAGCCAGTCGGCGCGGTTCAAACGCACGCGCGGCCACGGCTTATGCTCCGCAACGCGCTGACCGCAAGCGAGAAAATCGATAAGACCAGAGGTGTTGTATGTCATAGCTGGCCTCTTACCCAAGCATTTTCGAAATGTTTTGGAGCAAACCGACGAAGAAAGTCGGAAGATAAAAACCAGCCGTCAATACCAATGTCAGATGGATAAGAACTGGCACGACTGTCGTGATGCCGACCTTCTCCTTGCCTTCTTCCCCCGGACCAAAAGCCATTTTCTGCATCTTGGAGATGAGAGCGCCGAGACCAAGCAGGATTCCCAACATAAGAGGAATAACGAGCAGCGGCTGATGAGAGAAGGTCGATGTGACAACCAAAAATTCGCTCATGAAAACGCCGGAAGGAGGTAACCCGACAATAGCAGCTGTGCCGAAAACCAATGCCCAGCCGAGAAATGGCTGGCTGGTCGTAAGGCCGCGAATCTTGCTGATTTCCTGTGTGCCCTCGATTTGAGCAATACGGCCAACCGTAAAAAAGAGGGCGGATTTTGTCAGGCTGTGCATGGCCATATGGAGGAGCGCGGCAAAATTCGCATAAACTCCGCCGACTCCGAAAGCAAATGTGATGATGCCCATATGTTCGATAGACGAAAAGGCAAACAAGCGCTTGATGTCCGTCCTTCTGTAAAGCATGAATCCGGCGACGAAGAGAGACATCAGGCCAAAAACGACCATCACCGTTCCGGTGGGAATAACACCGGGATTGGTGTTCATCAACATCTTGAATCGCATGACAACGTACATAGCGACGTTTAGCAGCAAACCTGAAAGCACCGCTGAGATGGGGGCAGGGGCTGCCGAATGCGCGTCAGGGAGCCATGCATGCAATGGAAAAAGACCTATCTTGGTGCCGTAGCCGATGAGCAGGAAGACAAAAGCTAGATTGAGGAGCGCAGGATTCGCCGTCGAAATCTTTGTCAGCAAAATCGTCCACGTCATAGCGTCCATTCCCGTGCCGATGACGGTTTGAGCGCAAAGATAGAGTAGCGTCGTTCCGAACAGCGCCAGAGCAAGGCCAACGCCGCAAAGAATAAAATATTTCCAAGCGGCTTCGATGGCGAGCGGCGTGCGGTAGAGGCCGACGAGCAGGACAGAGGCTAGTGTCGCGCCTTCAACCGAAACCCACATGATGCCTAGATTGTTCGATGACAACGCCATCAGCATGGTAAAGCTGAAGCATTGAAACAGGACGTGGTACAGACGCGAAAGCTTCGGCGGAATGCGATCAATCTCGATTTCATGCGCGATATAAGAAACGCTAAAAATGCTGGTCGTCATGAAAACAAAACTCGTCAGCGCAATCAGGTAAATGTTCAGATTGTCGAGTACGAAATAGGTTGTTGTTTCCGGTCGTGAAAAGAAAAGCGAGATGCTTCCGCCAAAAACCAAAACTGTAGCCAGCACATTAATCCCAGCTGCAATCGCGTACGGACGCACGAAAATCTGCAAGAGAGCCGCAACAACTGGAATAACAAGGATTAGATCAAGTGTATTCATTTGCGCCAAACTCCACGCACGCGTTCTAGGCTGTCGATGTCGAGCGTGTCAAAACGTTCCCTGATATGGAAAAAGAAAATACCGAAAATGATAAAGGCAATCAGAACGAAGACGGCGATACAAAGCTCGACTACCAACGGCATGCCTCTTACGCCGACTGCCCCAAGAACTAGGCCGTTTTCCATCGACATAAAGCCGACGACTTGCATGATGGCGTTGTGCCGCGTAATCATCATAAGCAGCCCGAGCAAGACGACCGACAAGGCCATGGAGAGGCTTTCACGCGTGAAGCCGCCGGTCGAAGCCGTAACGGGAAACACCAGAACGATCGCAAGAATGACCAGAGCGACAGCGACAAACATAGTCGTATTAATGCCCAAAACCATATCGACGCTGCGCTGTATTTTAAAATGAGCTATGATGCGGTGCAGCGCGTAAGGAATGACCGTAGCCTTCAGCGTCAGAGCGATGAACGCCGTGATGTAAAGATGCGGAGCGTCCTGAATATAGGCTTGCCAGGCTGAAGCCGCTGCTAAAGCCAAGGCCTGAAGAGCAAAGATTCTTATGCCGCTTGTCAGACGACGCTGTGAAAGAAGGAGGAAGCTAAAGATCAGTACCGCCGCATCAAGCAGATGCGCGATGTCCATCGTCGGATTGGTAAAGGCAAGCATTATAGCACCTGCGCAAGATAAAGGAGTATGACGCCCAAAAGGCTCAGGAGCATCGCGCCACCAAGAAATTCTGCCAGACGAAAGACGCGCATTTTGGCGATCGATGTCTCAAAAACGGCCAAAAGAATGCCGCCACATGCAAGTTTGGCGAGATAGGATAGGATCCCCCAAACGATTGCTTCGTTATCGCCGTTATCAAGTGCTATACCCCAAGGCACGAATAGGCACGCAATCAGCGAAATATAAAGCGCCAGTTTCACCATTGCCGCGCCTTCGATCATGGCGAGATGGCGACCAGAATACTCTAGCACCATCGCCTCATGAACCATTGTCAATTCAAGATGCGTCGCCGGATTATCGACTGGGATGCGTGCATTTTCTGCGATTGCCACCAGAAGGAGTGAGATAAGCCCTAGAACAATAGAAATACGTATGCTCACCGGATTGCTCAGAAAATACATGGCAATATCGGGCAACGAAGTCGTATGCACGATCAACGCCATCGTAAACGTCACCATCAGCATGGCCGGTTCAGCGAGCGCTGCGATCATCATTTCGCGGCTGGATCCGATGCCGCCAAAACTTGTGCCGATGTCCATTCCGGCCAAAGCCAGAAGGAACCGGGCGCTGCCTAACATTGCAACGAGGGCTATAAGATCAGCCGTAGGAGCAAGCAACATGCCCATCGTAAAAGTCGGAATAATGACGGCTGCAAGCCAGATCGCAGTAAATATCAGATAGGGACTGGCGCGATAAAGCCACGACGCATTGGCGGCCATTGCCACTTCTTTTTTCAGCAGACGGGCGATGTCGCGATAGGGTTGCAGGGGCGAAGGTCCCTGACGACCGTTCAGACGCGATTTGACCGTCCGCACCAGACCGGTGAGCAAAGGTGCCACCGCTACCGTCAGAAGAATTTGCAGGATTTGAAGAAGGGCTATTCTCATTGCATGATCGCGGCGATGATGAGGAGGAAGATGAGCGTGATGAAAATCATCACGAGATAGCGGCGGATGCTGAAAAACCGGGTTGCGTTCAGGATGTCCGCGATCCACATGACAAACTTCGATACCGGCGCATAAATCCCATCCCATACCGGATCACGCAGCGTGACCTTGAAATGCGCGGCGCGGGTTTCGCCCGGCCTTGGCATGTCGACATGGTCACGGGCGCTGAAAATGCTTGTGCCAAAAACGCGACGGATAGGTTGGGCGAAGCTGGAAGCTGTGTATTGGGTTTCCGGCGGTTGATCAGGAAAGCCGCAATCCCACGCCGCTCCGCGACGAACTTTATTGGAGGCGAATTGATGGATGCAAACCGCGAGAAGACTCGCAAAAATGGCGACCGCTACCAGAACCGTCAGGCCACTGTATGAACTGCCGTCTGCACCGAAAGGAATCAGAAGGTGCCAATTTGTGTTGGCAAGCGGCATAGCTACATCGGGAATCATCGAGGTGACGACCGGACGTAACAGAACTAGGACTCCGAAGGGCAGGATGCCAATCAGGGCGCAAAGCGCCGTAAGAACAATCATCGGCAACAACATTAAACTTCCGACTTCGCGCGCCTCTGCGACGACCTGAGAGCGAGCTCGGCCAAGAAAGACAATGCCGAAGACTTTGACAAAGCACACGGCGGCGAGGGCTGCGGCGAGAGCCAGCATTGCGCCGACGACGGGTGTTGCGAACTTAAGCGCCCACTGGGGAAGCTGAACCCCGTTTAAAATGGCCTGAAATGTTAGCCACTCAGAAACAAAGCCGTTGAACGGCGGAAGCGCTGAAATAGCGGCGGAGCCAATCAAAAATGTGAAGGCCGTGACGGGCATGCGGTGAATCAGTCCGCCCATATGTTCCATGTCGCGATGTCCTGTTGCTGTAAGAACTGCGCCGGAACCTAGGAAAAGAAGGCTTTTGAAGAGGGCGTGGTTCAATACATGGAACAGCGCCGCCGTTAAAGACAGAGCAGCAAGCATGGGAAAACCATTGGCGCGGAAAGCCAGAGCAAGGCTGATGCCGATGATGATTATGCCTATATTTTCGACTGTGGAATAGGCCAGTAGGCGCTTCAGGTCGTGCTGCATAACGGCGTAGAGCACACCCATGAGTGCGGTGACGCCGCCGAGAATCAACAAGACTCCGCCCCACCACCATTGCAACGGGCCGATCAGATCGAAAAGAATGCGTATGATTGCGTATATGGCGACTTTGGTCATGACGCCGCTCATTAAGGCGGAGACATGGCTTGGCGCAGCCGGATGTGCGAGAGGCAACCATACATGAAGAGGTACGATGCCAGCCTTGGATCCCGCGCCCAAAATGACAAACAAGAGGACGAGATTTGACGTGAACGCCGTCAGATGATTCGCCCGCATGGCGGCAAAAGTGTAATCGCTACCCGATCCGGCAAGCAGCATGAAGACAACAAAAAGTGCAATCGTGCTGACGCTTGCCATAACTAAATATACATAGGCTGCATAAGGGGTCGTTTTTTCCTTATGCGTGGAGAGAACCAGAAACCATGACGCCAGAGACATCAGTTCCCACGCCACAAGAAAGCTGAATGCATCGTCGGAGATTACGACAAGATTCATTCCCGCAATAAAAATCGGATAGAACGGGAGTACGCGAATCGGCTCTTTTTCGTGGTGGCCGTACTCGATGCCGAACAGGCTCGCTAATCCGCCAAGAAGATTTATCACCAGCAGGAAAAAGGTTGACAGCAGATCCATACGAAAATGCGAATGAAATAACGGCAGCCCCACCGGAAGCTCGTAAGTCGAAGCTTCCTTCACGCCATTCAAAAGGGTTGTCAGCGACTCGCCGGCGATGAAAAAGCACACGACGAAGCAGATTCCATAAACCAGACTTGTCCCGAATCGCGCACGCCCGGAGAGTAGTGCCACTAAACTGGCGGCGAAAAGACACGCTATGGCCGAAAGGATCACATCAACCGACATAGAACCAAACTCACATGTACGACAACGGAGGCGGAAACATTATCATTTAGCGCCGAGCAAGACAGAAAACTGCGATGCTTGGGGACGATGCAGTAATACAGAACGATCCGGAGATCAAGGGGATGTGAATAAACTTTTTTATATGAAGGAGAAAATCCGTAAGCAGTTTTTTGTGCAATCCTGATTAGTGGGAATCATTGTCGAGCAGGAACAATTATCGGTGCGCCATTAATGATCTTGCAGGTGCCGTTAACTATAATAATATGACCGTTGGAATAGCTTTTTTGCAACAAGTTATGGTAAATTGAACTCCTCGCGTGTGAAAGCATTCTTGTATTTGACAAACTCCCATCGTGGGTATAAACCGCCAACTATTAGTACACATGACGGAAGCCGCCTCCCCCAACCCCCTCATTACGAGAGGGTCGTAAAGCGGAACAAAATGAAGAGGTCTTGTCTCCCAAAGAGACTTGTACGATTATGGTAAACGGTTCTCGTGACCTTACGCAGACAGCGATTCGCACATGCGCATCGGCAGTTCCTCACTCCAGCGTGAAACTGACATACTGTCATCCACCGACCTGACCTAATAAACCAATATAGGAAGATCGAAAGCTATCCGGCTATGGCCGGGTTGGCTCGTGTGTCTGTACGTATTGTGTCCCTTAGGGGATGCGGAGTGAAATCAGGAAAATAAGATGTTTGATGCAGCACCAATCACAAGAGAACAGGGGGGCACCGAGGAGACCGGTGTTGCCAGCTGGTCTTTGCGTGATTGGTTGTATGTGAGTGCCTTAGCAAGTCAACGTAAGGCTTGGGAGACGAATCCTGAGTTAGTTACTTCAGAAGCAACCGGTCAGAAACCGAAGGCTGGGGTTTTCTTATACGATGGCGCTGGTTTGGCGCCGCAAGAGGTCTTTGACATTAAAGCCGGTGAAGCATTCTTTTGCACAAGCTCTCTTGTGAGACCGTTCGTTAAGCAGCCGGGTTCACTGATCGGAAAGATACGGAATATAGTAATCAGCTTAATAAATCAAAAAACTTCTGCAAGTTCTCCTTTTGCTGCGCTTGAATTTGCTTGCAGCCACTCTGAATGGGGCAAGAATGTAGTTGTTTTCGGTACTGATAGGTCAACTATTGTTGATGTTATTGCAGGACAGCAGAAGGCGAAAGGGAGTGGGTATAGCAAAGAGTGGCTTCAATTTGCGGCGCCAATAGCCGAATGGGTCAATAAAACTGCTGTTGATTTTGGTATTACCGATCCTGATGAACTTCGCGTGTTGGCTGGATTGAAGCTGACTCAAGAGAAGCTTAGGGCCGCCGATGATTTCCTAGATACCAATCTTCCTGGGCATGAGAGAAATGTTGTTGGCGCATTCGTGAGCAGCGCTAGGCAGCAACTTTATCGCGTCAAGAAGGATAGCGATTTGATGGCAATTTTCCGTGGAGAGGTCGATAGTCTTCCAATTCCCTCTGAGCTTGCGGACAAGATGAAGTGCACGAATCATAAAGCGCTTGGGTGTGGTTGTTGTGACGCTCGGGCAAATCCATACGATGTTTTTGGTGGAGATATTCGTTACAGCAATTCGATTGCTGTGCTTGTCCCAAAATATGGCGAGGATAGTAAAGATCATCCGACGTGGGCTAACATCACCAGTTCAGTGGAGCAGGGCATTCCGCATGTTTTCATTCTTGGACACAAGGATTGTGGCGGCGTTAAAGCCTTGGTCGAAATATATAGGCGTGGCTGGATGATGCGGCTTGTTAATTCGCTTAGGGGGCGTGGTCCCGGAAAGAATGTTGCTCGCTGGTTGATGCAAGGCAAAGATGTTGTAAAAGAGGCTTTGGATTTTGCTAAAGATAGGAATATGACGGCTGATCAGCTTAATTTGCTTGCGGCTTTCCGTATCAAGATTCAAAGTGGGCGCAATGTGGCGGAATATGCGGAGAAGCAAGGCAAAGAAACCCAAGTATCCGTGTATTTCTTAGAGATTGGCAGCCGTAATATTATGCAGCTTCCTCTTAACCAAACGATGGAAGAATCCTACCAATGGGTTATGGACCCAAGTCAGCGCCAATATCTGCTTAACACGCCGAAAGAAGTCCTCGAAGGTTATGCGGCAGATCCTCGGCGTCCATCGTCTGCGAATGACAATACGGCAGGGAAGAAAAACCATAAGTGGGTTTTGGCCGCCTGAGATCGCGGCGCCTCTGTTGCAAACCTATACGCGCAATAGATCGTGGCATGTGGCTTCGCTGCTGCGGTGGAATTATTGCTGCTTTGAGAGCTTATCAGGCCAGCGTCAGTGTTATATCCACATTGCCACGCGTTGCGTTTGAATAAGGGCATACGCGATGCGCCTTTTCGATGAGCGCCTGTGCCGTAACGCGATCCATTCCCGGCAGGGAAATTTTCAATTCGACCTGAATACCAAAACCTCCCGGAATAGTGCCGATCCCGACATAACCGTTGATCGAAGCATCGTGAGGCAAGGTAATCTTTTCCTGCCCTGCGACAAACTTTATTGCGCCGAGGAAGCAGGCTGAATATCCGGCTGCAAAAAGCTGTTCGGGGTTAATGCCATTGCCAGAACCCCCCATTTCCGTCGGTACGGCCAGTTTTACATCCAACACGCCATCAGGTGTCGAAGCGTGGCCATCGCGTCCACCGGAGGCTTTGGCGTGGGCAGTGTAGAGAAGCTTGTCCAGTCTCATGTCGGGCTCCTTAGCGACGTCAGGCGGTGCAGTAGAGGAATTACGCGCCAGATTTTTTCTGCCGCCGGACTTCGTAGAGGGCAACGGCAGCGGCGTTTGAGACATTGAGACTGCCAATGGATCCTCCCGTTGGCAACCGCGCCAATTCATCGCATTTCTTGCGCGTAAGTTGGCGCAGTCCCTCGCCCTCCGCGCCAAGCACAAGGACTGTGCGCGCGGTCAAATCAAGGGCGCTCAATTCGCGCGCGCCTTCCTCGGCCAAGCCTACGCACCAGTAACCCGCTTGCCGCAACTCATCGAGGGTGCGTGCGAGATTGACGACGTGAATTTGGGGTAAATGCTCCAATGCTCCGGAGGCTGATTTGGCGAGGACTCCGGTGGTTCCGGGCGCGTTGCGCTCGGTCATGATCACGGCACCTGCGCCGAAGGCGCTGGCCGAACGCATGATCGCGCCGACATTGTGCGGGTCGGTCACCTGATCGAGCATTAAAAGAAGATCGGGCGGCTGGTCGCCAGCTATAAGTTCGTGCAGCGGCGGTTCGGCCAATGGCAGGGTTTCCAGCACAATGCCCTGATGCACGCTTCCCGGAGGTACGAGCTGATCCAGCTCCTGCCGTTCACTGCGCTTTGGATCGGGGCGTTTTAGAAGCAAATCCTCCTTTGCTTCTGTGAGCGATTTCTCGAAAGCTGCGAAACCGGATTCGGTCAGCCACAGACGGTGACAGCGGCGTTTCGGATTGAGCCATGCCGCGCGAACGGCATGCAATCCCCAGATGATGACCGTATCGCCGCGTGTTTGAGCTTTGACTGGAACGGGTTTTTCTTGCCGTTGCGGTTTGGAGAATTTGGATGCTGGCGCAACGGATTTGGTTTCTGATCTTTTACCAGAAAATTTGCCCGGAAAACGTCGTTCGAACGTTCCGGTGGCGTGTTTTGATCCATGCCGGTGTTCGCGGCGGGGAGAAGGTTTTTTCATAGTGATCCAAACAGGTGAATTTTTGCATAAGGGGTATCAACGTCGATATGACGTTGAACAAATTAGCTGGCTCTCGCCTGAAGCCTCTCGTCTTCGATCCACGCTGTCGCCGTATCGATGCTCGCGTGGAAGATAAGACGCGCATCTTCGGTCGGATCAGGAAAGCCGATAAGAAGTTCGCGCGAGGTTAAACGCGAGATTTGGGAAAAATCGGCTTTCGGATCAATATCGACGACGCTCGCCGAGGCATGCAATGCGAATCCCAACGCCGGTTTCTGTACGATAAAGCGCGGTTTGTTATCGCCGGGATCCGTAACGGCGGCCACAATCCCGAAGCCGAGCTTCAGGAACAATTCCCAGCTACGGACATTCTCAGCGGATATCTGCGCAAACATATGGTCGGCGGTGCGCGCGATCGGCAGATTAAGCGCAGCCGCCAGCATGCGTTGTGACAATTCGTTGCCGCGATTATCGGGATGGACGGCCATGCTCTTTGCGATCACGACCATTTCGGCCTGTTCGGCGTGGTGAAATTCGATTTCGTTGCGTGTTATTGCCTTGCGTTGCATCGCTTCGTCGAGCGGCAAAGGTCCCATGATGACCATCTGCGCAATTAACCGACCGTTGCAACGGATGCCAAGCATCAACCCATTGTCGTTGTTAAGGAAGGATGCGAAATAGTCCCGGCTTTGCGGCAGAACAAAGCGTTTCTGGGCTTCCGGCAAAGCGGCGCGCGTTTCTTCCTGCAGTGCTAGCACAAGCGGCAGATCGTCCATTCCGAGAATATCGATCGTTACCGACTCGTTGGTCTTCAGGAGTTTGAATTCGCGTATCATATCAGCCAATGACGGTTAAGGAAGAAGCTTATGGTTAATGCCATTTCCTCGATCAACAAAGTGTACCTGACGAAGGGTGAAAGTAAAAACGCTTTTTATGGTTAAATTACGATGGAGTAATGCATTACATCCTGAATTCATCGCCAAGATAAACTCGCCGAACGTCGGCATGCTCAACGATGTCGCCGGGAGAACCCTCCATCAGGACTTTGCCTTCGTGAATGATATAGGCGCGGTCGACGATCTCCAGCGTAGCGCGGACGTTATGGTCGGTGATCAGAACGCCGATGCCACGGTCGCGGAGATGCACGACAAGGTCGCGAATATCGCCGAGCGCGATCGGATCAATACCTGCAAATGGCTCATCCAAAAGCACGAAATGGGGCTGCGAGGCCAAGGCGCGGGCAATTTCCAGTCGCCGCCGCTCACCGCCCGACAGCGCCAGCGAAGGCGCGCTTCGCAGATGCGTGATGCCGAATTCGTTCATCAGTCCGTTTAACATCCGCTCGCGGGTGTCGATATCCGGTTCGATCACCTCAAGAATGGCAAGAATGTTGTCCTCAACCGACAATCCGCGAAAAATTGAGGCTTCTTGCGGCAAATAACCGAGGCCGAGCTGCGCGCGGCGGTACATCGGGAATGTCGTCACATCCATGCCGTCGAGCCGAATCGTTCCCTGATCGGGCTTAACCAGTCCGGTGACGAGATAGAAGCAGGTCGTCTTGCCCGCGCCGTTCGGTCCCAGCAGCCCCACGACTTCGCCGCGTTGCAGGCTAAAACTGACGTCATTTACGACAGGTCTGCGTTTATACCGTTTGCCGAGATGCTCGGCGACAAGGCCGTGTTCCATGGATTCTTCTATGGTGCGATCATGCACGGACTTGTCCGGACCGCCTTCGTTAGCAAACGGAATGATTTTGCCCGATTTTTTCATTGCTGATCCGGTTTGGCCTGTTGAGCCGTCGGTTGCGAGTTTGATGTTTTCGCTGCGCTTTTCTGCGGTAATAGTGCGCGGACGCGTCCTGTGCCTGAATTCAGAAGGCGGCTCTGATTGGCGTCAAAATCGACTTCGCCGACATCGCCCGCCAGTTGAGTCCCATCAGGACGGGTGATCTGCACATTGCCGGTGATGATTGCGATATTTCGCGCTGCGTCATAGACGCCATGATTCCCGCGCGCGGTGTCGTTTTTTGTCACAACGACCACATGGCCTTCGGCTGTGACTTTGGTCAAATCGGTTTGGCCGTTAGGATTGTCTTTGAATTCTGCCGTCAAAATATCGCCTTCGATGTGCCGAGCGGCTTCGTCTTCGACGGCATGGCCGCGCGCGACGGCGATTTTCTTGTCTTCGTAATATTCCAGCGAATCCTTCGCCGTGACGGTTTGTTTGTCAGTCTCGTAACGCAGATTGTCGCCGGTAACGATGATTGTGTGTTGATTGAGGTCGTAGGTCGCGTGTTCGCCGGTCGTCCTTGATTTCGGATCGGTAATAAGGACGTGGCCGTCGGCCTCCATTTTATCGATGTCGCCTGTGTCGTTCTGATTATTGGGACTCCCCGGGGTTGGCT
>CAIQVS010000045.1 GCA_903875345.1 uncultured Pseudomonadota bacterium | reverse complement strand
GGGCACACTCGCCGTTTTTGCGGTATAGTTTTTTGACCGTCAGTTCGCCGTGGACCTCGGCAATGACGATGCTGCCGTGGCGGGGTTCCAAGGATTTGTCGACAATCAGCAAGTCGCCGTCATGGATGCCCGCCCCGATCATCGAATCGCCCTGTACGCGCAAGAAGAAGGTGGCCTCGGGGCGCGGGACGAAATGTTCGTCCAACGATAAGCGGCTTTCCACATAATCGTCGGCGGGCGAAGGGAAACCGGCGGAAATGCGGCTTAGGAACAGGGGCAGACGCAGCCGTTTTGCAGTGGCATCGGCCTGCCCCAGCACGACGACATTGGCGAGTGTCGCGGTGCGTTCGGACTTGCGGATAAAGGACAGGGAGGCGTTCATGTTCGACAAACAAAAAAGTTGGCTGATGGATTAGACTTTATAGCAGCGACTTTATATCAGCTGCTGGAGAAAGGTATAAGGACTATCTTTGGAGGTAATTCGAGACATGTTTTTACAGGCCTTGGCATCGTTCAATCCACATGGTCACGCCCAATTGCCTGGCTTGGACGTTGAAGGATAAAGATTAAAGATTAATAAAAAGGATAAAAGGATAAAGGTGGAAAAAGTACAAATTTATTCAATTTAGACAATAAGTTGAAAAAAAGACCCGCCGCTTAAACCTACCAAGAAGCATCAAAATCGCTTTGACCCGCCGCTTAAACCTACCACAAAATCGACCACCCGCCGCTTAAACCTACCACGAAATCCACCACATGCCCCTTAAACCTACCACGATCAGAGCCAGGTGCCCCTTAAACCTACCACGGCACCCCGCAAAATCTGTGGATAAGTTTGCACTAAACTGGTGCTGCCGCTTAAACCTACCAGGAATTAGCTCTATCCGCCGCTTAAACCTACCACAACCCGCCGCTTAAACCTACCAGAGCTTGGGTGTGACCTGCCGCTTAAACCTACTACACAGGTCTAATCGCGGGATCAAGGAGTAATGCAAATGCGAGTGGTGTCGGTGCCCCCCGCGCTGAGTGGTTTTGAGGAAAAGTTGATGGGAAGCGCTGGTATAGAGTTGATTTCGGGCGATGAAGGCAAGACCGCAATATTTGGTAAGGCTTAAAACTTGTTGGGCCTTCAGATATTGATCAACACGACGCTCCAATCAACGTCTGGAACGGCTTGACCCGCCCTTTAATCCTACCATGGCTAGGATTGATGTTTCTTGCACAGTGCCGCCGCAGTAACATCTGCGTGGCGTTTATTCGCTGCCCGTGCTTCCCGGCAGAATTCGCTAGTTGGTCTAAGCTTGTAGAGAGTGTCAAGTTTTTTGCCGCGAGGGCCCAGCGATTCTGTCTTTTCCCAATCAGCCAAAACAGCCTTGCTTTTCAACTCGTTCAAAGCATTTTCAACATCGATAAAATTTTCCCGTTCCTTCTTTTGCTTTAGCAAGCCGCTGTTTCTTTTTATGGTTTTGTAATAAATCTGAAAAGGTGGCGTGAGCATGCTGGCTTGGGTGAATTTCATACAGAGATATTTATGTATCCAACGGCAGAGTTGCGTGGATAGCCCCATCATTTTTTCATAATTAAATTGCCGATAAGCTAGGGTTGTTATACCTTTTGTGATAAACGGATGAAAATGGACGAGCCACTTTGATGTGGAATCCGCTTCTATCTGATTTCGCGAGACAGCAGCAAGTACAGGCAGATAGCTGGATGAAAGTCTTGCTGTTTTTTCTTTGTCGTCTTTGTAAATATCAATGCTGCTAAAGTGGAGTATATTCAAGCTTAGTACAATTTCCTGATAAGAAAAAGCGTGGCCTCGTTCAGCTAATTCAACGCGTAATCCATTTAGTGAGAATGCAACACCACTCGCTTCTTTAGGCTGAAGACGAACGAATCCATGCGGCTTCTGTGAAGCAAGTTTGCGAAGAGCATCCTCAACCAATTCCTCCCGATTGCTTGGGTAGTATTCAATGGTGCGTATAACGCCACTGACATCCTTGTCATTTATCTTTGCCGGTCTAATCTCGGCACGAAATGATTCACCTTTATAAGTAAATTCTATGGTATATATAGGCAATGTACCTGTCTTTTCGTCCCTAATAGTCAGTTGCTGTCTACGACTGATGGAATATCGAGGAACACTGTCCCACAACTCAATCGTATTGGATAGTTTTTCCCGTTCCTCGGTGTTGTTACAAAGAAAACCTTGGAAAAGATCCAACTGGCGATTGTTATAATCATTTTCACTTGGTTCTTGAACTTCTTCTGTG
>CAIQVS010000044.1 GCA_903875345.1 uncultured Pseudomonadota bacterium | reverse complement strand
GGCTCGACAAATGCCGCAGACTTTGGAAAAACTGCGAGCGTAAACTCAACACCAGCCTGAACATGGTCGCTCTCGCTTTCCTCGCTCTGCTCATAAAAAGATCATGAACAGGCTCTAACATTATCGATATGTGTTTTCAGCGGTTGATATTTTGCTAGATCATAAGCGACGAGATCAACTTTCATCGGCAAACCGCTCGAGTCAAAAGAAGTTCGCAGACGATCCAGCAAGGCTTCTTCAATATTGCCGTACAAGACCGTATCAATATCGGAATTGGGTCGCGCCGTTCCGGTCGCGCGCGAACCGAACAACCCCACGCGCTCAATACAATCGGCATGAGGCGAAAGAATATCCCAGATAATTTCCAACTGCCTTTCGGTCAAGCCGTGATTAAACATCCGTTTTGTCCATAACTTTTGCGAACAAATCCTCGTGCAACGCATCAAATAATGTCAGGTAATTGTTGCGAATATCGTCGATGATTTTTTCAAATGTTTTGAGGTCATAGGTGTGTGACATCTTGTTTCGAGCATCCAGCGCCTGCATCCAGCCATCACCGTTTTTAATAATCTTGGCGGCGTAAGCGGCCTTGATAACGGACAGAGGCGTTACGGTATCCAGCACCACGCCTTGATGCTCCAGATAATCCTTCAGCACCTTCCAAGCCAGTTCCCACGTATATTCGAACCGTTGAATCACGCCTTCTTTTTCGAGTTGGCTAAGCTGTTTCTCCTGCATGCTTTCGATCGCTTCGCGCAACAGCACAAAAGCGCGACGATAATTATCGAAGCGGTAAATCCAGCGTGGTTTCTCCTGAGGCATGTCTAAATCAAACCCCTACTCCGCCGGCTGCCCGACCGCGTTTTTCTGCGCCTCGATCTCGGCGGCTTTCTTTTCGACCAGCTTGACGAGATGATCGACGATGTCCTCGTTCTGCAGACGATGATCAATGTTACCGCCGATATAGACCTGATGCGTGCCTTTGCCACCACCCGTGAAGCCGATGTCAGTCATCAGCGCTTCGCCCGGCCCGTTGACGACGCAGCCGATGACCGAGACGCTCATCGGCGTGGTGATGTGCGCGAGGCGTTCCTCCAGAACTTCAACTGTTTTGATGACGTTGAAATTCTGCCGCGCACAGCTGGGGCATGAAATTACCGTCACACCGCGACGGCGCAGACCGAGCGATTTCAGCATTTCATAACCGACGCGGATTTCCTCAACCGGATCGGCGGACAAGGACACGCGGATCGTGTCGCCTATGCCCGCCCACAGCAGCGAACCCATGCCGATGGAACTCTTGACCGTTCCGGCGCGTAGCCCGCCCGCTTCGGTGATGCCGACATGCAACGGATAATCGCACGCCTCAGCCAAGGCCTGATAAGCGGCGACGGCAAGGAACACGTCCGACGCCTTGACGCTGATCTTGAAATTGAAGAAATCGTGATCTTCGAGAATTTTGGCGTGGCTAAGCGCGCTTTCGACCATAGCGTCGGGGCAGGGCTCCCCGTATTTCTCCAGCAACTCCTGCTCCAGCGATCCGGCGTTGACTCCGATGCGCATCGCGCAACCATGATCCTTCGCCGCCTGCACGACCTCGCGCACGCGATCTTCCGAACCGATATTGCCCGGATTGATGCGCAGGCACGCCGCGCCAGCAATCGCCGCTTCGATGCCACGTTTATAGTGAAAGTGAATGTCGGCGACGATGGGAACCTTGGCCGCCTTGACGATGTCTTTCAGCGCCGCAGTCGACTCTTCATCCGGACACGACACGCGCACCAGATCTGCCCCCGCTTCCTCCAGTTGGCGCACCTGCTCAATCGTCGCCTTGGCATCGCTGGTCAGCGTGTTGGTCATCGATTGAACCGCGATCGGAGCCTCACCGCCGATGCGCACGCTGCCGACTGTAATCTCACGGCATTTACGCCGCTGAATTTGGCGCCACGGGCGATGAGCTTGGGCTTCGGATTGGTGGTCCAACATGATCGTTCTCTCATAATTGTTAATGGGCGTTTCTAACAGGAAGTGGGGGGCTAAGGGAAGGGGCACAAATTCACGCAAAAACCTGACAGCCTTTTCATTTCTTTCATTCTTTGTTATTGAAAATAAGGAGTAATTCACATTCAATCGCGCTAAGAGGCTTGCTATGCTTATGCCGTCTTTCAAGACATCTGCCGTCCTACTCGTTTCCTGCCTTGCACTTGCCGCCTGCGCGTCCGAAAAACCGCACGTCGTCCAAGCTCAGGCTGACTTGCCTGAAGTGCGTCTGATCGGCGGAATGGCGACGCAAATCGAAATGCCCGATTCCGAGCGCGTGCAGTCGCTGGTAACCGGTAATCCCGGACTCGTGACGGCAGAACGCACCGAGGGCGTCGTTAACTTGATCCCCAAAGAAGGCGCTTCGGGTGAAACAAACCTGATCGTCCGCGCCGTCGATGAAGACGGACACCCTGAGGTGTATCAATATCGCCTCATCGTTGAGCAGCGGTGATCGTTCCGCGAGGAACTCAAAACTAGTTTGACAGCGGACGGATGCAAACCTTTGCGGAGATATTCTCCGCGAGATCAATTCGGTTGCAAATCGATTGCAGCAGGAATGATAATCGTTTTCGAAGCGTGACGGATCATGATGCCAATTAAAAAAGCGTATGCCCCTACCGTGGTTTTCGTCATCGACCTATCTCGCATCTGCACAACAAGATTCCGAAAAATGCCACGCTTTTATTGACCCGCATGTAAGGCGGTACTAGCTTTCGCGCTCGGCACAAATGCCGTAAGGTATCTGCCTATTC
>CAIQVS010000043.1 GCA_903875345.1 uncultured Pseudomonadota bacterium | reverse complement strand
GTGACCATCAAACACGCAGCTAGCAACCTTCTTCGCCGCTCTAAGGGCAAGGAAAGCCTGCAATTAAAGCGCCATATCGCTGCTTGGGACGCCGATGCCCTTTATGATATCATCGCGCGTTAACTCAATCGATTGCCCTGCGAAGAGCAGCGTGGCGGGTTGACCGAATGCTAATAAACTTTTAATAATGATTCGTTAACATCGTCCACAATCCAAATACCCATTCAGCTGGATGCGTCTTCCCCGCTCGATACCCTGAAGAGTAGCGGCCAACACGCCCAGTCTTACGACAGGGAGACTTGCCGATGGCCGCGCCAGCCCGAATCAGAAGACGTCCCGGTTGAGCCCTATGGCTGCGCGGCGGGCCCCTTGGCGATCTCACGGCATCGGCGGCGGCCTAGCCCTTGTCTGCTGCTTGAGCGTGATGAGCGGACCGGCGGCGGCGCAAGTCTCGTGGAAGCGCGTCGGGACGGTGACGACGCTGACCGGCGGCCAGCTCTGCAAGACCGACGGCCAGGTCCTGATCTGCGATTCGACGACGCCGACCATTTCGGGCAGCAACGTCGGGATCGGCACTGTCGGGCCACTCAACAGCCTCGATGTCTCGGGTGCGGTCGCCATCGGCACCGGGTACGCGGGGCTCTACACGGCACCGACGAGCGGCTTGATCGTCCAAGGGCGCGTCGGGATTGGGACGACAGCGCCTTCCTCTATTCTGTCTCTTGGGGGGACGGCAGCGCAAACATTCGGCATGGAACGCGGCACCAGCGTTGGCAATAACCTGACGGTACGCGCTGGTGGTGGGGTGTTGAGCGGTACAAACGAAAATGGTGGTAATCTTATTCTTTCAAGTGGTGTCACGACCGGTACAGGTTCATCGCAGATTCAGATGCAGGTTTATTCATCAGCAACAAGCACGGGTAGTTCCGATAATGCGACGGTGACACCTGTTACGGTCACAAGCACTGGCGTAGGTATTTTTAATACCAACCCAACATCTGTGCTTTCTGTCAATGGAACAACATCAAATGCTACGGGTATTTTCTTCGGGCCCGTGCTTTCGGTCAGCTCGACAGGGCAGGAGCAGGTTCTCAATATGCAGGCTTCCGTCCAGCCTCAAGGGACTTCGGCGACGGCCATCTACAGCTTGTTAAATTTGCCAACTTTTATCAACAGTTCGGCCGTTGTTGCAAATGCGACAGCCAATTTCGCGCGGGTTGATGCACAATCGACATTTACCGGGACGATTACAAATGGCATGGGCTTCTACGCGGGTAATCCGACGATTGGAACGACAACGCCAATGACCAATTATTTTGAATTCAGGGGCGACCCACTTACAAATGGTAACGGCGCTACAAGTGGTACCGTTACAAATTACGGCATTAGTATCGCATCGCCAACGGCCGGTGCAGCGGGTGGTACAGTTAACAACTACACGGCTGCTTTCAATGTCGGCAGTGGTGGAGCGTCATCGGGCACAACATCAAATTATGGTGTTTATATCAGCGGTAACGGCGGAACCGCATCGGGCGGTACGGTTAATAATTATTCCTTCTACAACATTTCGACAGCTAAATCTTATTTTGCCGGCAATGTTGGTCTGGGAACAGCAACACCGCTGACCAAGCTTCATATATATGGGGCTGGTTCGGATGCTGCAGCAACCTATCGCGGTGATGTTCTGATTTCGGGTAATAGCGGTGGTGGACAGACGCTTGCGCAAAATGGCGGTTTGGAATTCGAAGCTGCGGGATCCGGATCTGGTTATGGTTTCCGCATCTCCAACCCCGATCTTTCTGGCGGCAATACGCCGTTGGTCTTTGAATCGCGCAATAGTTCAGCCAGCTGGACCGAACAGATGCGTATAACTGTTGCCGGCAAAGTTGGCCTTGGCACAACTGCGCCCTCGAACAAGCTGGATGTATCGGGTGCTGAGGCAATCGGTGCATCCTATGTTGGATCAAGCACGGCTCCGACAAACGGTCTAATCGTTCAGGGCAAGGTTGGTCTTGGCACATCGACCGTGACGAACGCGATTGATGTCTATGGTGCAGCGGCGATGGGAAGTTACGCCGGACAGACAGCGCCAGCTAACGGCCTGATCATCAGCGGTTCTGTCGGGATTGGCACGGCGGTACCGGCGTCGGCCTTGAGCGTGAACGGCGGAGGCCTTGCCGTCGGCACCTATGCGGGAACAGTAACGGCGGCGACGGGGAGCGGTCTGTTCAGCGGGAATGTGGGCATCGGCTCATCCTT
>CAIQVS010000042.1 GCA_903875345.1 uncultured Pseudomonadota bacterium | reverse complement strand
TACCTCGAATATCGCTCGAAGAACGAGTTTCTGACGGCACAAATTTCCGAAAGATCGGGAGAAATCAATAATCTCCGCGATGCGTTAGACGACGAGCGCCTGCGCTATGACGCCGCTGAGAATGCGCGCATGTCGCAAGCACGAGTTAGCGAGAACGAACTGAGGCAGCTGCGTGAGTGTTTAGCTTCGCTAGAACGGCAATTGTCGGAAGAAGCAGTGGGTCGAAAATCGCTGGACGTGGAGATTGCAAGTGAACGAGCACGCGCAGCATCAGCAAGCGACCGCGTGGAGGTAACCGATCGAAAGCTGCTTGAACTCGCCGCGAGCTTGAGGGACGCAAGAAGCGAGCTGATAACTCGAGATCTGAAGCTGCAGGTTCTGGCGAGAAGCCGTTTGGTCCGGCTGCGCCGGCCATTTATTGCTGCTCGCCGATCCATGTCAGGATGGTGGCGACGGACATTGCGCAGGAAGCCGGATAATACGCTTTTCGATAGAGCGTATTATCTCGCCACTTATCCCGACGTGCTGGAAAGCGGTCGCGACCCGTACACCCACTACCTCGAACATGGCGTGCAAGAAGGCAGGAATCCCAACCCCATGTTCGACACGCGATTCTACCTGCTGCGGTATCCGGATGTTGCCGAACACAGCATGAATCCACTCCTCCACTACCTGGAGCACGGCGCAGCCGAGCTACGGGACCCGCATCCGATGTTCTCTACCAGGTGGTATATCGAACAGAATCCGAGTTTGGCGAAAACGGGCGAAAACCCGCTGGCCCATTACCTGGCAAAGCAGCGCCTGACACAGCCCGTCGCTCAGACGTAGAATTTATTGCGCAGGAATCGTTCGCCAAGCAGCCCTAGGAACAATGCGACTAAAGCTGTTCCTAGCACCAACGGCTTGTTAACTAAATCAGGGTCGTAGCTTGCGTAATATGCCGATCGAATCCACTCGACGAGATTAAGCAGTGGATTGAATTTCATCACGCTTCGGGCTGGTTCCGGCACCATCCAGATCGGTATGAATACGCCGGCTGTTAAGTACAAGCCGACCATGATCATCACGTATACGACGACGTAGAACGGCCCGATTAGGGCGACCAACACGACGTTAAATACGCCAAGACCCACCGCTAGCAAGAGCGTGGCTCCTAGCGCAGATGCAGCTTCAGTTGGGTTTATAGGAATAATATCTGTGCCCGTCAAGGCGAGAGCTGAGCAGATTACGATGGCCACGATAGCTGCGGTCAGCAACTCAATCACAAGTCCTGCGTAAATCAAATGTATCGGCTTAATAACGGGCATACCAAGCAACTGGCGTTGCTGTAAATACAAGAGCGATATTGAACGGCCAGGATAGAAGCATAACACGTAAGTCAAAGCGCCGGTAGCGATAAAGATGGCTGGGTCATCGCCGATCGGGGCTAACTTATTAATCAGCAGGTAGCCGCCAATCATGAACATTGCGTGGGCGAGCGGCCAACCGACAGCCACCAAGAAACTGAAATAATTGCGGCCGAACCTAGTCTGCATATCTTGCAAAATAACGGAACCGACGATGCGGGCTCCTGCGAAAATTGCAGCTGCAGGGCCCTCGTCATGCCTCGCGCTGTCGCTGAATTTCTTGCAATCCATTCCAATCCTCTCGGAGGCCATTGCTCTTTGCGTCCTCTCATAGCAGTCTGGGCGGAATGTTGGCATCGTATGATTGCGATAGGAGCTTTTGGGTGAAATGAGCGTTCTGATTCTTGTGCCGGGGATGCACCGGAGCGGAACATCGGCCTTGACTGGCGTTCTTACTCTGGTGGGTGCCGCGCGCCCGAAAAATCCGATGCCGACCACGTCGGACAACGAACGTGGGTATTTTGAATCGATGGCGTTTTGCGCGCTTCATGAGGAACTTCTAGCTTCGGCCGCCACGAGCTGGCGTGACTGGAGGC
>CAIQVS010000041.1 GCA_903875345.1 uncultured Pseudomonadota bacterium | reverse complement strand
TAACCGACCGTCAGATGCCCCTCAATGGCGTGCAGCACATGGCGTAGATTCTCGGCATAGGGGCCATACTGTGCCTGCTTGAACGTGAGCCGCAGCGGCTCGCCAGCGCCTTGCATAAAGTACATCAGCTTGTGCACTTCCAGCAGGGTCACAAAGGGATCAAGCAGGCCTGCCAGATAGCGATGCATCGACGCCACCAGAGCGGCTTGCCCAGCGGTCATTCGCGATAGGTCACGACTTTGATATAGCATGGTAAACTCTTAGTTTAAGTGCCTCGTCGTCATCGTATTCTTCAGACAAATGTGCAGAAATAATATCGTGTAGCAGGCTCTTGTCGATATTTCCTGCTGCGACATGCCAACTGATGTTCTCCATGTTCCGAAGAAAACTGCTCGCACAATAGAGATAACCATTGAATAAGAGCATTTGAGCGCATAGGGTGATTGCGATGCGCTTGTTGCCGTCTTGAAAGCAGTGGAATTTGCATGCGCTGAAAAATAGATGGGTTATCTTGTCCTCGAACGTCGGATAATAGTCATCGTTCTGAATGTGTTGGAGCACGCTATCCAGCTTACCCAGCTCCAAATGACCCATGGCCCCGCCGCCACTGACGGCCACCGTCTTGGCGTGGGTCTCGATAGCCTGCTCCAAGGTGAGATAAATGAGTCTCAGCATTCACGATCCTTCAAGCGCTTCATCACGTCTTCGGCCTCCTTAAGGCGCTCGTCAAACTCCATGCTTTTTTCGCCAAGGAAACGCTCAAAGTCCTCTCGCTGAACCGGAATGACATACTCCTGGAGTTGAAGGTGCAGGGCATCACGGAAGGCAAGGTCGCGACTGGCCATTTTCATGCGCGCCTTCTCAATCAATGGCTTCCAGTGCGCTTGGCCTTCGAATCGCTTGAACAACCCATCGACCTCGAACGCCGTGAGTTGGCGGTCTAGCCTCTCGTATTCCCGGCGCAGCACATCGCCAAAGCCGCACTCATAGGCTGCGATCAGATCCAGCACCTCGGCATAAAAGGTCGAGCGCACTGAGTCTTTCTGGCTGAGCTTCAAGACCTTGCGATACTCCTGCGCCTTCTCGCGGAAAATACTGACGTAAATCTTATCCGTGTATACGGCGTACTTGAAGTTCCCCATCGCGACGCAGTCTCGGAGCGCGTCGGTGAACTGCTTGCGGTAATTTTCCTCGCTATAGGCGGAATGTAGGAAGTCCTCGTCCCGTTGATTGATGTACTTGGTGCCGCCTCCAGTTCGCTGGTTGATGGTATCGATGACGATGTCAAGAATCGCCTGCCGCAGCAACTTGGCCCGTTCGCTCTCCGAGACCAGCATGCCCAAGTTCAGGAAGGCTCGGAAATCGAAAACCCCCAGTTGAGAGGTCTTGGCGATGCTCCCGAAAATGGTTTCGGGAACATCCAGAGCCCGAATCGCTTCTTTCAGTTGTTTCAGGCGGTTGCCCTTCAAGACCTCATAACCGTTTTTGGCGATCTCGTCGGCGTTCTGGTCCAGATAATTCTCGACAGTCCGTATGGTTACCTCGAAGAATGCCGCCACCTGCTCCTTGAGCAGGACAGTCTTGCCCTCGAAGGGGATCCCCCTGATGCCGGCCGCCTTTTCGATCTCCGCCAAAGCGAAGGGGTTGTTTAGGATGTTTTGCCTGTCAACCGCCGAATTAGTCAAATCTTTCGACATGTTAGCTTGCTCACAGGCTCCGCACGTTGACGATGCCGTGCTGTTCAAGGATGGCGCTGAGGTTGGTCTTGGCCACGTCGTCGGCGAAGGC
>CAIQVS010000040.1 GCA_903875345.1 uncultured Pseudomonadota bacterium | reverse complement strand
TACGCAGCCTGACAGCATGGCCATGGATAGTTAGTCTCAACTTGAAAGCAAATTAGAATAAGTAGAGTAGGCGAGGCGGACGGATTGAGAGGCACAAGGCCAATGACCGTCTCGCCCGGGTTTGTAAGGGTTTGTAAAGAAATTTGTGTAAATAGTTTTTTTCTTTGTTTTGTTTTTGTCTTCTTTTGATCCTATTAACTAAGTTAAAATGAGCAGGGGGCGAGCCGTGAGCCTTAGCTCGCGCCCCCTGCGGCAGCATTGCCTATATTTCTCCGATTTCATGAATCTCAGTTTAGTTTCGGCATCCGCTCTCCAAATTCGATCGCAAATCGATTGAGCGCCTCGTTCCAGTTTTGAATCGGCATCGTCCATTTCTTGGCTATCCGCTCCAATGCCATGTAATACAATTTAAGCAGCGATTCTTCGTTCGGAAATACCCCACGATTCTTGCTGATCTTGCGCAACGACCGATTCACGGACTCTATCGCGTTGGTCGTATATATTGCCTTTCGTATCTCCGCTGGATATTTCAAAAACGTCATCAGTTCCCCCCCAATGCCCCCGCCAACTCTTCCCAATCGATGGATATTTCCGCCCCCACTTCTCCTCAAAGACCCCCAACGCTTGCTCTGCCTCCCCTTCCGTCGCCCCTCGATAAATCAGCCTCAAATCCGCCGCCACCGCCTTGCGTTCCTTCCACCCCACATAGCTCAACGAATTGCGCACCATGTGCACCAGGCATAACTGCACCTGCGTCATCGGATACACTGAGCTTCCCCCGATTTAGTGGCCACCCCGGGGCTGGGTGTTTTTATGTTTTAGTTCATTTGATTTTCAAAGTCCACAGGTGATTTGTAACCCAACGCGCTGTGGAGCCGCGCTGGATTGTAAAACGTTTCAATGTAGTCAAAGACCATCATGCGAGCACTCTTTTCGTCGCTGGGCAACTGGTCCAAACCTTCGGCCTTGAGAGTGCTCCAAAAGGATTCCATTGCGGCGTTGTCGTAGCAGTTGCCAGCCCGACTCATGCTGGCTTCCAAACCGTGCTCCACCAGCATCTGGCGATGTTCCCGGCTGGTGTATTGGCTGCCACGATCGGAATGAAGCAGACAGCCTGGTGCCGGGTCTCTACGCGCCAGGGCCGCTCTGAGCGCGTTTAGGACAAGGCTTCGCTCCATGGTTGAACTCAAGGTCCAGCCAACTATCCGCCTGCTGTAGAGATCCATAATCGCCGCCAAATAGACGAAACCGCAGAGGGTGGCAATATAGGTGATGTCGCAAACCCAAATCTGGTTGGCGCGGGTTGGTGCCGCAACCTCGGCCATGCGATTGGGAGCCGCTGTCGCCTGAGGATCGCTCTGGGTGGTGCGTGGCACATACCGGCGTCGTTTGCGGGCCGCAAGGTTATTTTCCCGCATGCGGCGGGCCACCCGGTTCTTGCCGCACTTCCAACCGCGTTGGCGCATCTCCACAGTTAGCCGAGGGCTTCCGTAAGCCCGGCGTTTTTCCACGAACACACTCTGGAGTTCTTGGTCCAGCCGGGCCGTCTCCACTGCCCTGGGGCCAGGCTTCTTATCGCGCCAAGCTTTAAATCCGGCGCGACTGACATCCAAGGTGCGGCAAAGT
>CAIQVS010000039.1 GCA_903875345.1 uncultured Pseudomonadota bacterium | reverse complement strand
CGGCCTCAGCATGAGAAGGCGGCGCCTCCATGTGCTCCTGTGCGATACCGGTTATTACCCGTCTGTTCGTCTCAAGGACGTTGCTATCGGCCTCAGCATGAGAAGGGGCTGCCCCCATATGCTTCTGCGCGGTACCGGCTATAATTCGTCTATTTGTTTCTAAAGCGTTGGTATCTACTCCAGCTTGAGAAGTTAGTGGCACTTCCATTGATGAATAACGTGACACAGCCATTATTCTTTCCTTCGTAACTCTTAAAGAAAACTCTAAAGATTCTAGTATATACTGCTTAATTTGAAGTTAATTTGTTGTTCTTGCAGTACATAAAAATTACTGCCCCAAAAACCCTTTGACCGTATCGCCGACGGTGCCGATGGCGGCTTTGCCGATACTGGAGGCCGGAACGGCATTAATCAGGCCGCCGAGTTTATCCTTGGCGAGCTCGGTGACTGCGGCTTGGCTGGCGGAGGTCGTTATCGCGCCGAAAATAGCGTCGGCGACTTGCGCCGGAGTTGCGCCGCCGTCGTTTCGACCGATATTGGTCAGGTGGATTTCAGGCAGAGGAACTCTCAGCTGCTTGCCCTTTAGTAATTCCTGACTGATGGCGATCTGTCCGTTGCGGATGATCAGGTTGTCGATGATGATTTTGCGTGTTGAAGCGCTTTTGTTGCCGTTGCCTGCGGAGTCCTTTGGGGCGGAGGCGCTGTCTTGCGTCGCGGCGGTTTCTCCCTGCAACGAGCTGGCATAGGTTTGCGCGTTCCTCTGGATGGTCTGGAGGTTTGAATTGCCGCTGTTTAGCAATTCATACGTTACTTGCGGCTTGTCGATCGTGATCTCACGGATAACGATGGGTCCATTGCCCTTGATCGAAGCGATATCGATTTTGACCCCAATCGACCCAAGATAAAACGCCTGCGGTGTCGAGAAGCCTTGGGGATTGCCGATGCTGAGGCCGCTCAATGTCCCTACGCCGGTTGTGGGGGATAGTTTCACGCTGTCGAGGCTCACGGTGGCCTGCGTTGCCGCCGAAGCGTATTTTTCGACGGCGGATTTGATGATGTGATCAAGATTGGCGAACAGCAGCCATGCTCCGGCGCCAAGAACAATCACCAGACCTGCGATACTGAGAGCGATTTTTTTCATTTGAGCCTCCTGTTCACTGTGTGACATGCCGCCTGAAGCGTAGCCGGAAGTGAAATTTTATCTCACGGAGAGCTTGCGTCTCTCCCCGGCAACAAGACCGTCGCCGTAAACCGCTCGAACCCTATCCGCCCTCCTTTTATAGCAGATATGTGGCCTCAGGGCTACCGCTGAGCTTATGTCTTAAGGCACGATTTGCACCGGGGCATCCGTCGCATCAGGCTCAGGTGGATTGTTTGTTTTTGTGTCGTTGTCACGCGTTGGCGGCGCTATCGTTGCCGCCTCTGGTTGGGGCGTGGCATCGGGTTGGGGGGCTGTCGGTGGTGTCGTCAATACTGGCACATCGGGCAGCGGACTCGGCGTAGCCACAGGCGGCGGGTTGGGAGCAGGAACCGAAGTCGGCTGTGCGTGGTTCTTCTGAGGTGCGGCCTCCATATCTTCTGGCGCAGGTCCCGGCAGGACAATCGATGCTGGTGCTTCGGCGGGTACCGCCGGGATCGGTGCCGTGACCGGTGCGCTCTGGGGCGGAGTCACGAAAGTTTGCTCGTTCGGGATGGGCGTATAGGTGAGGATGTTGGGATTTGGCGTCGTGTTTTCGACAGCATGCCGTGTGGGCGGCGGTGTAAACGGATTGACCAGCGATTGCTCAGGCAAATCAGGTATGGACGTTTGGCGCGTGGAATAAGCATCGAGGAGTTTTAGCAACGTAGTCCATTCTAGCGGATTATGGTTTTGCTTGGGACGCAGAATGATATTTTTGTCGGTGATGAATTCGCTGACTTCCTTGATTAGGATATGTGGCGCATCGGCGATTTCGGCATTGTAGACTTTCAACGCTTCTTCGGGAACCGTGAGCCAGTATTCGCCTGCGCGTATTAGGTCAAAGCTGAAATAGCCGTCAAATTCCGTGACGACGCGGCGCAGAATTTTTCCGTAGGCATCTTCCAGCTGGACGACGATGTCCTTGGTCGGGTTTTTCTGTCCCTTGTTGTCTTGTATGAAGACATTGCCTTCAATCGTCGTCGTGACCACCATCGGAAAATCGGCGGCGACGATGTCGCCGGGGCGTGTGATGATCTCATAGCTTTTATGATCGGGTGTCAGGAGGGGATCCTTGATCGACTCCGGCTCGATCGCGACCTTAATCGGTTTGTAAGGATCCACGGGGGCGACAAAAAATTGACCGTCTGTGCCGACCGGAATTTCACCGTGATTGACCCTGATTTTGGCATCAGCGACGATGTTGGCCGGGTCTTGTGCGTCATTGTTGTTGGGGATGTCGGGGTGCTGGTTGACATAGACTTGCCCCGCCACTCCTCCTTCCTGCGCGAAGGGTTTGGGCTGCGTGATCCAACTGTCCGTGACAGGATTATGGGCAGCGGAAAACGAAACATTAAACCCGACGGAATAGGCTCCCTGATTATTCATCTGGCCGTTGAGCCCGAGACGAAAAGCGTCAAAATCCCAGTATAGGGTTTGCGTGTAGGCGGTCGTTCCTCCCGAGGTCAGGCTTTTGGTGACCTCGGATTGCGCCGACAATTTGTCGGCTATATTGTAATTCGCGGTCGCATCGACGCTTTGCAATCCTTGCGTCGGATTGAATTCATAGATGCCGTTCATTCTCAGATCGACGTCGGCGACGCGGGTTTCGAGACCGAATGTATCCTGAAGTTGTTTGGTCGTGTTGATAATGTACTGGCTGGTGTCGGTGAAGCTGATGCCCCAGAATGTTTTCGACGAGCGAATGCTGTAGGTGTCCGTTGTCGCTTCGTTTGGATTGACATAGGTCTGGCGCAGAGCGGCAAGGCCGTAACTAAACTGCCCCAGTATGGGGATGTAAAACTGGGTATTGGCATCGATTTCAGCTTCGGACGACAGCGGAGTGCCGTCGTTGTTGACGGATTCACTGACGAAATTATTATATTTTCGATAGCGGGCGCGGAGGCTGATATCCTCGAAACCCGTAAGCGCGGTTGCACCGGCGGCCCAGCCATTGTTGGTCATGTCTTTGACGTAATCGGTTTCGGTCAACAAGCCTCCAAAACTGGTCCCTGCGGTAGCTCCGACATAGCGATGTTCGCCGTCGGTTAATTTCGTTTCCGCTGCGGAGACTCCGGCCATAAAATTCGACGTAATGCCGTAGCGCATGCTGGCGACGGCCTGCGTGCCCGATGGATCGAGAGGGTTGCTTGAGGTCGGGGCGATGGGAATAAAACTCATGCCCCTTTGATCGATGCCGAAGGTATATTCAAACTGATTTTCTTTCAGGCTCGCGCTGGATGTCGAAATATTTTCGACGCGCTCCTCGCGTTGGCCTTCCGGTCCATACAGGACAATTCGAAAAACGTTGTCGCCAAAAAGGACGGGAATATCGACAAAATTATAACGGCCCGTGGAATCGACGGTTTGAAAAGCGACGAGTTCGTCGTTGCGATACAATTCAACCTGATAGCCGGGGATGGCATCGCCTGTAAAACTATGCACATCAAAGTTATCGCTTGTGTTCAAGGAGCGGTTGGTGACGTAGAGCCCGCGTCCCAGCGAATTGGATGTTACCATATTGAGAATGGGTGATGACACGTCGCCCACTTCATATTCGGTTGCTTTCAGCCCGCTGAGAAGATCACCGTCCGGATCCTTGCGTCCCAGTTCCAGCCGAAAGGTGTCGAGCGGATTTCCGTTCGAGGTGCCTTGCACGTAAAACTGACTCGTCATATAGCCAAGGTCGCCCGCGCCTTGAATATTGTAGAGGCTTGCGACCGGAGAGGCTGAGCTGGCCCCCGAAAACTGGACAGGTAGCTAAGAGAGAGTCGCGCCCCTAAAATGGCGGAAAGCCAAGGGGATAGAGATGACAAACATCCGAAAGAAACACAGCGCAGAGTTTAAGGCGAAAGTG
>CAIQVS010000038.1 GCA_903875345.1 uncultured Pseudomonadota bacterium | reverse complement strand
GTCGGAATCTGTCCCTTTATAGGTCGGAATCTGTCCCTTTATAGGTCGGAATCTGTCCCTTTATAGGTCGGAATCTGTCCCTTAATGACCCCCTGGAAGCCACGAACGGCGTGCCTTTCAAGGGGTCCTAAAAGCAGCAAAAGCATTTAAAAGCTTAAAAAGCAGCAGCATCATGCGCGCACGCACGCGCGCACGCGCTTAAAAGGAGTGCCTTCGGCACAACCAAGAGCATTGAATTGGGGGCTCCGCCCCCAAACCCCCGCCAAGGGGCTTGCGCCCCCTGGACCCCGCAGTCCAAAAACGAAAAAGCAAGAGCCGCTCGCCGCGAGGCATCCCCGGCAGGGCGATGGAGCCGCCCTGCCGGGGATGCGATAGCGTATTTGGTTGTCCTGCCCGTCAAGGTCTTTCGCGGCATAAAACGACGATCCCCCCATACTCCCCCGATAGAGCCGGGGGAGTATGGGGGGATGGCATTTATTCCACGGAACCTTGACGGGCAGGACAACCGAAGATGTAAGGCGGCTTTATCACAGCTTGGAACCCTTGCCGCCCTTTGAGGGCTTCCCTGCTGTACCTTTGCCTTCCCCGCTACCACCCTTGGACTCGGCCACGCGGTCTTTCAGCAACTTGCCGGGGCTGAATTGGGGGAGGACCGCTTCCGCGATCACGATGGGTTCGCCCGTTTGAGGATTGCGTCCGGGCCGCTCCGCCCGCTTGCGGATGTCGAAAGTGCCGAAGCCGACCAATAGCAGCTTGTCGCCTTTGGCCAGGGTGGCACCGATGATGTCCAGCAAGGTGGTGGGGTTGAAGGCCATCAGGGGGAAAACCCAAATGGACAGCCTGCACCAAGCACCGGTCAAGAGCGCCCATCCCCTGGCCGGGGCCTTGGCGGCTCGCCCTCGCGCCCCAGCCAGCCCCACAACTCGCGCAGAGCCAGCCAGTAGGCGTAGGCCGTGCTGTCGGCCAAGTGCCGGTGGGCCTTCCAGAAGCCGATGACATGGCGCTTGCCGATCTGGTCAAGCCCGGTAAGCCGTTCGCCGGAGGATATCCACCCCACCACGGCCAGGATGCGGCCCACCTGCTGCCTGCGGTTGGCCTTGCTGCCGTGGCGCACATAGCCGTGCGCCAGCCTCCGCACCTGGTCAGCCAAGGTAGGCGTTGGTGATGGCGACACGGCCATGCCCGAGTTCCTCCGCGATGATTTTCCGGTTTGCGATGTCCCAAGCCTTCGCCTGCCCGACGGTCAGCCCCAGCCGGGCGGCGAGGAAGGCATGGTGGGCCTTGCCGTGCGCAACCCCCGCCGCGACCGGGCAGGGTGCGCCCGCCAGCGCCTCGTAGCGGGCCTGTGCGTAGGCGTGGCGCTCGCCGTGCCACCCAGAGAACTCGCGGTAGCAGGCGCGTTTGAAGTCGATGTAGCGGGACTCCCCCGGCACCATCGAGCGCCCGTCCTGGACCGCCGCCGCCCTGGCCAGGGCGGCGACCTGCTCCACCCGTGTAATCGGCACCACTCTGGGCCGGTCGCCCTTGGTTCCGTCAACGATGCGTACACAGCCCTCTGAGAATGCCTGTTTAAGCGCACCACTGGCGTCTAGGAGCGACGATTCCTTGAAACGCAAGCCAAGGTACCGCTCAAGCTCCAAAATCGCTCCTAGGCGCTCTGAGAGCCTTTCCCCGATCTGCCGGTGTTCGTCCTCGCCAATGGCCAGGCTAACCGTCGCGATCCCCGACCGCTTGGCGATGCAGCAGTCCGCCGTCGGCGACACCGAGACAGCCCGGTCGCCCCGTGCGATCTGCATCACCGTGTTGACGGCGCTGACGTAGTTTTGCGCCGTCGAAGCCTCCATCTGCCCCGACTTGACCAGCCCGGCCAGTTCGGCCCCGTAGCGCACCACGTCGTCCCTGCCGACCTTTTCCATGCGCCGGATGCCCTGACCCCCAGCCCATGAACAAAACCGCCCCCAGCGCATCGAGAGAGCGTCAATGCCCTCGAACGACAGGACGGCCCCGCTGCGCGACAGCGCGTTGCGGCCGGCGCGGGCCATGTCCTTGTTGCCCAGGCCATAGTTATAAGCGCCCATTTAAAAATACTCCAACGAAACAGCCATGAAACACAATCCAGAACTCAAAAAAATGTAAGTGATAAGGCCGATTTACCTGCTTCGGCTTGCAGTGGACGGGACCATTTATTAATCGCAATCCCCGTGCGATGGATGGTATAGCCTGCCCCGCTTGGACCGTCCGGCCACACAAAAAAATGGCAAGACCCCATAACGCGGCATTTCAAAACAATACCGGCACTCGGGGGCGCTGTTCAGGCCATCCGGCCGCCCTAAATCGGCGGCAAGAAACCCCGTCCTCATGCCGTTTCGCGGCTTTTCGCGCCGTAAAAGCGCGGAAAACGCGAAAAAAACCAACGCATTGCGCGACGTTTTCGCGGTCGTCTCTTTTCGCAGAGCCGAAAAGAGACGACCTTTCCGGCTTGTCGCAACAGGGTATTCTAATACCCAACGAAAACCGGAAAGCGGAGTTCAACGGCATTGAAAAATGCCGAAAATATACCAATTAAAATACTTATTGAAAGTCGGCCTTTCGGCCTATAAAACCCAATGCCACAGGCATGCCGATTCCGCAAGCGGAAAACGGCTCAGACGCGGGAGGCGCTCGGCCCCGTCGCGTTTTCGATAGCCAAAAGGATACTGTGCCTGCTGCGCCCTTGGGTTGCCCCGACCGGCACGCAATGGGCAATGGGAAACCGGCCTAGCAAAAGTTGCCGATTGCAGGCGGTTTAGTTGTGTAAAGCCACACGCACAATCCACATCAATCGGGCGGACGGCTTATTGTTTTGGAGCAGTGGGTTTTCAGGCCCGAGTTTATAGATGCCTACGGGTCTTGCGACCAGCCGCCGGAAGTGTAGGCACGCGACGGCAAAGGGACTCTCATTTTAACGAAGGAGAGCTTCGGCGGCTTGACCCAGCCACGGAGGTTTTGAATTTCCAGATTAAATCAATCTGCGGCAAAAAACAATATCCAAAATTCTTTGAAGGAGGAAGGAGCCTCCGCCCCCCGCGAGTAAGAAAAAACTGCCGGTGGTTGCAACGCCAGACAATGGCGCCGACATCCCGCCCTTAAAAAATCCTATGGGACTTTTGTGGCATTTGTTTAAACGCACCCAATTGACACTATTTTGGTGGGCAGCCTACTTCGTCGCGAGCAACTTTTTCATCGGCTAGTGTTACTCCCGTGCGCCGTGTAATTTCTCGCTGTAGTCGGCGGAGCGAGGGGAAGCTGTAACGTATGCAGCTTTCTATTTCCCACACATCGCCATTCTTAATGTTTATCGAATAGTAACCAAGGTAAGCGGTTGCTCCCGCTTTTGGTGTTTCGTAGGACAGGGAAAAGTCATAGTAACCGGCTTGGCTTTGAAGATCGCTATCGATGTACATGCCACTATTTGACAAGTGATATTTTTCCTGTCTCAAGACTAAAATTAGGACTTGCTTGGCTTGTTCCTTGGTCAAGCCGGTTATTGAAACATCGTCGGCGCCCAATGGGAGTTGGTTCGCAAAAGTGGACGACGCTGTTAGGCACACAAGAACAACTAAAAAGTGTTTAATCATTTGCACTCTAGTCGTAACTTGACCATGTGAATTGCATCGGCAACTTTTTTGGCATAATTTGCAGCACCACCACTTTTTGGGTCTCCTGTGTTGAAGTTCGCACGTACCAGTGCCTGTGCAAATTCCATGGGATCTGATTTTCCCCTTACAGCATTTCCATAGCGAGTAATGAAGGATTGTCCTGAACTTAGAAACGATGCGTATTTGGCTACCCTCACATGAGGATTGCCTTTTGCTGAGTCGTCTCCTATTTGCAACGGTGCGGGAGCATGCATCGAAAAATAGTTGTTATCTTCCTTGGCTATACGGCCTTGTCCATACTGGCTTTCGTGCGCAGCCAATCCGAGTACATTTTCAATTGGAACATTTATGAGTAAAGCGAGTTGTGCGCTGTTAGAAACCCTCCGCAAAGCCGCCGCCAGCGTGGAACAATGCGCCTGCCTTGCCGCCCTCTTGGCGGCAGTCCCCGATCCATGCGAAGCCAAAACCAATACAGGCCAAGCCTTAGCCGATTGGCCTGTCATCCAAGCCAATTTGGAATTGTTGATGGAAAAGGCTTATTCGGCGGTGGAAGTTTTGGGCATATTGGCTGATTCATTGAAGAGTATTAACAATGACTAAGAATAACCTTTCAGACAAGAACCTAGACAAACTTATTACCGATGCCCTAGCCATTGAAGACGAAGCGGCGAAAGATGCCGGGGCAGTCGGATATATGGCGCGGTCTTTAATACAGGCAACCTTGCCGCACTCGAAAAAGACAGAACAGGAGTTTACCCGGACTAATGGAAATTTCACGCTTTCCATTATGGCACCTAAAGAATATGGTTTGCCTTACGGCTCAATACCTCGCTTATTAGTTGCTTGGCTCACTACGGAAGCCATACGCACACATGAGCAAACGCTAGTTCTTGGTGACAGCATGGCGGACTTCATGCAACAACTGGACTTGGCGAAACAAGGCGGACCCAGAGGCGATATCACCCGGTTGAAAGATCAAATGATGCGGCTTTTCTCGTCTTCAATCTCCTGCCTGTACGCCGATCAAGACCAGAACGGCATGAAGGGCTTTAGAATCGCGTCGGAGTTTTGCTGGTTCAAACCGCGCAAACCCGGAGACCCCCCGGTCTGGAATTCCAAGGTGACGCTCTCAGCGGAGTTTTTTAACGAGGTGATTACCTCATCAGCCCCGGTGGACATGCGGGCCTTGAGCGTCCTAAAACAGTCCCCCATGGCGCTAGACATCTACTGTTGGCTGTCCTACAGACTCAGCTACCTCGAAAAGCCTACCATCATCCCTTGGGAGTCTCTGCAAATGCAGTTCGGATCTGACTATGGCAGGCCGCGAGACTTCAAGGCGGCATTCATAGGCCACCTCCGGGCGGTCTGCATGGTGTACCCGGAGGCCAGAGTCGAAGTGCTGGACTCGGGCTTGAAGCTGATCCCGTCGGCGCCGCATGTCGCCAAGCTGCCCAAACCGGGGGGGTGATTTGCGCAGAAACGGTTACGCTAAAACCATGCGGTAAAGTAGGTTTCTGTGTGGACAAGCCTGTTATTTTGGAAAGTTATTAGCGCTGAAACGGTCGCGCAAAAAGGCTTTTTAGCGCTGAAACGGTCGCGCTTTAGCGCTGAAACGGTCGCGGCACTCCTTATTGTCCTATAGTTACCTGTAGTTTTTGCCTGTAGTTGGCCGGCGGCGATTTGTGGACAAATCGCAAACCCGCCGGCCCAAGGAGTGCCTTCGGCACAACCAAGAGCATTGAATTGGGGGCTCCGCCCCCAAACCCCCGCCAAGGGGCTTGCGCCCCC
>CAIQVS010000037.1 GCA_903875345.1 uncultured Pseudomonadota bacterium | reverse complement strand
CTGCATTAACACCCAAACGCCTAATCTCATCAAAATTATGCAAGGTAGCCCGAGAGATCATGACACCGGCGCAAGCCACGGGCTCGAGTTCTGCCACCGGCGTTAAAACCCCCGTACGGCCAACCTGAACAACAATTTCTTTAATGATCGTGCTGGCCTGATAGGCCGGGAATTTAAAAGCCACCGCCCATCGAGGACTTTTTAGGGTAAATCCCAATTGCGCCTGCTGCTTTAAATCATTAACCTTAACCACAATACCATCCACATCAAAATCAATTCCCTCGCGGCGAGCAGCGTACTCTTCACAGAAAGCGTTGACGACCTTCTTGTCACTGGCGGGACGTTATTGCGTCCTGATGCCGAACACCGACCACGGCGGCGGCGTCAGCCGCAAGATCACGAGCCACCAAGATCGTCGTCGCATGAAGGAAATGCTCGACCAACTGGAAGTTCCGGAGGGCATGGCGGTCATTCTCCGCACCGCCGGCATGGAGCAAGAACCTGCCGAGATTCAGCGTGATCTCGAATATCTTCTGCGTCTCTGGAACAGCATCCGCGAGCAAACATTGCAGTCGACAGCTCCGGCAATGATTTATGAGGAAGCGAACCTCATCAAGCGTTCGCTCCGTGATCTCTATTCCAACGATCTGGATTGCATTTTAGTCGCGGGAGACAAAGGCTATCAGTTGGCCAATGACTTCATGCGCACGATCATGCCGGACAGCCTCGACAAGATCAAACCGTATGCCGATCCGGTGCCGCTGTTTTTGCGTTACAACGTCGAAAAACAGATCGACCTTCTTTACAACCCAGTCGTGCAATTGCGCTCCGGCGGCTACATCGTCATCAACCCGACCGAAGCTCTGGTGTCGATCGACGTCAATTCAGGCCGCGCCACGCGCGAACGGCATATCGAAAGCACTGCACTCAAGACTAACCTTGAAGCCGCAGAGGAAATTGCTCGCCAGTTGCGCCTCCGCGATTTGGCCAGATTGATCGTCATCGACTTCATCGACATGGAAGACGGGCGTAACAACGCCGCCGTCGAACGTCGCATGAAAGAGGCGATGAAGAACGACCGCGCGCGCCTGCAAATAGGGCGCATCTCGCCATTCGGTTTGCTGGAACTGTCGCGGCAACGCATCCATTCCAGCCTGATGGAAATCAATTTCGAGAAATGCCCGCATTGCGCAGGTATAGGACTTATTCGTTCCGTTGACTCGGCGGCAATTTCACTTTTGCGGGTCATTGAGGAAGATGCGATCAAGAGCGGCGGCGGCGATGTAACCTTGCATGTGCAGACGCAGATCGCGCTTTATGTTTTGAATCAGAAACGCGGCGCGCTCAGCGAGATCGAGAAACGATACAACTTGCAAGTCCTGCTGCATTGCGACGATTCTTTGGCTCCTGCCGATCATCGCCTTGAACGGTCACGCTCAGGCGGCGCGCGACAGCAAGGCCCAGCCGTCAACACGGAACAGGTTTTTGCTGACACCGAACGTGATTTACCTCCGCCAGCGCCTTCCTACTCTGAGGCCACCACATCGGATGAGTCCGTTGCTTCTTCCGAAAATAATTCCAATCCAAGTGGCGGATTCGGCGGAGGTGGACGGCGTCGCGGCGGTGGCCGATTTGGCGGCCAAGGACGTGGGCGCGATCGTTATCAGGATCGTCAACCTCAGCCCAATCCCACCCCGGTTGCAACTG
>CAIQVS010000036.1 GCA_903875345.1 uncultured Pseudomonadota bacterium | reverse complement strand
TCGCATACTGGCGGCGCAACCCACCGGCGCATATGCTGCTGAAGTGGTTCGTCGGGTACAAAAATTGACTGCGCGTTACTATCTCTTCCAGCGGCCAATCTTGCCCAGATGGGTATCGCCAAAGCCTGAAGTATATTTCAGGCCATAACCCAAAGCCCGATCAAATCCGATATGGGCGATCCAGATTAAAAGATACGGAGCAGCCGAACTAATATTGAGATGGTAAAACAGGATTCCAAGCGCAAGCGGCAGAATATAGGAGTGGGCTGTGTTATAAGCGATCGCACCAAATGTTCTGCCAGCAAAGTAACCAGCAAAACTGATGTCAGGCAGCAAGAAAAAAATAAAGAACCGACCCCAAGAATAATCGAGATGATGATACGCTAAACAGGCGACCAAAAGAGCGCACACACCCTCCAGTCGCAAGATGATTTTGACACCGCCAGAAACGGACTGAGACATAACTTCTGTCATAGATGATCTTTTCACCTTTCAATTGACACTAACACTTCATATCAGAATCGAACCATGTCCTCAAGTATCGCCGTCAGCATAACCGCCGACGTCACCAGCCTCACCGCGCAACTTGCCGTCGCCAAGGCCAATTTATCGTCAACGACGACCGAATTGCGTAATCTTGCGGCGCAGATGCGTGAGGCCGGGTCTTCCGCGTCCGACCAGTTAAAGGCTGGATTGCAACAATCGGCAGCAGCCGCAGCCTCGGCGCAATCCAGCGTTTCGAATTTGCGAGGCCAGCTGCAACAGGCGCGCGCGCCGATAGAGGAACTGTCCGGGGCTTACGAACATCAATCCCAGATCATCCGCGAAAAACTGATCCTTGCCCATGAAGGGTTGATGGGCAATTACAAGCGCATGGTCGGATCGATTGTGGTGCTTTCCGAACGCACCGGCGGTCTTGGCGGCGCTTTGGCTACGCTCATTACGCCGACCACCCTCGCCATTGCCGCTGTCGGTGGGCTTGCCGCTGCGTTTGTCGGCGCACTGGTTGTGGCCGAACGATGGGGTGAATCTTTCGGTCAAATTCAGGCGGCGATGGATGCGACAGGCGCCAGCTTCGGCACCAGCAAAACCCAGATCGCTTCCTATATCGATAATCTCCGTCAGCTTCACGGCGTGAACACGGAAACAGCGACCGAAATGGTCGAGATGTTCGCGCGCCAGCGCGATATCGGCGTCGGTTCCTATGTTGAGCTTGGTCAAGCCGCCGCCGGTTATGCGCGTGTCACCGGAAGCGATGTGCCGAAGGCGACCGAAGAGCTGATATCGACGCTGAACGGCGGCTATGACAGCATCTCGAAGCTCGACCAGCGATTTTCGTTTCTTTCGACCGCGCAGGCGCAGGCGATTCATGACTTTGATGAAAGCGGACAGAAAGCGCAGGCATTCGCAGTCGCTATCAACGCCTTGCAGGCGAAGTTCGGGCCACTGGTCAATGACGGCCTGACACCGTTACAAAAAGGCACGAATGATCTGAAGGATGCATGGCAAGGTCTTACCCGCGCCATCGGCGACAGCAGCTGGGCGAATGCCTTTAATGCTGGTCTTGCGCATGTGGAGGAAGGATTAGCCTCCCTCATTAACCACCTTCACAGCGCCAAACAGCAAGTCACCGGATTTTCCGCCAGCGCCACGGTACCAGCAGCCGGAACGGCAGTATCTTCCAGTGGTGATGCCGATCAACTGCGTATCCTGCGCGAAATTCAGGACGAAAATTTAAAGCTTAAGGCTGACGATGCCGAGCGTGGCCGCATCAAACAGGAAATGGCGCGCGACGAAGAAGCACTGAAAACTGCCACGGGCGGCGAAGCGTCGATCATTCAGGATAATATCGCTTTACTACAGCGCCAGCAGCGCGAATTGAACAACCGTGTCGGCGCAGGCCAGATGCAGGGTCTGCGCGACCAGCTTGAACAAGAATTGTCCGCCAAACGTCTCGTCGGTGATCAGGAAAAGCAGTACGACCTGCAATACTGGCAATCGCACCTCGCCCAGGTGCAGGCCGGATCGAAAGCGGAAATCGAAATCCGCAAAGAAATCGCCTCGCTGCAGCATGATATTGACACCAAGTCGCTGGCCGACGAATGGCAGAATTTTTCCGAGAATATGCGCCTCAAGATCGAGGCGTCGAAAAGCAATGTCGGGCAGCAGATCGCGCTGGCCGAACAATGGGTCAAGGAAGGCCAGTCTCTCTACGGCGACGACATCAAAAATTACAAGACGGCGCTCGATGAAAAAACGCGCCTCATGCAAGAGCAAATTCAGGATGATCGCAAGATCCGTGAGATTGCTCTTCAGAGTAAGGCCGAAATCGACAAGATCGATCTTGCGGGTGCGCCAGCCCCAAAGGGTAAGAGCAGTATCGTCGACTCTCTTTTTGGAGACGTCGATGGTTCGGGCGCTAAAGCCGATCTTGACCGGCATATGGATGCGCTGAAGGCAGAATATGCGGCCAAGCAAGCCGAATTCAACGACGTCATCAATGACAGCAATTCGACCCCTGTACAAATTGCCGAGGCTCAATCGAAACTGGCCGTAGCCAATGAGCAATACGCGGTCGATGTCCTCAACCTCAACAAACAAGCCTCGCAGCAGGTGACGCAGGCTTGGGAAAGCGCATTCGCTCCCATCGAGCATGCGTTCGACAGTTCCATCGAAGGCATGTTGCGCGGGACGCAGACGCTGCAAGCGGGAATGCAAAAGCTCGCCCAGTCGATAGTGATGAGTTTCATCCAGTCGGGCATCAAGAAGGCTTTCTCAGGTCTGTCTTCGGAATTGTCCAGCCTCACGGCTCCCGCCTTTGGCGCTGGCGGCTCCATGTCCGGTATCGGCTCGGCGTTGGGTATAGGTAAAGGCGCTATGGGCGCCACAAGCCAAACGGCACAAACCACCGCCTTGACGGCCAACACGACCGCCTTAACGTCACTTACGGCGTCGCTTACCGGCCACACAGCCGTGACGACCATGAATACCGCCGCCACCACAGCCGGAACGGCGGCAACAACCAGCAATACCGCTTCGCAAAGTACGAACCTCATCGGCAATACACTGCAAACCGATGCGAACACGGCGGCTATCGGAGCTAATACCGCAGCCCTTTCGACAGAATCCGCGACGGGCGGTGGTGGTGCTGGTGGCGGCCTCGGAAGCCTGCTCGGTCTGATGGCGATGTTCGATAGCGGAACCGATAGCGTCCCGCGCGACATGGTGGCACAAATCCACAAAGGCGAAATCATCGTTCCGGCAGCGTCGTCCGCCGATATTCGTTCTGGCAAATCCATGCTGGGTTACGGCGGTGGCCAGAGCATGACGCTTCCGAAAGGCGCTGCCGACAATATGCGCTTTGCCAATTCGAATGACGCGCCGGGCGGCAGCACCATCAACAATTCCAAAACGTCAGGCGATACGAATTTCCACTACGCGCCGACGATTAACGCCAAAAGTAACGTCGATCTGAATTCGGTTCTGACGCAGCAAGGCTCAACCATGCGCCGCTGGCTCACCAATCAGGCGCGCAATGGTTCCTTCAAGAACTGAAGTCAGTTGTTAGCGTCTGCTGCTCCGACGAGAAGATCGGCGGGATATCCTTGTCGAACGGCGATAACGCGCTGGATTAGTCGATGGTCTGGGGCCGCCTCTACCCGAACGTGGGGATTTACCTTTTTCAGCGTTCTGGTCGACCGATGGAGTTTCAAAATCGTCTTGATCGTCAATCATGTTCCGTCTCCTTAAAAGTTGATGTGTAGGTAGCTCAACCGCTGGAGCAGGAACTTGCCTTTCAATTACCATATCAAAAATCGGGCGGAAAATCTATGGCACTCATCAAATGCGCCGGGTTCGATTACCTGACGCCGCTGGCGCCTGCCTCGGCGCTGGCCAGCCTCGGTTTTACCAATGCGACAATTTTTCCAGGGCAAGGTCGCGCCGGTGGCGGCGCTGCGCGATTGGGACAGATCAATTTACCGTTGCGGCTTGGCACATTCTATTGCGGCTTTGCGATCTATAATCCGACGAACGTCACGGTCGATTTCAACGACACAACCAAAAGCACAAATTTCAGCCTCAAATTTACCTCGGCGGGCGCAATCATCTTCACACCGCAATCAGCCAGCAATGCCGTATCGTCGGCGCCGATGGCGGTCGTTCCTGGTGCTGTCTGGCAATATGTCGAAGTTTACGGCGTGATCTCGCCGACTGGCGGCGCTTGCACGGCGCGGGTCAATGAGACGGTGGTTCTATCGGCGGTGTCCGCTAATACGGCTTCCGGCAGCACAACGCTCTCAACCGGCGTCGATCAAATTGATTTCGGATCATTTGGCACAGATCTCGTCGATGATTTTTATATCTGCGACAACACCGGCGCATCCCTTAATAACTTTCTCGGCAATGTCCGCGTCCCGGCGCAAACGCCTAACGGCGTAGGGGCATCGACGCAGTGGACGCCGACCGGTTCGGCTTCCTTCAATTGGCAATTGGCCAGCAATCCGTACATGGACGATAGCTCCTATGTTTCCTGCGCGACGCCGGGTGACATCGATCTTTATACGCTGTCGCCGGTGGCAAACGCGCCGCAGATTTTGGCGGTACAAAGTATCGTGGTCGCCCGACAGGACGATTCCGGCCAACGCCAGATCAAATCTGTTATCCGTTCTGGAACAACCGAAGCAACGGGAGCGGTGGTGAACACCAATGGCACCTATGCCGGACACACTGATATTTTCACGGTCGATCCCAATACCGGCAGTAGCTGGACATATGGAGCCGTGAACGCGCTTCAAGTTGGCGCTGAACTCGTCACCTAAAACATGGCAGCCCGTCTCGATTTTGTTGCCGCTGAAAGCGCGGCGAAAGGCACTGCGCCTTTGCGCCTCAATCTTGCCGGAGCGGAAGCCATTACCAATGAAACGGCTCCGGTTCGTCAGGTCTATGTGGGAGCGGAAGCCGCCGCAAAAGGCGACGCACCGCTGCGTCTTGCTTATGTCGTTATTGAATCCCTCTTCCCTGTCGGGAGTCCGCCCACCGTGAGTACCGAAAAGTTTCCGTTATCGCCGGGGCTGACCTGGAGCGTCCATGTCGCGCCCAAATTCAATACCCGCGTTGCAAGCCATGTATCGGGCCGCGAAATCCGCACAGCTTGGCAGCAATACGCCATCTACGACCTCACTTTAAGTTTTGATTTTCTGCGCGGCGACAGCACGCAGGAAATTCAGACGCTGCAAGGCTTCTTTCTGGCGCGACAAGGCCAGTACGACACTTTTCTGCTTGATCTCGGCGCGGTCACCCAAAACACAGCCGACAGCTATGTAACGATGGGGGCGCAAGGCACCGGCGATGGTGCCACGACCGTTTTCACTCTGCAGCGCACGGTGGGAGAAGCGGCAGAACCTGTCGGGTATGTTTTTTCGGCGGATTTCACCGCCGTCTATGTCGCTGGCGTGCTGCAAGACCCCGACAGCTACACCTTTACGGCACCGAATACGCTGACCTTCAATACCGCTCCCGCCAATGGCGCCCAGATCACGGCTTCATTCCGATATTACTTCATCTGCCGTTTCGCTACCGACAGCCAAGACTTCGAAGAGTTCATGGCAAACCTATGGACGCTGCATGAACTCAAATTGACAACGGTGATCCCATGAAATCAGCACCCGCCGCCGTCATCTCCGCGCTCGCCAACAACCGCGAACTGACTTTTTCGGATTGTTTCACCATCACGCTAGCCGATGGAACGATTGCTCGATACACGAACGCCCAATACACGGTCACAATCCCGCAAAGTGGCGCACCGGCATTGGTCTATGTCGCCGGTGACGTCCTGATCGACGGCCTCAAGCTGAAACAAACATGTGGCGTCGATATCGACGAACAGGAACTGGATATTTCATTCAAGCCGACATCGACTATCGCCGGTCTGTCATGGCCGATTGCCGTGCGCGAAGGCCGTTTTGACGGCGCCACCATCGAACGGGCGCGCGCGGTACTGACGGAACCAGGTGGCACAGTCATCGGCGATGCAGCGGTTGTGTCTTTTCACGGGCTTGTGGCGACCGTCGATAATATAGGCCGCCTAAGCTGCAAGATGACCGTCAAATCCATGCTGAATAAGCTCGCGGTCGATATGCCGCGCGATATCTGGCAGCCGAATTGCCTTAACACGCTCTATGACGGGCTTTGCACCATGGTCAAATCTGCCAATGGCGCATCGGGTACGGTGGGAACCGGCCCCAGCCTTACCTATATTCCCTGGGCGGGATCGGCGGTGGACGTATACGACCAGGGTACCATCACATTTGAGAGCGGCGCCAATGTCGGTGTCTCGCGCACGGTGCGCCAATCAATAACATCGGGCCTGACGCTTTCACGCCCGCTCGATTATCTGCCAGCCGCTGGCGACAGCTTTGTCGTTTACAAGGGCTGCGACAAGACGATGGCGACATGCCAGGGGCGCTTCAATAATCTCGCCAATTTTCGCGGCTTTCCCTTCGTGCCGCCGCCCGAACTCTCAATGTACTGAAACAGAATGTCGGAACAAGAACAACGAGCCGCCGTGGTCGCACAGGCCAGGCGCTGGATCGGCACGCCCTATCATCATCAAGCCGATGTGCTGGGTGCAGGCGTCGATTGTGGCATGTTGCTGGTGCGAGTTTATGTCGATACCGGCATCGTTCCGGCCTTCGACCCAAGGCCTTATTCGATTCAGTGGCATTTGCATAAAGACGACGAGCGTTATCTCGGCGCGATGATGGAATGCTCCGCGGAAGTCGAAACGCCGGAACCGGGCGACATGGTGGTCTGGAAAATTGGCCGAGCTTATGCCCACGGCGCCATCGTCATCGGCTGGCCGTTGGTCGTTCATGCCTACCGGCCTGAAGGCATGGTGGTGGAATCCGATATCTCGCTGCCCAGTCCTTTGTCTGAGAACAAGAACCGGCGCTTTTTCAGCCCGTGGAGGCGGTCATGAGTTGGCTGTTCGGCGGCGGCAAATCGGCAAAGCCGGAATTTACTGACATCTCGATCAATACATCTATCGCCACTTTGCCGGTGCCGATGATCTGGGGCTGCGCGGCGGGTGCGATCAATCTGCTGTGGTATGGCAATTTTCAGGCGATTGCCCAGAAACAGAGCGGCGGCAAAGGCGGTGGTAGCGGCTGCTTTGCGCCGGAGACGAAAGTCTCCACCCCGCATTGCGCGCGCTATATCGAGGATATGCGGGTCGGTGATCCCGTCTGGTGCGTTGATCCTGAAACCGGCGCAAAGATCATCGGTCATGTCGCGCTGGTTCATAAGCATGATGTCGCCAATGATAGCCACGATCATATGCTGCGCATCCGGCATGAGCGTGGGGAACTGCATGTCACCGAAAATCATTACCTCTGGCGCGATGGCGTTGAGAAAATTGAGGCCAAGGATTGGAAAGTCGCCGACAAGCTGGCGCATGAAGATGACGGCCTCTCCACGATCAAGGAGATCGTGTCGTCCCCCGATATCGCTTTTACCTACAACCTTACAATCGAGCCGCATCACAATTATTTTGCCGATGGCGTACTGGTTCATAACGGCGGTGGCAGCAAGAAAAGTTACGATTATCAGACCGGAGCTATTTTCGGCATTTGCTGCGGCCCCATCAGCGGTTTCGGAAATATCTGGAAAGGCAAAGACCAGTATGGCAGCCCCGGCGCGTTAGGTCTGACCGCTTTTCTCGGTTCTTCGTCGCAAACGGCATGGGGCTGGCTGGTTTCTTACAACGCCGCGCAGGCGCTCAATTACCGTTATATCGCCTATCTCTGTTCGGCCAATTTTGATCTCGGCTCGAACGACGCTCTGCCGCAGCTGAAGATTGAAACTTACGGGGCGCTTTATAATACCGGCATTAATGGCCGCGGCGACGCCGACATCCCGCTGGTAGCACAGGATTATCTGACAGGATTGCACGGTGTTGGCCTGCCTCCAGCCTGTATTGATACTCCGTCATGGTTTTCTGGTGCTAACGCCACGACAACCGGCGATGCGTCATGGCAAACCTACTGCCGCGCGGTGGGATTGGATTTTTCGCCGAGTCTGAATTCAGTCGAAAAAGCCAATGATGTGCTGGCGCGGTGGTTTCAGATCACCAACACAGCGGCGGTCTGGTCGGGATCGGTTTTGAAAGCCATTCCTTATGGCGACACGCCGGTCACTGGCAACGGCTATGTGTTCGTGCCAAATGTAACGCCAGTTTACGATCTGTCCGATAAAGACTTTGTGCGCCCGGATGATGCCGACCCGGTGCAGCTGATCCGCTCCGACCCTAACGACGCTTATAACTGCTATCGCCTGGAATTCTCTGACTGCACGGTTCTCTATAACGCCAATATCGCCGAAGCCCGCGACCAGGCCAGTATCGAGCAATTCGGCTTGCGCGTTGCCGACCAGATACAGGCCGACGAATTTACGCAAGCCTCGGTGGCGAATATCGCAGCCGGTTTGATCTGCCAACGTGCGGTCAATATCCGCAATACCTATACATTCAAGCTGAGTTGGGAATATTTCCTGCTCGAACCGATGGATCTGGTCACGCTGACCGATCCCGGTATGGGCATGACGCAAGTAGCTGTGCGCATCACCTCCATAGAAGAGGACGATCAAGGCATCCTGACGGTGGTCGCCGAGGAATTTCCCTCCGGCACGGCGGCCGCAACCGAATATCCATCACAAAGCAACAGCAGCAACCTTACGATCAACCCTGCGCAGGTTCCGGCATTGGTCAATACGCCGATGATCTTTGAACCGGAAGCGACGCTGACGGGAGGTGTTGCGCAAGTCTGGATCGCCGCGTCCGGTGGCACCGGTGGTGTTGCCGATCCCAATTGGGGCGGCTGTTATGTCTGGCTGTCGGCGGACGGCGTCGATTATCAGCAAGTCGGCGAGATCAACGGCCCCGCGCGCATGGGTGTTTTGTCGTCTGCCTTGGCTTCTTATACCGGCGGTAATCCCGATACATCGCACACCCTTTCGGTCAATTTGAATGAAAGCGGCGGCACTTTATCATCCGGCACCTCCGCTGACGCCTCGAATTACCGGACGCTCTGCTATTGCGACGGTGAATTGCTGTCCTTTGAAACCGCAACGCTGACGGGAACCGGCCTTTACAATCTTACTGCCCTTTATCGCGGCCTCTATGGAACAACGGCGGCCGGTCATGCGTCAGGTACGCAATTCGTTCGGCTCGATCAACAGGTCTTCCAGTACGATCTGCCCGAAGCCTATGTCGGCGTGCCGATTACCGTAAAGCTGCAGAGCTTCAATATCTGGGGCGGCGGTGTGCAGGATATTTCGACCTGCACGGCTTATTCCTATACGCCGGTGGGGACAGGGTTTCCGCTTTTGGGATCAAGCGGTACCTATGGCGGCGTCACCTATAACGCAGCCGGTCAAGTCACGGCGGTGGCGTCAAACGCTGGCACCAATCCTTACGACATCGCAGGATATCTGCCGGGTCTTCCTACCGCAGGACAGACTTTATTTCGCATCGAGATGGTGCGCGCCGTCACGCTGCCGATCAACCTGACAGGCAGCCGCGCCGTTTGTCTGACAGCACCCACCGCCGCCGTTAGCTTACCGATCAAACAAAATGGCACGTCCATCGGCAGCATCAATTTTGCGGCCAGCGCCACAGTTGGAACATTCACATTCGCCGCCCAGGTCATTCTGAACGTGGGTGACGTTTTCGAACTTGATGCACCGGCCACAGCGGACGCGACCTTTGCTGGCCCCAGCTACACCATCACCGGAACGAGGTAAATCATGGCTGAGATATTTTGGGATGGGTTCGACAAATACGGCCCCGTCAATTGCGCGACGCAAAATTCGACGATGGGCAACGAATGGACAACGGTGCCAAGCAGTTCCTCGACCTTCGTCGCTGGCCGTTTCTCCAACAGCCTCGCTTTGCAGTTGTCATATAGTTATTTCACGGCCAGCCGAACCTTGCCGTCGAACTACAGCCGCCTGATCGGTGGCATCGCCATGAATCCGAACCTGTCGGGAAACAGCGGCGTCATTCTCGGCGATGCAGGAACCAACCAGTGCGCGGTGGGTTTTAATTCGTCGGGCAAACTGGTTCTGTGGAACGGTGGTCTCGGTGGCACCCAGGTCGCTATTTCCACCGCGGCGATCACCGCCAACACCTGGCATTATGTCGAATGGGATTTAACTTTCGCAGCATCCGGTTCCTATAACGTCTATCTTGATGGGGTCTCGGTCTTTAGCGGCACCGGCAATCTGAAAAACAGCAGCAACGCCTACGCCAATCAAGTGATCTTATGCGGCAGCACATGCAATTTCGACGATATGTATGTGTTCGACAGCACCGGCACGGCGAATAACGCCGTGCGCGGCGATAGCCGGGTCGAAACCTTGTTCCCGACTGCAGACGCGTCCGTGGCTTTCACCCCCAGCGCGGGGGTGTTGGGCGCTTATTACACTCTCAGCAATTCGACGACCTATATGTCTGGCGGCCAGCTTTACTTGCGGAAATTTACCGCTCCGGTGGCGGGCACACTGAACAGTATCAGCATCATGCCCGCAGGCACTTCAAGCAGCGCGAATTTCAAACCGGCGATCTACGCCGATAATAGCGGTTCACCCGGCACGTTGCTCTCAACCGGATCGCAAGTGACCGGCGCCACGGCTTTAACCGCCGTGATCATGCCGCTGACGACCGCACAGAGCCTGACGGCAGGCACCAGTTACTGGATCGGCTATGTCACCGATACGGCGCTACCTATGCAGCGTGATGATAACAGCAGCTTTTCGACCAACGCCGGATATACGGCCAGCGTTACCTATACTAGCGCACCGCCTTCGACGGCACCGAGCATGAGTTCCGGTCAGTCAAGCGTCCAGCTGTGGGGCAACCTCACCGGCATGACGACCAATTATTCGGAAGTGAATGAGTTGCCGTCCGGTGGTGATTTAAGTTGTGTGACTTCAAGCACGGTGGGCGCTGAAGATCGCTACAGTTTTGGGTCGCTCAGTTCAACGCCGAGCAATATCGCTGGCGTGAAAGTTTCGGCCATGCTGCGTAAAACCGATGTCGGCGCACGCACGATCACGATCCAGCTTAAATCCGGTGGCACGGAAGTGACAGGATCGAGCCAGTCGCCCGCCACCTCATATACCTACTTCTCGAATTATCAGGACACCGATCCCAACACTTCGGCGGCATGGACAGCATCGGGCGTTAACAGCGTGACGGCTGGCACCAAGATCGCAAGCTAACAGATCGCACAGCATGACCAGCGTCAATATAACTCAGGCCGCCGTTGAAATTCTGCGCAATGGCCCAGCCTCCGTCCAGCAGACGCAATTGGTTGCCGAAGTCCTGCGCGGTGGCGTGCCACCGGTCAAGCTGGGACAAGTCGCCGTCGAAGTTTTGCGCAGCGTATTGAATGCAACGCCGGTGGCGATCCATGCTTCGCAGTTTACGGTTGAGGTTCTTCGTCAGGGACAGGCGGCGATTTCGCTCAGTCAGGTCGTGGTCGAAGTCCTGCGCGGTAACGGTTCGGGGCCGCCGCCGCCTTCGTCCGTGTCGCCCTTTCTCTGGATCATCACATAGGGAAGTTCCATGACACTCACTCTCGAATGGGCTTGCGGTTTCGAACAATTCGGCGCTATCAGCGATCTTGCGCAAATCGCCCAGCCCTGGACGGCCGAGCTTTCCAATCCCAGCTTTATGAGTATCTCAACGACCACCGGGGTAAGGTCGTTGCAAGGCAGCGGCGTTACGCCCAAAGCATTGAACCTGGGTAATTTTGTCAGTAGCGGGATTATTTGGACGGTTCCGAATATCGGCACGCGCTATCTGGGTATGGGCTGGTTTTTACCGTCGCTGCCCGCCGGTGAAGGCAACATCTTCCATTTCACCGCAACGCCGCCGACAACACTTGGCGGCGTACCAGCGGACGGTGTGCGTATTACGGTAGACAATACCGGCACTGTGAGGATACGGCAGAATTCGACAAATGCCGTGCTGGTGACCTCGTCGGCCTATGCCGTCAGCGCAAATACGCAATACTGGTGTTCGGTCTCATGTAATCCGAATTCCGGTTGGGTGACTTTTGCTCTTAACGGCACCGTCATTTGCACGGCAACGCTCGGCATCAATTTCCCGCTTCAATATATCTCTTTCTCATCGGCGGGCGTTACATCGACCGGCCAGAATATCGTGGTCGATGATCTGGTTTCTTATACGACCGATGGAGCCGACACCGCAGCGACGCTGGTGCCGCCGCGCTCGGTATGGACAAGTTTGCCCAATGCGGTGGGCGATCAAACGCAATGGTCGCGCATAGGTTCCGGGGTGGCCAATTGGGCATCGGTGAACAGTCAGGATTATCAGACCGCGAACTACAACACGACCAGCCAAAGCGGCACTTTCGATTATTACAACATCACCGATCTGCCCGGATCGCCCACAACCATCGACGGGGTTGTCGTCACGGCTTGCGCAAGAAAAGAGGATTCCGGTACGCGCGATCTCAAACTTCATGCGCGCGTCAATGGCGTCGATGATGTCTCAACACCCTTCGTGCTGACGACTGGCGCCGCCTTCTGGTACCTGTCAGCCACTTTTCCGCTGGCGCCCGGTGGCGGCGCATGGACAGCGACCGACGTCAATCTCTGCCAGCTTGGATTGGAATCCGTCTAATGCCCACGGTAGCGGATGTCTCGCAAATCGCCCTCGTCACGGTTGGCGATGGGCCGAAACGGGTCAGCGCGGCCGCTTGCGCAGTGACCACCATTGGAGACGGATCCGGCATCGCCAGCTTTCAGCAAGCCAACCTCGTCACGGTGGGCATCGGCCCAGGAATTGCCGATATAGCGCAAGCTGCCATCGCCACGGTGGGTGACGGCGCCAGCATCACAGACATTTCGCAATCCTTCGTTTCCATCGTCGGAGCTTGACTATGAACCCTTTAGCAATCGCACCCGAAGAACAGGAGGAATTTACCATGAATTCAAACGAGGCCGAGTATTTCCGCAGCATTGGTAGGTTGGAAGGGCAAGTCGCCGCGCTGACCACAGCGGTGGGCGAACTCAAAACGAAACTCGATGGCATCGACGCACGGCTCGATACGCTTGATCGCATGGCTAATCGGTGGAAGGGCGGTTTCGCCGTCATCCTGACGCTCGGAGCGATAGCAGGATTCATCATCGATCACTTGTTCAGGTGGGCGACACAGCGCTGATGACAAAAAGATATTGATGTATAAATGCCATCATGAAACCTAAACGCATTCAGCGCCGCCGCACCAAAGGCTGGAGACTGCCGCCGAATACAATTTACGTGGGCAGGCCAACAAAATGGGGCAATCCATTCTTTGTTGGGCATCACTTCCCGACACCACAAGAAGCCGTTTTAGCTTACCGGTAGTGGCTTGAACATTCTGTTCCCGGTCAGAAGCTCAAATATGAGGATATTTCAGAACTACGCAGTAAAAATCTGGCTTTCTGGTGCGCACTTAACAAACCATGTCATGCCGATGTGCTGCTTGAAATAGCGAACAAGCCCAACCACGGCTAAAAATACAGTATAACCGGAGTCTTTCAGGCTATTGCTGCAAGCACAGAGGCAATAGAATTAGGTCGTATACCGAACATAGTCCTTGACATCAGGAACTATACTAAAAGGGTAATGAATTAACCATTTTTTGTTATTTACTTTCATAACTGCATGATAAAATGCGACCCAAGCATTAATGCGATTTTTTGACCTTATAAATATAGGTAATTGTGTGAATGTTATTGCCGCACCAATCAGATACGCATTTCGCAAAGCTGGGGCGGAAGTCGTTTACCATAAACTCGTAGCACCTTATTTCGCTCAAACTCGCCCCAAACTCGCCTTGACAGGTATCACGGCACTGAATGGTGCGATGATCGGCGGAGGAGTGTATTTTAATTATTTATGGCGCGATATTACTAACAATCTCGCTGCACGGGATTTGACTGCTGTTACCCACAATATGGAAAGTTTTTTTGGTTTCGCTTGCGCTGTGGCCGGAGTCAATATAGCGCGAACATATATAACGCAAAAACTGAAGCTTTCATGGGGTAATTGGGCGAAGGAAGAAGCCGTCAAAATATGGCTGGCACCTGAAAACAGGCATCGGCTCGTCACAAAAGATGCAGGGGTGGAGCCAGAGCAGCGAATCCCCAATGATATTGCTTCTTTGGTCAATACATCCGAGCCATTAACCATAGGCTTAGCCAGCAACGTCGCAAATGCTGGTGCATTCTCTTTTGTACTATTTAATCTATCGCCTATGTTGTTTGCAGGCGTTTCGACGCTGAGTGCAGTTGGCACATGGTGTCTGTATCGCGGCGGAAAAAGTTTGGTTCCATTAAACCATGAAAACACAACGGCGCAAAATACATATCGTAATGCCCTAGTCGACGCAAAGGTGCATAGACAAAGCATCGCTTTATGGGGAGGCGAAGAAGCAACTGAGAAAGTCATAAGTGAACGCCTTCAAGTCATAAACACAGTTGGTCAAAAACTGATACGTACCAACACCTTTCTTGGTGGAATTCGAGCGATTTACGACAATATATCCTTTATTGCTCCTCTGGCGATTATTGCGCCGGCTTATTTTCGTCCCGCCAGTACAATGGGGGTTGGGGATGCTTCATTAAGTAATAACGCATCTTTTAACCTGCGTTCTTCCTTGGATTGGTATAACAACAATCAAGGTACCATTGTGGAATGGGGCGCATGTACAAAAAGGTTGGCTACCTTTCTAAATGATTGCAGTTCCGAAGTTGCGGCTACAGGAAAAACCCCATCCTATCAAGTCGAAGATAAACTAGGACTTTCCGTCACCGATCTCATTCTGGTGAAACCAAAAAACGGAACACCGAGCAGCACTCTTTGCGATAATGTTTCTTTTGAATTAAAGGAAGGCGACCGTCTTGGTGTGACAGGCCCTTCCGGTTGTGGAAAATCGTCCCTATTCCGCACCTTGGCGGGAATAAATCCATACGAAGATGGGCAAATAATCTATTCAGGTGTTTCTAAAAATAATGGGGACGTTATATTTGTCCCCCAAGATCCGTATATTCCGGATACAACGCTTCAACAGATTCTCACTTTTCCAAAAACTGGCGACATCTTCTCAAAAGCGGCCATGGGCGCGGCTCTCGAAAAGGTGGGCCTCCATCATATTATTCCCTATCTCAACATCAAAGAGCTTACAGGTAGTGAAATGGGGCTGTCGGGAGGAGAAAGGCAGCGATTGAATTTCGCCCGCCTTCTCTTGCATAAGCCTCGCATTATTGGTCTTGATGAGGTGACTTCAAGCCTGCCAGCGCATGATGGCGTTCAATTATATCAGACTTTGTTTGAAGAATTGCCTGACAGCATCATCATCAGCATTGCTCATCGCACAGAACTTTTGCCTTTGCATAATGTAGTGGCAACTATCGCGCCAGAAAAGTTATCCCTGAACAGGCATGAACCGGATAGAGAAAAATCCATCTTGGTTCAGACCGCCGCAGGTGCAGTAGTACCCGTTTCCAAGCCCCTTCAACTTTAAAAATCGTACTCAATAAGTAAAACAAATTACTGAAACCTCTTACTTGTCAGCCTTTGTACATTCCTTGGAAACTTTAGAAAAGCTTGGTTGTTGTGCATCTTTTTCATTTTCTGGCTCTGAAAGGCCGAAAAGCTTAAGAAAATGACTCCTGGCAAAACCTTCGGGATCTGGTTCGTCCGGAGGGACGATGACTTGTTTCGCATCTGCCAAAACAAATCCTGGACTGAATGTAGGGCCAGCTTTCAAAGCTGGCGCTATGACATGCTGAAGTCCAACATTAGTTCTCATTCGTTGAAACTCATTGACGGGAAGCATAACGATATCAAAAAACAAATTGGCCCCGCCGTCTCCTTTAACTAAACGGCTACCGATAACACACTGTAAGGGCAGATAACCCAAACGGGTTTGGCGGAGGAAGCGTGGCACGGAGGCTGCCATATATTTCTTAGCTTGCGACATCAGATTTCCGTAAAACCTTTTTCATTTTCACACATGGCATATGACGTCCTGATCTCAAGACATGCTCCCCTCGTTCAATAATTTGATAGCCGTGTGAAAGATAAAATTTCTCGGCATTGATCGACGCGTCCATACTCAATTCATGTAGACCGGTTTCTTTGGCAAGGTCTTCGACTGCTTTCAGTAAACGGCCACCCAGACCTTGTTTGCCGTAATTGGGGTGAATATATACTGCGCGTAGCTCGGATTGGTTAGGAAAGATCGAACCAAAGCCAACAATCTGGCCCACAAGGTTTTCGGCAACAAGCATGATTTCTTCTCCGCTTTTTATACGTGCGGCCAAATCGCGGATGCGCTCAGCCGGAACCGGTGTGGGCGACCAGTCATTGAGAATATCTTGGTCATAAAATGTGGAAGCCGTGCTGTGAACGGCGGCACAATGAACGTCAAGGATCGCTGGAACATCTTCAGGATTTGCAAACCGAATTGAGATTTCTGGTTGAGCAAGTTTCTTGGATATCTGCCCCAGTAAATTTTCTAAAGTCTCAGTTCCATCGAGGCGCAAGACAGGGCGCGACAAAGTATTTAGCCATTTTTCATGGCGTGGCAGGCTTCGCCCGTCCATTGTTCCTTCATCATAAGTTGAGGCCCAGGCAATGAAGGCTTCGTGCTGTTCATACATTCCGCCGCCAGCCGAAATGGCCTCTTTACCGTAGCGTCTGGCTTCTCGTTCCCTCAGGCGGCTTATCCGAACTTGTGTTGACACCTTCAAGAACACCACAAGGTTGAAAAGCGAGATCAAAGGATCGCCCCATCCATCGAGTGAACCCGAAATTACGCAACCTTTTGGCTTTGCCTGTTCGATGGCATCATGAATGTGGGCAAGACGCTGTTCGATGGGCCGCTTGTTTTGGTAAGGTGGTTCGCTCGGCAACCAGTAAAAATCATCTGTGTCGAGATACACGTAATCAAGTTTCTGCGCCAGCGCTAAACCCAAGGTGGTTGCCCCAGTGCCAGACGCTCCCATAATGTGGATTATCTGCTGCTCGGTCATTGGGCATTCTCATTCTTACGACGCAATTCCCATTGCTCTTTTGTCAGCTCCCATATCTCGTGTTCTGTATATGTGGGATTCACAAATTTAGCCGGTTCCGTTCGCAATAGGTACGCGCCATTTTTCTCTTTAATACGTCGCGATCTTTCATTACCGACGGCATTTGCTAAAATAATCTTTTCAAATCCCAAAACATTAAAGGCGTAATCCATCACCGGTTCAACAGCTTCGGTCATAATGCCACGTCCCCAATATTTTCGGCCAAGCCAGAACCCCCTGTTTTCCGGTTTGGCTTCACGCCACAGATCGATACACCCAATGGCTTCTTCCGGATTTTCCTTGAGAAAAATAGCCCAAACCCATCTGTCTTTTCCTTGATGAGGAAAAATTTGGGTGCGGAGGTAATCTAGAACGCCTCCCTCAGGATAAGGCCAAGGTACGGCAGCCGTGAGCTGGCTTATCACTTCATAATCGACGAAATTTTTTTCATAAGAAGGCGCATCTGCTTCAGTAACTTCGCGCAAAATGAGGCGCTCAGTAATAAAAGTTGGAAGTTTATTCATGATTTTCGTCATTCGACAATAAATCCTCCCGACTGAAGCCTGAAGAAACCGGCGTAGATGCCATCCTCTTTCTGAAGCAGCTCGCCATGCGTACCTTCTTCGACGATCTGTCCCTTATCGAAAACGAGTATCCGGTCGGCATCCAGAATAGTCGAAAGGCGATGCGCAATCATGATTGAGGTGCGCCCATGGATGAGGGAAAGCAATGCGTCTTGTATGGCGCGTTCACTCTCGGAATCAAGGGAACTGGTCGCTTCATCCAAAATCAGGATAGGGCGATCCGCCAGGATGGCGCGGGCTATCGCAATACGCTGGCGTTCCCCACCAGACAGCTTTATCCCGCGTTCACCGACGAGAGTTTCATATTGCTGCGGAAGACCTTCAATAAAACTGCCGATATTCGCCTGCTGAGCAGCGAAGCGGATTTCTTGCATGGGAGCATCCGTTTTCGCATAAGCGATGTTATCCGCCAGCGAACGGTGGAATAAAATCGGGTCTTGTGGCACGAGCGCTATTGAACTGCGCAGAGAAGCGCGGGAGCCTTGTGTAATTTCCTGTCCATCGATCAGGATGCGGCCTTCTTGCGGAAGATAAAGACATTGGAGCAGACGGATAAAAGTTGTTTTTCCGCTGCCGGAGTGCCCGACAAGGGCAACCCGTTCGCCTGCACGTATGGATACAGAAAGATTTTTGAATACAGGCTCCGTTTTTCCCGGATAGGTGAAAGTGACGTTATCGAACACAATCGTCCCCTGTCGGATATCGAGATCAGGCAACGCGGGAACATCAGCCACTTCAGGTTCTTCCCTCATAAGGGCAATAACCGCATGTAGATCATAGGAAGATGTCAGGATGTTCTTGATGTTGTCTCCAAGGTCTTTGACGTACTCCTGCAAGATGGTGTAGGCAAAAACAAGATACACCATGTCTTCCACACGGGCTTTGCCATTCAACAGATACCATGTGCCTCCACCCAGCAAGAGCGCCAGCATACCGAAAAGAAGAAGGCGCTGTATAACGCCAGCAAGGTTCGCAAGCAGATATGCGCGCAAATTCTTGGTGCGCAGGTCACGCGTCAGGTCAAAAGAATGGCGTAGCTCCTGCTTTTCACGTGCATAAGATTTTGTCGTCGCAATACCGCCGATGCTGTCAGCCAGATGCGCAACAAAGCCATCCTGAGCATCCGCATAGATGCCTTGGGCAGGCCCTGAAACAGTGAAAATGAGCCACGCGCTGATCCCGCCCATCAGGATCAGATAGGCAAACGTCAACGCAGCCAGAGCCGGAAACTTCGCCCACAGAAAAATGATGCTGCCAATCAATATGACGAAGGTCGGCATCAGCTTAACGAGAATTTGATCCTCAAAGCTCTCGATCTTGTTTCGTGCGCGATTGATTTTGGAAACGATGCTACCCGTAAACGTATTAGCGAAATACCGCTCCGACATTCGGTAAACATGGGTAAAAGCGTCGTCTATCAGATCCTTGAAAATTTTCGTTTCAAAGATGTTGTAGATGATATAGGTCGTCGTCCACAAAACCGTTTTGACAAGATACACTCCCAGAAAGACGACAAGACCTTTTATGATCGCGTCTCGCCCTTCATTTTGGCGAATGGCGCCTAGAAACTTGGACAAGAGCGTTGGCATATAGGTATCGAGCAACGCTGCCACGATAAACAGGCAAACAATTGCGCTCAGCCGCCATGGTTGCCGTCGCCAATAACCGGCGGCAAAGTGCAGTACGTCGAAGAATGAAAGCTGTTTCTTCATTTTATCTGCAGATATTTAAGTTCATATACATAGGACTTAATTCCCTTCCTGCTTACCCATATTCCTTCTGGTGGATGATCGTTGCTTTGATTGCGAGGCAACACATCCCAAGGTCGCCCCATAATTGCTTGTGTTGCTTCATCATATGCAACCCAGCCTAATTCTGGTCGATAGGTAATTCTTAAATCTTGATCCCTTCGCTGATAGGCATGCTGACTACCGGTGGAAGCTATGCGGTCAAATTGATAAACCAAGTCATCGCTAAGTCTGCGTAATTCAAAATAGTCATGTGTGAGCATAATAATTTTACCTCTGCATTGCATTGCCGGACGTATATGACCTCAATCCGCGATTGAAGATAAATACAGCCAAACATAGATAAAAAACGGCAGCCCCCATGATCGCACCCAGCATCGGCCATGAGAAATGGCGCATGATTTCAACGGGTAAAAATCCGATATAGGCTGCTGGTATTGCCGTAAACAGCAGCACTCTCACGGCCGAGCCATAAACATTTTGCGGATAGAGCGACAGCGTAAGGAATACTTCAAAAAGATTATCAGCAGCCGTGGAAATGCCGGTAATCCAAAAAGCCAGCGATTGAACGGCGATCATGACGGCAAGAAATATGGCGGCAGCACCAAGCGAGATAAGCAGCAATAAGGGCAGATCGGAAAAGCCATGTTTGCCAAGCGCCATCCACAATACGAAAGCACTGGCTACGTCGCCGCCTGCGGCTACGCGGCATTCGCGCATTAAGACCGGCAACAAGGGAGAGCGTGGGCGTCCCAAATAGCTATCCATTTCTCCGCTGACGACCATACGCGCGATATTCCACGAACCGCCAAAAAGAAAAAATGTTATGCCAAACCCAAAGCAAAGGACACCTTGCATGGTTGCAAAATCCGCCAGCGTCCATCCGTTCAGACTTGAGAAGTTGTAGAAGTAGATCGCCCACATTGTGAAGTAGACGATGTTATTAGCGAACATCATGACGATGAACATCCAGAAGGCCGCCCGGTTATGAGAGCTGTCAGCGATCAGCATTCTTGTCAGCGCGAAGACGTACCGTAATTTGTCATAAAGTTTGCTCATGGTTCAGTCCCCCGTCGCGCCGATATGTCGTCTGACGGCGTTATGTAAAAATATGGCCACCATCATTAATGCTCCCAGCCAAAAGAACTGTCTCATCAACGTCCAGAGGAAGCCCGAAGCGTCAGGCTTGAAAACCATTGTACCAGGCAGATTAACCATGGCGGGAAATGGAGTCATGGTGGCAATTCTCTGCATCCATTCAGGATAGAGACTGAGCGGCAACATAAGGCCGCCAAAAACGAAAAGGGATTTCTGCCATATCCAATAGACCGGGCGCGCATATTGACCCCAGACGTCCAGAATGCCGATGGCAAAACTGGCTGGTACGGCGATCAGAAGTGCCATAAGTGTTGACGCCAAAACGGCCAGCCCACTTGTCAGGGTAAACGGCCATTGTCCTGTGATGAAATAAGCTGCTGAAAATATAGCCGCGCTCAGTGCGAGTGCGTTTAGCAAGCCTCGCCCAAGCAATTGCAGCATCTTGATGCGCCAGTAAGGAAGGGGGCGTCCCATCAACCCGGTTAATTGCTGCGAGAGAATATCACCACGCACCTGATGCATAAACTGACCACTGCTGAACATGACCAGCTCGGTTATCGTTACATACCAAACCATATTAGTAAAATTTAAGCCTTGGTCGGCTTTCGACGAGAATGGCGTATATCTCCAGATCGCGGCGAACAAGAATATGAACAACGAGTTGTAGCACATTCCGAATAACAGAATGACTTTCTCCGATGCCGCAATACGCCAGCCATTCTCAAATAATGCGATCGGCGCAGATAATTTGATGTTCATGTTTTACTCACCAAGTTTTTTGTCATCCATAATAGGAGGTCATCATCAACCTTCACTTGTTCTCCATATTCTAAAGCTTTACAGCGATAAGTTGGGCCATTCCCATCCAACATGTACCCAAGTTTTACGTAAAGCCGCATAGCAGGCCCGTAATCTTTCAACACACCAACTCCTAAGCCAGCAACAAGGGAATGAGGCTTTATAATCCGTTCCGCTTCTTCGACCAGAATCTTGCCGAGTCCCTTTCGTTGAAACTTTTTAAGAACATTGAGATCGGAAATTTCAGGAATATTTTTAGAAGAAAAAGGCTCATATTCTGAACGCTGCAGAACGGTAACATACCCAGCAATCTCGCCCTCAAGACAAGCGACAACGACATCACGCTGTCCCAATTTCTTTTGATCAAGATAAGTACAATACTGTGAAGCTGGTTTGTTCCACCCCTGTTGCGAGAAGGCTGATTCGAGAAGTGCTGCATCTTGAGACTGCAAATCTCTCAACGTGAAGCCTTGGGTCTTTTTTTCTATCATCATAAATCACCCGACGGCTTGCGTTGATAAATGGCTTTAATTGTATCCTCTAGCGGTGGATCGCTGATGACGATGTCTTCAACTTTCAATGCCGCTAAGAGCTGCGGCACGATGGTCGTGACCGCTGTGACATGTGTGTTGATGGCCAACTGCAGTTTGTGAGGCTCCATAGATATGGTTTCCACACCAGCTGCCATAAATTGCGGAGCTTTTTCCGTTGTTACGAGAGTTATGGTCTTGGTTTGCAGATAATCCCGCTTCAGTCCTGCCAGATCGGTGTCCAGGAGCAATTGACCATTATTGATAACGATGACACGACGGCACAGCTCTTCGATATCGCCAGTATCGTGCGAAGTCAGAAGGAGGGTAACGCCTTCCTCACGCACGACAGCGTTCAAGTGATCTCGCAACTGCGCTTTTGCCGTCACATCCAGACCAATCGTCGGCTCATCCAGAAACAGAACTTTTGGCGCATGAAGGAGGCTGGCGGCGATCTCACAGCGCATGCGCTGGCCGAGCGACATCTGACGTACTGGCATGGAAAGTAGATTGCCGATACTCAACATTTCGACAATGCGTTCACGTCTTTGGCGGTATGTGTTTACGTCGAGGCTATAGATACTGGCCAAAAGATCGAAGCTATCGATAGCAGGAAGGCTCGCCCACAATTGTGAGCGCTGGCCAAAAACGATGCCAATATGGCGCGCCAGCTCTTGCCGGTTATCCCATGGCGTTAGACCCAATACATTCGCAACACCTGATGTTGGAAAGAGAATGCCGGTCAACATTTTCAGGGTCGTCGATTTACCCGCGCCATTCGGGCCGATAAAGGCAACTTGCTCGCCTTGCTCAATCGCAAATGAGATGCCGTTTACGGCGGGTACTTCGCGCCGCACCGGACGCGCAAACAAACGCGCAAAGCCATTGCAACCCTGCGGCCATTCCTTGACCGTGAAATTTTTATGAAGCGATTTAACTTCTACAACCTGCATAACAACCTCATTTTCTGAAGGCTGTCACCGGTGTTTAAAGTACGATGTCAGCCCCCCCCTGTTGGTGGCTGACATTCGAAGGGAATATCAGCCGTTTCCGCCGTCGACCGGCAGAATGGTAAAAATGGCAAGCGTCACCGAGCCGACGCTGTGCCAGCAAGAATAATTATTAAGGGAG
>CAIQVS010000035.1 GCA_903875345.1 uncultured Pseudomonadota bacterium | reverse complement strand
GTCCGGCAAACATACCTTGTTCCTTGCTTCCAACAGCTACATTGATTATTACCAGCATGAGGAAAAAGGTGAGTATCAGTTCCAATATGAAGATGACGTGAAAGCTGACCACTTTTTAGTTATGGCGCATGGCACGGCAGAAGAAGTAGCCCGCGCCAAGTCAATCCTCGGCACCTTCAAACCCATGCGCCTTGCGGTGCATACCTATGCGAAACCGACAGAAGGAATCGATCAACTCAAACAGCAAGAGCGTTTCGATCATGCGATGACGCCTTAAGCAAGATCGAGATTGCCGCTCAAGCGGAGATGTAGTGATCTTAAAAAACTTTAAACGGTTGCTAATTTTTATAGCCGCTATCGCTATTGTTCTTGTGGCTTATGGCCTGCTGACTATGAAAGAAAAACGAGGACCTATTGAGAATACTGGTGCTATCCATAAATTATATCCAAACATGGATGTCCACGAATCTGATTAAGGCATTCCGACCGCGGATTGATCCTCATACCATTGCATCAATCATTTAGGTGCAACCCAGCGCAAAACGTTATCAATTACAAAACCCGTCAACGCCCCGAGAATAAGAATGACGGCGAAACCGCCTTTCCAACGGTTTGCCATCCGATCCAATTGATCGAGACGCGTGTCGATACCATCAAGTTTTGTCTTAAGTTCGCCCACGGCTGTGGTTAGCGCCTGCACTTGCGCTTCCAGTCTCCCGATGCTGCGGAAATACTCTGCTTCTGTAGCTTCCATATTAGATTCCTCTGGTTCCTGCTGATTGCGTATTGAGGGGATCATGTTCCCACCACTGAGACGAAGGTTTGCGTGATGTCGGCTTTGCCAGTCCCGTCACCGACGACAGAAATGGCGGATTGGGCGATATCGGCAATGCCGGAGCCATTACCCACGGTGATGAGACTGGCTTGCTGAAAACTGGCGATGCCGGAGCCGTTGCCGATTATGGTGAGATTGCACTCAGCAACGCTGATCCGCTTCGGCCCATCGCCAACGGTGACGAGAGCGATTTGCGAAACATCGGCTACCGTACCCATTAGGCGGATTCCAGACCGAGCTGGCAGAGGTTGATGGCTGATGCCGTCCAGGCGACACTGCCCGGCGCTTGCGGGAATGTGGCCGAGAGATACCAAAACGCCGCGCCGGTAGTCAGCGTAAGCGCCGATGAAACGTCATCGACGCCATTGACGCGAGCATGCAGTTTGAGATTGCGCGTTCCGGAATCCTCCTTGCGGGCGCAAGCTGTAACGACGACGCCGTCGATTGTCGTCGGCGCGCCGGGAAGATCGGTGATGTTATAATAATCGAGCGTGCCGGTCTGGCTCGTCGTGTTGTACATGGCGGTCTGATATGCCTGTCCGTTGATGGAGTCCCAATTCGCCACCGCGCCGCCCACACGCGACCACTGGGTCTGGTCACCGACGGCATTCGGCAGACTTGTCCAGACTGAGCGCGGCGGCACAAGCGTTGATGCGGTGTCTGTACCGTTTGTGGAATAGGAAACCAGATCATCGACGACGATATTTTGTCCGGACGACGAAACACCGGCGGAAAGGAAGGTGATATATTGGAGCGCAAAATTAATGCCGAGTGTCGCCGTGCAGATGACGGTGCCGTTCAAAGCAAACGCCACCCATCCGGAGTTTGGATTGCATGATACCGACAGCCAGTATTGGGTATTGCCGCTAACGGCATAGGCCGCCGAAGTCACCAGCACGGAGTTGGTCGAGTTCTGACGTATGCGAACGGTGCCGGTATTGTCGAGCGTGATACGCACGCCGTCTGCGCCCACGCCACCAGGCGAAGCCGGAGGCGTCGCGGTGAATTGAAACAGATTGCCTTCTCCGGCAGGCAGCGCCGGTAAAAACCAGCCCATACCTAAATAGCGTGTGCCGATATTTGGCACCGTCCAGATCACGCCACTGCTGACAAAGTTGCCGAGGTTCAAAGCCTTGGGCGTAACGCCGCTGCCTTGCAATGAGCGCACGCCCGTTGTGGTGGATATACTCATGAAGTTGCCGTTGGAAAGCTGGGCTGTCCAGGGCTGCGCGACTTGCGCGATGTCGCTGACGGCTCCGAACTGTTCGAAGCCGCAAGCCCATTCGAGAGTAAGGGTCATGGG
>CAIQVS010000034.1 GCA_903875345.1 uncultured Pseudomonadota bacterium | reverse complement strand
TATTTTCAAATCGCAATCATGCATATGGGAATAATTCTACCTCTTTCGTATGCGAGAAAAGTTCGGCCACTATATCTATAAATTTTTATTAAATTTTGTTTGAAATAACATCACTAACTTTAGAGAATCTTTACTATCGGTGCCTTACACTCAAATCTTAAATTTCATTCATTAATTGATGTTTACTAGTTCACTATTTAAGGGAGTATGCTGGCCCCGTGATTTGAGACACTAGCTAAGAGACAGTTTAGCCCGTAAAAGTAGCAAATACGGGAGAAAAACATGTCAAAGACACGCAAGAAGCATGATGCGGCATTTAAAGCGAAGGTAGCGCTGGCCGCGATCCGGGAAGAAGGCACGACGGCGGAATTGGCGAGCCGGTTTGAAGTCCTTCCGAACCAAATATATGCCTGGAAAAAGACGGCGCTGGAAGAAATGGCTGCCGTGTTTGAAAAAGGCCGTGAGCCGCATACCGAGGAAGCTAAAATAGCGAAGCTGCATCAGACGATTGGAAAGCTGATCGCGGAGCGGGATTTTTTATCGGATGTGCTCAGGAAATAAGCCGGTCTGAGCGGATCCAAAAGGTTCAATCCAAAAGTAAGAATGTGCCGGTGAAGCGGCAGTGCGAGCTACTGCGTGTGGCGCGTGCTGCCGTATACCGCAAACCAAAACCTGTCTCTGCCGCCGATCTTGAGCTCATGAAGCTGATGGACCGACTGCATCTGGAAAAGCCATTCTATGGAGCACGAAAGATTGCTGTTGTTCTGTCGCGCTCAGGACACAAGGTTGGCCGCAAGCGCGTAACACGCTTGATGCGGGTGATGGGTATCGAGACGATGTACCGCAAGCCGAACCTGAGCAAACGGCACCCGCAGCACAAGATATACCCGTATTTGTTGAGAAACTTGGCTGTTGAGCGCGTTCATCAAGTATGGAGCTGCGACATTACCTACATCCCTATGGCGCGCGGCTTTTTGTACTTGGTGGCCGTCATTGATTGGTACAGCCGGTTGGTTCTGTCTTGGCGGCTCTCCAACACGATGGACAAAACATTCTGTGTCGACGCATTGCAGGAGGCGCTTGATCGTTACGGAAACCCTGAAATCTTCAACACGGACCAGGGCGTACAATTTACCTGCGAGGCCTTTATTGCAACGTTATCTGATCGAGGTATCCGCATCAGCATGGATGGCAAAGGTCGGTGCCTCGACAACATCTTTTGCGAACGGCTGTGGCGCAGCCTGAAGTACGAAGACGTATACTTGCGTGCCTACGAAACAACCGCTGAAGCCAGGATGAGGATTGGACAATGGTTCATGTTTTACAATAACGAGCGTCCGCATCAATCACTCAAGTATCGTACACCTCAGCAATTTTTTGAAGCGACCTGGGCCTGTGCATATGTGGATAACGCAAGGGCGTTACCCACATCTACACAGGTCCAACAACCACAACAAATAGGAGATTCACATGATCAAGAAGAACTGATACAATCCGTCATTACCTCACACGCTCTGCGTGTTGAGGGTGTTCAACCAAGGGCTGAGACTTTCTCTTAGATTCCTAGAAATCTGTCTCACGAACCGGCACCAGCGTACATCTCACCTTCATGAGCCGTCAGATTAGTCACAAATGGATTGAAAAAATAAATTCCAACATTAAGTTTGCTTTTGACTTTTCTTAATACAAACCGCCCGTGCCTGTTGTGGCAGGCGCTGGTGGCAATTGCGATGGTTTTATGAGAGCCGCATCTGGCGGTGATGCTAATAAGGGGCTCGTCGTATCAACAGCAGGGGAATTAACAGGTGTCGTTGTCATGGCGTTAGCCGCACCTTCGGCAGCAGCCCCTGTCACACTGCCATCAAGAATACTACGCGGCTGTCCTTCTTGGGGCTCTGTTCCAGGGATATAAGATTCCCAAATAGTGTCTTTATCACCCATGGCCGCCAACGCTCCTGTAGCCACATTGATACGCACTTCACGCAAACCTGGGGGCTCCCGAAAAGGGGTTGCGGG
>CAIQVS010000033.1 GCA_903875345.1 uncultured Pseudomonadota bacterium | reverse complement strand
GCTTGGGGAGTCTGGCGTTTCTCCTTTTCGGATGTGCGCCGACAGTCGTAAACACAGCCCCTCTAGAAGAAATTGCTGCAAACTCGAAAGTTTCGAGTATTCAGGGCTTGTCCTCCAGTCCGTATCGTCTAGGCGCCGGAGATGATATTGAGATTAAGTTTTTCTTCTCGCCGGAAATGAATGAACGATTGATTGTCGCGCCGGACGGGACGATTTCCATGATGTTCGCTCCCCGCGTGTATGCGGAAGGCTTGACTCTTGATGAATTGACAGCAGTTTTGAAGAAAAATTTTGCCAAGCACATCAAGCAACCCGACATGGTCATTATCATACGCGGTTATGCCAGCCAGCGCGTTTTCGTTGCTGGCGAAGTTTCCAAACCAGGCCCAATCCAGTTGATTGGCGCAGAAACTATTTTGCAAATACTCGATGAGGCTGGCTGGGTTACTCCCGCAGGAGGAACGGGCAACGTCATACTGGTGCGACGCGATCCTGACACGGGGACTAAAAAAATATACACGGTTAATGTTGATAAACTGGTAGTCGGCGCGGATCTTTCTCAGGATGTCATGGTTCAGGCTGGTGACGTGGTTCTTGTGCCGCCGTCGGATTCTATTGCGGCTGACCGCTGGATTGACCAGAATATTCGCCAGATTCTGCCATTCTCGACAGGTGTAAGCGGCAGTTACTTTATTAATTCATCGACGGCGGGTATAGTCCCATGATGTTGTCAGGAACGCCGGATTCAGCTTCGGTTCGTGAACTTTTGGTGTTTTATTACCGGTATCGCAAACGGCTAATGGCGGCATTCTTAATACCGTTTGTGCTGGCTGTTGGAATATCTTTTATTCCTAAGCCGCGATACCCTGCTGCGGGCGTTCTTGTCGTTCGTATGGGTTCGGAATATGTCTATCAGCCGGAAACGGGATCAGCCCAGACAGGACCGCAGACGAGCATTCCGTTTGATCGGGATCAGATTTACAAAGCGGAAGTCGCCATTCTCAACAGCGATGATTTGCATCAACGTGTCATTGAGGCTATTGGCGCGCAAACACTTTATCCCGAGTTGTTTACGCCCAGTATGATTGGCAGCGTGATTGATCCGGTTTTGAATTTTCCACACCATATGATGGAACAGTGGGGATGGATAGAACCACCGACTGAGGAAGAGATAGCCCGTGCCCGCATGTCAGCATGTATCGCGATTTTCGATAAACGGCTCGATATTAACCTCGAAAAAGAGTCCGCAGTCATCACGGTAACATTTGAGCATAAGGATTCCGATATAGCGGCAAAAACGGTCGCAACTCTGTTTGATCTTTACCTTGAGAAACGTAAAAACCTCTATTTGGAACCGCGCGTTGGATCGGCACAAAGTCAGGCTAATGCGGCGAAAGGGAATGCTGTCGCAGCCGCGAAGGCGATTGAGCAATTCAAGATTGATAATAAAATCTATTCATTAGCGGATGAGCGGGCGTCTCTGATTCAGCAGCGCGACATGCTCCAACGGCAGCGCATGGCCGTTTCCAGCTCTATACTTGATGAGAAAATTGCCTTGTACAATCAGCAGCTCGAGCGGCTCGATAAGCTTGACGAACAGTTGGGCCGATTGGAGCATGATGCGACCGTGGCTAATGACGAATACGCCGTTTACGTCCATCAGCTTGATGAGGCGAAGGCTTTTGAAAACCTGGCGCATGAACGGGTTGGCAGTGTACGGGTTATTCAGGAACCTACGGTTCCTGCCGAGCCGAAGCGATTGCAATCTATTATTATTATCGCCGGATTGATCCTTTCGATCATGTCAATGTTTACGGTGGCCGTCTTGACAGAATTTTTTAGCAGTGGATTTCTGACGCCGGAAAAACTTGAACGCGATTTGGGTTTGCCTGTTCTGGCTGTCGTTCCCTTTCGCAAATAGATGGCGAACATACATGCGTGAAGATAACCCAACACCACGCGATTCAATTGATACGCTTTTTCTTCTTTGCGTTAACAATTTAGGCGGAGCCGAGTTATCAATTTTCCGGATTATTCGCGGGTTGAAAAAGAAAGGCATGCGCGTTGGGCTTGCCGTCTATGGCGCGCAACCGGAATTGGTGCCTGATGATTTGGGGGTGCCAGTCATTAGACTTGAGGCATTGCGGACTGTTCAGGCAGCTGTGCCGTTTTACCGTGCCCTGCGGCGCTATGCACCGCGTGTAATTGTTTCCTCGTTAACCGACACCAACGTGATGGCGCTTTTTATTTCTCTTGTATCGGGACGACATGCAAAAGTTATTGCGGTTGAACACAGTCTGATGGCTCGTGTGAAGGCGCTTTGTGGGTATTTGCATTATAGTTTGCTTCAAGGCCTGATGCTGTTTTTATATCCTCGAGCTGGCGCCATTGTCGCTGTGTCGAAATCTCTTGCGGTCGATTTGCGCGAGCGGTTGCCGTCGCCTTGCCGCGTTGAAACGCTATACAATCCCGTCCTGTCAACTATTCCTGCCCCTCAATCGCCCTCGCCACATTCTTGGCTTGAAGACGGGCAGCCGCCCGTTGTCATGGGCGTTGGCCGATTGTCGGAAGAAAAGAACTTTTCTCTCTTAATTCAGGCCTTTGCCGAAGCGGCACAAAAACGACTGGGGTGGCCCCCGTGAGTTGGACAGAAACTGGGCAAACTTAAGAGAGAGTCCCGCCGGTTAAGTTTCGCTGGTTAAGCGGCCAGCCGCTCGATGTCTGTTTCTACCACTTTCTT
>CAIQVS010000032.1 GCA_903875345.1 uncultured Pseudomonadota bacterium | reverse complement strand
GGTTCTGGAACCAAGCATGGGCGTCGGCAATTTCTACGGCCTCATGCCCGAACATTTGATGCCGAAAAGCCTTCGCGCTGGCGTCGAATTGGATTCTGTCACGGCGCGTATCGCCAAACATCTTTATCAGGATGCCACGATCTTCGAGAGCCGTTTTGAAGATGCGCCGTTCCCTGACGACTTTTTCGATATTGCCGTGGGCAATGTGCCGTTCGGTAATTACGGCGTTCACGACCCCAAATACAAAGCGTGGCAGACCGCATCCATCCATGATTATTTTTTCGTCAAGACGCTCGATAAGTTACGGGCGGGTGGTGTGCTGGCTCTTATCACCAGCCGCTATACAATGGATAAAGAAAATGATGATATTCGCGCTTATCTTGCGGAAAAAGCCGATCTGCTCGGCGCAATCCGGCTTCCCAACAAGTCATTTAGGGACAATGCCGGTACTGTCGTCACCACCGATATTCTGTTCCTGCAAAAACGCGAACAAGGACAGGAAACGGTAAGCCCATCTTGGGGCGATGTTGTCGAATATATAACACCTGATACCGGCGATACAATTTCAATCAACCGTTACTTTGCCGAACATCCAGACATGATGCTTGGCACGATGCAGCTCGTTCATAGTCGCTATGCCCAGCAGCCGGAACTCTTGGGCGACTTAACGCCAGAGGCTTTACAAGCAGCCATCAGCCATTTGCCACGCGATATTTACGCGCCCCGCGTCGAAACCCTAACGGCTGCACCTGTGCCGCAATTCCAACTGGATGCCAGCGCGTTTACAGGCGTCAAGAATGGAGCTTATACGATTATCGATAATGAGCTTGGTGTTTTTGAGGATAGGAAATTCACTCCGGTCGTGCTGAAGGGCAAGAAAGAAGCACGGATACGCGGCATGATGAAAATCCGGGATTGCGTCCGCGAGGTTTTCAAGACCCAGCTTAACGATGCAAGCGACGAGTTTATCGTCGCGGCGCGGCAAGATTTGAACCGCGTCTATGATCGCTACATCAAAGAGTTTGGCTGCCTCACGCACCGTGAGAACCGCCGCGTCTTTGCCGATGACCCCGAAGCCCCGTTGTTGCAATCGCTCGAAGAAAACTTCGACGAGGCCACTGGCAAAGCCAAGAAAGCAGCAATCTTTAGCCAGCGCACCATTGACCGCTACAAGCCGGTTGAAAGCGTCGAAACGGCGGCGGAAGCCTTGGCCGTGTCGCTCAATGAATATGGTCGCATCGAATGGGGCCGTATGGCGCAACTAACCGGCCAGACACCGGCATCCATGCAAGCCGAACTCGGCGATCTGATTTATCAAAACCCCGAATCCGACTTTTGGGAAACTGCCGATGAATATCTCAGCGGTAATGTCCGGGAGAAACTTCGCTTTGCCCGCGCTGCATCCGAACTTGACCCGCGCTTTAAGCGCAATTTGGCACCTCTGGAAGCGGTGCAACTCACCGACCTTGCCCCTGCCGAAATCATAGTGCGTCTTGGGGCAACATGGATTCCATCGGATGATCTTGCTGACTGGATTGCTGAAACCGTGCAAACCAGTCCCCATAATATCCGTGTCGATTACCTGTCCGATCTGGCGACATGGAAAGTGAACGCCAAGGAAATCGCCAAGCAAAGCGTCGCCAACAAGACGACGTACGGCACTTCGCGCTTTACCGCGATCAATCTGATTGAGGATGCGCTGAACGGTGTCGTTTCGACTGCCTATGACACCATCCGCGTGGACGACAAGGAAAAGCGCATCGTCAACGAACAGGAAACGCTTGCTGCCCGCGAAGCGCAGCAAAAACTCAAAGATATGTTTGGGGAATGGATTTGGAAGGACACCGATCGGACTGCGCGGCTTGTCGGCATTTACAATGAGAAATTTAATTCGGTTCGGCTCCGCAGCTATGACGGTTCGCATCTAACTTTCCCCGGCATGAACAAGGCGGTGTTGCGAAACAGCGAGCTTGACGCGCACCAAAAAAATGCTGTTTGGCGTATTTTACAGGGCGACAGCACCTTGCTGGCCCATTGCGTCGGCGCCGGAAAAACATGGGCGCTGGTTGCCGCAGCAATGGAGGCCAAGCGTATCGGTCTTGCCAGAAAAAGTATGATTGTCGTTCCCAATCATCTGGTCGATCAATGGGGTGCAGCGTTTCTGCAACTCTATCCGCAAGCCAATATCTTCGTGGCGGGCAAAGAGCATTTTCAGGATCGCAAACGGCAAAAGGCCATGTCGCGCATAGCGACCGGCACTTACGATGCCGTGATTGTTTCGCACAGAAGTTTCGAGCAGCTTCCGGTTTCTGACAAACTGTTCGACACCTATCTGCAAGAAGAACTGGACAGGCTTGAAGATGCGATACGCGAAGCCAACGAGGATAGCGATAATCGCCGCATCGTCAAAATGCTGGATACGGCGAAAAAACGCCTGACCAAAAAAATCGAAGATCGGGCCAAACGCGAAACGAAGGATAACACCATTTCCTTCGAGGAACTCGGCATCGACCGCATTCTGGTGGACGAAGCTGACCTTTATAAAAATCTCGGCATCGTCACCAAGATGAACCGCATTGCCGGACTGCCGAACGCGCAAAGCAATCGCGCCACCGACATGCACATGAAAACCCGTTATCTGCGCGAACAGAATAACGGCAAGGGCGTCGTTTTCGCCACGGCCACGCCTGTATCGAACACAATGGCCGAACTTTACACC
>CAIQVS010000031.1 GCA_903875345.1 uncultured Pseudomonadota bacterium | reverse complement strand
TGATCGTCGAGACCAAGGCCATGAGCGCGGAAGAATACGACGCCTTCGCGCAGAACTTTGACGCCAGCCGCGATTGGCTGGACGGCAAAGGCGGCTCACGAAACGGCCTCATCAAGGCCATTGAAATTACCGCGCCGGAGCGTGAACCGATTTACGTCAATCCGGAAGGCCACAGTTATGCCCGCTACGTCGGCGTGCGCATCGAAGTGGAACAGGCAGCGATGACCAAGTATCCGAATGTCCATGTCGAACTGACAGGAAAGGATGGCAACGCCTTTTTTATCCTCGGTCGCTGCCAAGGCGCCGCGCGCAAGGCTGGCGTTCCAGCCGACCAAATCAAGGCCTTCATGGATGAGGCCAGCGGCGGTGATTACGACCATCTGCTGATGACATGTATGCGCTGGTTCGATTGCGCTTAAGGATTAACTGAAAGGAAACATTATGAGCAAAGCAAAAACGAACAAGACCAAGAAACCCGCCATCCCCTCCGTCAAGCCAAAGGCTGCGCCGAAGAAAAACAAACCCAACGGTGGAGGCAGCCTTCCTGAAGAACAAAGCGCCCCAATGAAGGCTGCTCTTGCTGCGGTCGCAGCGATGCCGCCGGAACCGGCCAAGGAAAGCAAGCTGGCGATTGTCATAAAATTGCTGAGCCGTCCTGAAGGCGCGACCATCGACGACATTGTTGCTGCCACAAACTGGCAAAAACATACGGTACGCGCGGCCATCTCGCACGCGCTGGCCAAGAAACGTGGTTACCAAATCGTTTCCGACAAACCGCAGGGCGGCAAGCGCATATACAAGATCGCGGAGTCCGCGAAAGACGATCATTAGATAATCGGTTTTGCTTGATCTTCGCAAAGAAGCAATCGCTTATCGAGTTGATAATCCACGAAATAAGAGCGTTCATGGGGTCATGAAAACAATGGAGGACGCCATGAAAAACACAGACAAAGCCAACGTTGCCAAGACGGTCATCGCCGCAAACCTTGAAGGTCTGGCTCAACGCCTGATCGAGATGGCGCAGCTGGCCAAGGAAGCCAGCGATGCCATGGAGCAAGGTGAACAGAATTTAGCCATCGGCACGGTTTTGACTTTTGAAAGCCAGATCCCTGAAATCGAGGCCTTGTTTAAGACCGCGATCCTCATGCATCGCAATTCGATCTGAGGTGACGCCATGACCGATGTCGATACAATCATCGCCGAGATCGCCAGGAAGCAGCTTCGCATCGAAACGCTGGAGACGCGTAAATCCGACAGCCTCGACTTCCATGATGTCAGCGTCTGGGGATTGCGCACGGCCTTGCTGTGCGCCTTTGAAGCCGGACGCAAAGCAGCGCGCGCCAAGCCACGGGTCATAGAGACTGGAAAGAAGGACACGAGCTACCGCGCCACCATCGAGGCCAGCTACCAAGACCTCGTAGAGGCTTGGGGTGAGCCAGCCAAAGGCGACGGCTACAAAACCGAAGCCGAGTGGGTTATCCGTCCAACTGGCAAGTCGGTCATCACGATTTACAATTACAAAAGCAGCCGCTCCTATGCTGACAAGAATCCTGAGATCAAGGATTTGCGGGAGTGGCATGTTGGTGGCCACAGCGCCGATGTCGTTGACCGGCTGCTGAAAATGATGAATGGACGGGCAACATTGATTCATCGCGCTCAATGAGCGCATAGCACAGGCATCGTCAGAAATGACCGCGATCAACCATGGGAATGAATGTCACCGCCTACGCGCGGCATCGCGGCGTCAGCCACGTCGCGGTTTTGAAAGCGATCAAAGCCGGACGCATTATCAAGGAAGCGGACGGCACCATAGACCCCGTCAAGGCCGATGCGGCATGGGAACAGAATACTAGTCAGGCGCAGCAACGCAAGGTAACGCAAAAAGAAGCCAGCGATGCACGCCCAGCAGATGCCTCGCCAAGCGGCGTATCGGGTGTTGGCAACGGGCCAAGCTATGCGCAGAGCCGCGCGATCAAGGAAGCCTATCTCGCTCGGCTTGCCAAACTTGAATATGAAGAGAAATCAGGCGCGGTGGTTCGCACCGATAGCGTCAAGGTGGCGTGGTTCAACATCCTCCGCGTTTTGCGCGATCGGGTGCTGAACCTGCCGGACAGGATGGCTCCGATGTTGGCAGCTGAAACGGATCCGAAGCAGGTTCGGGAATTGCTGGATGCAGACCTCCGCCAAATCCTGAACGATGCTTCGGATGCTATCGACAAAATCGAATAAGATTTTACGCCGCCGCTTTGCCTTTATCGCCATAGCCCTTCGGCTCTACCTCCAAGGAGGCAAGAGTCGACTGGGCGACTTGACTTGCTTTGAAGAAAGCCATGGACGTTTCCAGACACGTTTCCTGTTCCCGCTCCAGCCACGCCATGCCGTAGGCCTCCCCGCCGCTTAACCCTAGCTGAGGCACGGACAGCCATTGCTCCGCGTCGGGCTTGGGAAAGACGGTGGCGTGAAACGAAAGTTCGCCATTTCCTGCATTCTTCACACAACCAAGAGATGGAAAGCAGGCGAAAGAGAAATGATAAGTGTGTCCCTTGTAAGGGTCTGTTTCCGGCCAACGATTATCACCTTTGCGAAGCGAAAAGAGTCCTTGTTCAAGTCCGGCGTTGATGGTTGCAACCATGAGGTTGCGCCATGCTTTCGCGCGCGGCTTTGAATAAGCGACGTCTGGCCCGTTCATTCGGTCATGAATGCGCAAAGGCGAAGGATATTCGGGATGCAGGGGTGGCTCGAAAAGATCTCCGCTGGGCGCTTCGGTAAAAGAGGCCTCGAGACCTTTGAGCCGCTCATAAAAAGAGCTTTCGCTGATGCCGACGACTTCCAACTCGTCCTCTTCCGGATCGAAGGCTTCGGCATGTTTGAGAATTGCCGCGTGCGTTTTGTATCCCAAAGCGGCCGCCAAGGCTTCGGAGAGATGCGAAGATTTGACGTCCGGAAACATGGGGCGAAGACGCCGCTTGGCGCGATCAAGCATAAGGGGAGTGAGAAGAAAAAGAGCCATTGCTGCCAACCTTTCTGTCGATCGATATCTGCCGATTACCTATCGACCTATGAAAGAGAAGGCCGCGTTGGATTGATGCGTTCGTTTCTTCGCTTTAACCCGGCAGCAGGTTGGGTGGAAGCACCTGAAAAGCATTCTATCAAACATCTTCGGCGGATCGCAACATGAATCAAATTCTGCGCGAAAACCCGCTACAGGAATGCCTAACGCATGCCGTATTGGCGCTTCGACCCGATCCTCGTTTGTCGGTATCCGGCTGGGCCGATGCGCACCGTTATCTGTCGCAAAATGCGTCAGGCGAACCCGGCCCATGGCGAACCGACCGCACGCCATATCTACGCGAAATTATGGACTGCCTGTCGTCCAGCAATCCGGTTGAGAAGATCGTGTTCATGAAGGGCGCGCAGATCGGTGGAACCGAGGCCGGTAACAACTGGATCGGCTACGTCATCCATCACGCGCCTGGCCCGATGCTGGCAGTGCAGCCGACTGTGGAAATGGCCAAGCGCTGGTCGAAGCAACGCGTAGCGTCGCTGATAGACAGCACACCGGTGCTGCGCGAACGGGTTAAGGCAGCCCGAAGCCGCGACAGCGGCAACACGGTGCAGAGCAAGGAGTTCCCTGGCGGCATCCTCGTGATGACTGGTGCCAACAGCGCGGTCGGGCTGCGCTCGATGCCGGTGCGGTATC
>CAIQVS010000030.1 GCA_903875345.1 uncultured Pseudomonadota bacterium | reverse complement strand
TCACGGCTGTCGATGACCGGCAATCCGCGAGCAATGCAGGTGGCCTTTATCGATTCCCAATCGTAGCCGCTGAGCGTGCAGCCGCTATCAAATTGCAACGAAAAGCCACCGTTATGCAAAGCACCGCATAAGGGAGGCTATGTGAAGCTGGGAATTATGCGGAGTTGATCGGCAAGACCGGCGGGAATCCGGGCGTCCTGATGCCAAATCACTCCGCATAACGACAACGAGTTGGATGGCCTTCCGATGAGCGCCTGACAGGTCTTCTGGGCGATAAGGGGATGTCCGGCACTGTCGCCGGCGCCAAGCAAGCACATCCAGGAGATGCCCATGTCGGAAAAAGCCAAGAATGAACGGGGGTCGATTACGCATGCGCGTTTGCACTTCGCGCAGCCATATGCAGAAGGATACAAGGACTGGCTCTACGGCCGAAAATATACCGCAGGAACCATCACGGGCCTTTTCCGGTTGCTTCGGCGTTGGACCGACCTGGTTCACAAGGCTGGGTTTAATTTGGATACAATTCACGCCGGATACGATGCATCCGCCAAAGTCCTCAAAGGCACGCAGGTAACCGAGGCACGGCTCCGGGCGGGCGCTCTTTTTATCCAATATCTTCAAGAACTTGGGAAAGTCCCGTCACGTCCTCAGCCCCCATCTGAGACGGAGATATGGCCGATACTCGGCGCCTACGAGGACTGGATGACCCTGCATCGTGGCGTCACCGAGAGCACACTCCTTGTATACCGGAGCGCTGCCGTTATTCCTCTTCTCGAAAAGCTTGGGGACGATGCGAAAGCCTACTCTGTTCGTGCGATACGCGAATTTGTACTCGAACGCGGCAGACCGTATGGCCATAGTTATGCAAAACTGGTGACAACCGCTACCCGTTCTTTCTTACGTTATCTGTCTGCGACAGGCCAGAGTCCAGCGGGGCGTGAATATGCCGTTCCGGGCTTTAATGGCAGCCGCTCGAAGCCAGCGGATTTCGTGGTCAAGGAGGACATCGAGCGGCTTCTTGCTTCCTGCCGGGGGAAAAACCAGTTGCGCGACCGCGCCATCATTCTGCTTCTCGCGCGGCTCGGGTTGAGAGCCAGCGAAGTGGCCAATCTCGAGTTCGGTCAAGTTGACTGGACAAGAGGGCGTTTTACTATTGCGGGCAAATCGCGGCGCATGTCCTTTCTGCCGCTGCCACAAGAGGTTGGTGATGCGTTGATTGCATATATCGAAGAGGCGCGCCCACCTCTGAAAACTCCGCGCATATTTCTCCGAAGTTGTGCTCCTTATGCTTCCCTGCCGGCCTGCTCGGTGTACAGTCTTGTGACCCGCGTTATGCAAAGGTCCGGGATTGATTTCCCACGAAAAGGCCCCCACATCCTGCGCCATTCCGCAGCAACGACAATGCTGAAACAGGGCGTCAGCTTGGAAGGCATCGGCGCCGTGCTGCGTCATCGCTCCATCAGGATGACGATGCATTATGCAAAAGTGGACTTCGAGCTGTTGTCCGAAATTGCCCAGCCGTGGGCTGGGAGGTCCGCATGCTGAGCAATGAGTTCGAACGCTACATCGAGCTGCGTCGCTTGATGGGCGCCAGACTTGTGCGAATGAGGAAAAGTCTTCTCTCTTACGCTCGTTTCGCCGAAGTACGGGGAGAACATCATATCCGTGCTGAGACTGCCGTTGAATGGGCGCGGACGGCACCAACGCCGGGAGCGCGATACGAATGGCTCAGCCGTCTGGCGTTGGCGGCAAAGTTTCTGCGCGCTGAAGATCCCGTACACGAGATTCCACCAGTCCACCTGTTCGCCATTCCTCGGGCAAAGTTTATGCCTTACATCTATACAACAGAGGAATTGACGCGGATTCTTGATGCCGCCCAGGAAATACCGTGGAGAACGCGATCCGCCGTAAACAAGCAAGTCTATGTGATGCTGTTCGGATTGATTGCTGCCACCGGATTGCGTGTTTCGGAGGCACTCAAGCTTTGTCTCGACGACATTCTTCCCGGCGGTATATTGCGAATACGCGAGTCTAAGAACGGCAAAAGCCGCCTCGTGCCTTTGCATCCTGGCGTACAAGATAAGATCGACGCCTTTCTTATCTTACGCCGAAACGTTGCCGTTGAAAGCAATCGGCTATTTTTGTCCGTGAAAGGAAAGGCGCTTACATACCCTACAGCCAGCGGCGCATTCCATAGCATTATCAGGCGCGCCAATGTTGCGCCTGAACGCGCTAGAATGCCGCGCATCCACGATCTGAGACATACATTTGCGACAAGGGTTCTTGAGCAGGGAAACGCCGACCGGAACAGCATAGCGCGCCGTACTGTCGCCCTCATGACCTATATGGGGCACGAAAACCCCAGATACACCTACTGGTACCTCCAGGCGACGCCGGAACTGATGACCGACATCGCCGCCGCGGCTGAAACTCTGATCGTGGGAGACGGCCAATGACCCGTCTCGCTCCTCTGATCACTGGGTTTTTGCGTGACTACATGCCCCGCCAGCGGGGCTACAGCCCGCATAGCTGTGAAGCATATGCACACAGCCATAAGCTGCTGTTTGCGTTCGCATCGGAACGAACCAATACCAAACCGTCGCAGCTTCACATCGAGCAACTCGACGCGGCACTGATCCTCGACTTCCTCGCCCACATCGAGAAAGAACGCGGAAATGGCGCTATCACACGCAATCTGCGACTGTCGGCTATCAAGTCATTCATGCGTTATGTCGAATATCAGGTGCCTTCCGCGCTGGAGCAGATCGCACAAATCCGAGCCATTCCCTCGAAGCGCTACGATCAAAAACTGATCCGATATCTGCCTATGGAGGAGGTGCGCGCCATCCTCAACGCACCGAATCTGACGACGCGTCTGGGGCTGCGGGATCGGGCAATGATGAATCTGTGCTTCTCCGGTGGTTTGCGCGTCTCCGAATTGGTCAGCGCCACGCTAACGAATCTGTCGCTCTTGCGAGTGCCCAGCCTGCTTGTCGACGGAAAGGGCCGAAAACAGCGAAGCCTACCACTATGGAAAGACACGGCGACCGACCTACGCGCGTGGCTATCCGTGCGCGGAAATGTTCCCGCACCCGAACTCTTCGTTAATGCGGAAGGAAGGGCCATGACGCGCGCCGGTTTTGAATACGTTCTAGACAAGCACGTTTCCAAGGCGGTCGACACCTGTCCCTCCTTGCGCGGGCGGTCCGTCTCCCCGCATCAGCTCCGCCACAGTTGTGCCGTGATCATGCTTCAAGCGACGCGCGACATCCGCAAGGTCGCCCTGTGGCTCGGCCATGCCGACATCCGCACTACGGAGACCTATCTCCGCATGGACGCTTCGCAGAAGCTTGAGGCGATAGAAGCAATCGTACCGTTAGCTTTACGACGTGGGCGGTTCAAGGCTCCGGATGCCCTAATCGCCTCCTTGCTGGACGATGCATCGCCGTCTTCATCCTGAGGCGCCATATACTCACCTGCCGTTATGCGGAGTGATTTGGCATCAGGACGCCCGGATTCCCGCCGGTCTTGCCGATCAACTCCGCATAATTCCCAGCTTCACATAGCCACCCTTA
>CAIQVS010000029.1 GCA_903875345.1 uncultured Pseudomonadota bacterium | reverse complement strand
TGGCTTTCCGCCATTTTAGGGGCGCGACTCTCTCTTAGCTACCTGTCCAGTTTTCGGGGGCCAGCTCAGTCTCCGTCATGAAATTTTTTGCTTATGTTTGCTAAAGTGGCTTGAATGTTTCGGTGCTGCGCTTTATGCCGATCTTTATCCGGATAATCCGTTTGCGAAAAAAGGAACTCTTCATTCTTGAAGTGATAATCGGCGTATGCCCGAGTGTCCGATAGGGATTTAAACAAAATCTCATCGCCGTTGTTCTGTTCGATGGCGTCGTGGAGATTGTTGATGAATGCAATGAATTGCTTGTGCTCATCGTCGATGACGTCGACATTGACGCTCATTCCGTCGTGCCACCGCAATAACATCTGCAAGCCCCTCGGTTGTGGTTTAACTTTGCTGGTCGCGCATAAAACATGAACTGTTAAGTGTATTCAACATTGTGAGGGTCTGGATTATTTTAGATCAAGAATTATTCTAAAATGGTCTATATAATCGCATATCGCAAGTCAATAAAAGAGTTTCGTAAAGGATCATTATAGGGCAGGGTCAACACGGGTCTTACTCGGGATTGGTTCTTGCATGCAAAAACACTTCCAGTTCTTATTGATAGCGCTGCTGCTGGTTTTTCCTGTTTTTATCGGTGCAAAAACGCTGTGGACGCGTGCCGCCGGTTTTATCGCCTTCGCGCCAAAGGCGACGTACCTGTTTGAAAATACGCAAGGTCCTAGCGAGCATACGACAGTGCCGGAGCCTAGTCCCGCGCTTTGGCAAACCTATAATCAGGGCGGATCAAGCCGATTGGCCATCTTGCTGACGCAACCGCAATCAAATTGGCTGGGGCTGGCTCATGGGCTGAAATCTATCGGTGTTCCGTTCACGATAACGGATGATTATACGCAAGCGCTGCAGCATAAAGTTGTTCTTGTTTATCCGATGGTATCGGGAAATGTTTTGTCGTCAAACGCCCTTCGTGCCTTGCGAAAATTCGTCGCTGATGGAGGCACGCTGATCGCGCAGAACGTTTTAGGGGGAGGGATCAATGATCTGTTCGGATTTGAAGGAGCCGAAGAAAAAATTCATAGTCACAACGTTCTCTTCAATACGCAAAGCCCGTACACGGATTTTTTGACCGACCCCTATGAAAAAGAAACCCGCATCGCTTCAGGCGAGGACATAGTGGAAGGTGTCATCGGTTATAAGAATCCGATCGTAAAGCCCTTGGCTGTTTATGAAAACGGCCTTGCGGCTATCACGCAAAACGCGGCGGGAACGGCCTTCGCTATTGGTCCCGACCTCGGTTATTTTCTACTCAAGGGATACAACAACCGACAAGAGAATATCGCGCGGCATTATGTCAATGACTATGAGCCGACGCTTGACGTTTTCCTGCGACTTTTAAAACGCATCTATACGATCAACAACGAGGATGCGGTCACTCTGGCCACAGCGCCCAATGGCAAAAAGCTTAGCGTCCTTCTGACCCACGACATCGATTACACCCGCTCGACGATCAATGCGGTCGAGTATGCGCGTTTTGAAAAAGAACATGGCGTAACGGCGACCTATTTCATGCAGACCAAATATGTGCGCGACTGGAACGACGATGTTTTCTTTACGCAAGAAAACTTGCCCTATCTGAAACAACTGCAACAACTCGGCATGGAAATCGCCAGTCATACCGTTTGCCATTCCAGAAGCTATAGCCATTTCCCTTTAGGCGATGGCAACGAACAATATCCTTCCTATGTTCCTTATGTTCGAAGCCAGTATGACACTATCAATGGCACTGTCCTTGGGGAACTGCGTGTCAGCCGGTTTCTGTTGGAGCATTTCGTCCCGGATCTAACAGTGACATCTTTCAGGCCGGGGCATCTTTCGAATCCCTATGCGCTGCCACAAGCTTTGCAGGCCACGGGCTACAGCTACAGTTCTTCCGTGACGGCGGGAGACTCCCTAACCCATTTGCCTTTCAGGCTAAACTATGGTCGAGAGAACACGGCTGAAACATCCATATACGAAATACCGCTGACGGTAGAGGACGAAGCCAACGGCCCGATGATTAACCGGCTTCCCGATGCTATCCGCCTTGCTGAAACCCTTAAGCGCTATGGCGCAGTGTTTGTGATTCTCATTCATCCTGACATTGTTGGGCAGAAGTTCGCTTTCGAAAAAGGCTTTGTCGCCGCCATGGACTCCTCCGTCTGGTACGCCAGCATGAGGCAATTCGGCGACTGGTGGTCGGCGCGCGATCAGGTTGGTGTCGATGTCGTGAAAAATGGCAACCTCATTACCCTGTCACTCACAGCGCCAAAGCCCGTATCAGGCTTGACTCTTTCCCACCCCCAGAACTGGAAACTTGAACCGCCCACGCCTTCCTTGTCGGTCAACGACAGCGATGGACAGACCATCATCAAGGATTTGGTGGGGCAGGTGACGCTTGTATTCAGGACGACAGAAGCCGGACATTCGCGGGACACCCAACCCCCACTTTAGAATCATTTCAGATCGAATTTGCGAGTAAATTTAATATGATGCACGTCAACTGTTCTTTTACTAAGAACGGCTACGATGGGTTTCGACTTGATATAGGTCAATAGTTATTTCGCGTTTAATACATGTCTTTTTCAAGGGAGGCTTTTCACATGAGAAAGAACGACAACAGGAAGTCCGAGCCGACCTTCACGGCTTGCCATTTGCAGAAGGCTTATACCGGAATCCTTCAACGCCGCATGGGCGAACTTCACCATTTTCTTCATTCCGACGATCAGCGATCGCTATCGATGACGGAACTGGAATCGTTGCACCTGCGCGTTCACAACCTTATGGGATCCGGCGCGATCTATGGTCATGGCGCTGTAAGCGAAGCCGCGCTGCGTATGGATAATATGTTAAACGCCAGCATTACCCCGCCGGAGTCGAAAGAACTCGCCGACGTTGTCGGCAAGTTGCTCAAAGCTTGCGAAGATGCATTGGCGGAGGCTAAACCCCTGCCTTGCGTTGACACGTCCCGCATTCTGAAACTTGCGGCAGCTGAAACACGCTCTTCGCGTCCGATCTTGCTGACCGTCGATGACGATCCCGCCATTCACGATCTTGTCGAGGCTTTGTTCGGGGATGATGTGGAAATCCTTTCCGCCTATAACTCCGACGAAGCGATCAAAGCCACGCGCGGCCATCGCCTGGATTTGATCTTGATGGACAATTACATGCCCGGTATGAACGGCTTCGCGTTGCTGGAGCGTTTGCGGAGCGATGAAAACGCCGCGCAGATTCCCGTTATTATGCTGACGGCGGAAAAACAGCCGCATGCCAAGGCGCGCGCGGCCATGTCCGGCATTGTGGATTATATTACAAAACCTTTTGACCCGACCGTCTTTGCCGAAAGGATATTCGGGTTTCTCAATCGTTTCCGCATGACGGTGCTGGTCGCCAGCGAAAATGCTGCCGAACGCCAACAGTTATCCAAAAAATTACGCCAGCAGGGGCTTGAGGTAATCGAAGCAACCGACAGCACGGAAGCTTTCGTTCTTGCCAGCAACTGTGTTCCCGAACTTATTGTTCTGGATGAGTGCATGCAGGACGCAAACGGAAGCGCCCTGTTGCATGATCTGAACAAAACGCCTGCCACGCGCTCTATCCCTGTGTTGTATCTGACCGTCAATCGACGTGGCGGCAAAATTCCTGAAGATTGCCGAACAACAATCATCAACCACCCCGTCACCCCCTTCGTTCCCGCCGAAATCGTCGCGCATACGCTGGAGATACTTGGGATTAATTCAGATCCATCAGTGTAACCTGCGCTGCGATTTTATGGTCGCGTGCGGGATGGTTGAAATTCCTCGCCTTTATAAGCGTCGGTGAAGCTGTGCGCCCATAATTGTCTTCTTGACGTGGCCTTGCCTAATTATTCCCAATGCCAAACGTTTTAAAGAATTTTTAAGATGATTTTGCTAAATCGATGTACGAATGGAAAAATGTATCCCTAACGGAAATTTTAGAAAGTTCATTGTTCAAAGGCGTAGCCATGGGTAACGCGGCGTTGAAGGTAGAGAAAGATGACATCGAACGGTTGCACAAACAACCGCTGGCCAGCGTTCGTGCGCTCGTCGCCAATAAAGTCGCGTGTTACATGGAATCCCCTGATCTGACCCCCGCCGGTCTGGAAATTGCGCATGACATTATTCGCATTATGGCTGCGGACGTCGAGGTCATGGTGCGGCGGTCTGTGGCGCAAAGTCTGCGTCGGTCAAAACATTTGCCGCGCGATGTCGCGTTAAAACTGGCGTATGACGTAGAAGCTGTGGCGTTGCCGATCCTGACCGATGCCATCGTGCTAACCGATGACGATTTGATCGACATCTTGCAGAAAGAAAGCGAGGTCAAGCAAAAGGCAATAGCCGTGCGCGCCGATGTTTCAGAGCGCGTCGCGAGCGTCATTGTGACCGCTGCCAATGAGAATGTAGTTTCGGCGTTGATGAACAACGCAACCGCGCAGATCAGTGATGCGTGTCTCGAGCAAGCCATCAACCGCTTTTCTGAAGGCAATCTTTTCAAGGAAAGCATTGTTAAACGGCACAGATTACCCATTGCAATCGCCGACCGTCTGGCGGCTTTGGTTTCTGATCGCCTGCAAGACTATTTGGTCGAACATCACAAGTTGTCGCCGAATATTTCCCAAGACATCATGGCCAGAAGTCGCGAGCGTTCCGTCATTCAACTGAGCTTTGGTCGACGCCCCGAAGAAATCGAGGAGATGGTCAAGCAGCTCGCCGAGAGCGAACGCCTTGCGCCATCGCTTGCTTTGCGCGCGCTTTGCACCGGCAATCTGGCTTTCTTCGAAGCGGCCATGGCCGCTCTGGCAGGCATTTCGATTATTAATGCGCGCAAGCTTATTTACGATCCCGGCATCGCAGGGCTAAAATCCTTATGCGAAACCGTCAAGATTGCGCCTCTCTGCTTGCCTCTTGTGCAGTCTGCGCTTGGCATCGTGCAGGAAATTCAGATGGTCGACTATGGCAACAAGAGCATTGAGAAATTCCGCGCACGTGTTGTTGCTCGCCTGCTGACAAGTATAGACGACATGAACGAGAAAGACATGGAATACCTTCTGGATTTTGTACGATGACAAATCAAGAGTCGTCCCGTGCGGATGGTTGTCGCCAGCCTTTGATCTTTTTCTCACACGATTTCTGAAAGCGCCATCAG
>CAIQVS010000028.1 GCA_903875345.1 uncultured Pseudomonadota bacterium | reverse complement strand
GGGCGTGGGCGATGTTGCTGCTAATATCTGAGACATTCACATGAGCCTTGATCGTGATCTCGTTGGACACGCCGACGACCCCGAAAAGTTTTCGAACGTTGTCTTCGGCAGATTCTTTCTCGTAATGCCAATTCACTTCACCTGTCAAAGTAACCCAGCCTGCATCGACCTCTACCTGGATCGCATCAGATGGGATAGATACATCCCAAGCGAGGCGATCTACAGCGGCTGCCGCGATCTCATCATCGGTACGCTTTTTATCGAAGGGAAGCTGGACTTCAATTTCTTGCGCAATTCCCTTAACGCCTTTTACGCGCCCCGCCGCTTGTTCAGCTGAGTTTTTTTGATCGAAGGTATCAACATGGCCAGTTAAAGTAACAATGCCAGCATCGGCGGTCACACCAATATGAGCAGCAGTGATGCTTGGTTCCCAGTTTAGCTCGGCGAGTACAGCTTGTTGCAATTGACTATCGTGAGACATGGTGAACTCCTATGAGTTAAATTAAGAACCCAGCGACTTGATGCTGTTCCTACATTGAGATATCTACTCCAGTCTCATTGCCTCCATTTGACATTCATCAAATACTCTTTCTGCAATTGCATGAACTCAATTTTTGGACATCCAGCGACCGCCCCTTTTTTCATACTTGGATTTTACCGCTGCCCATGCAACGCGAAATGATAATTCTTCCTGGCTTTCGTCATCACGTCGTTTGGATGCAAGTTCATATTCTCTCCATGCGCTATTAAAAGCCGATCTAAAGATTTCCTGAGCATGGTCTGGAAGAATGCCCCTGATATTCACAGGTAGATCAATATTTTTTGGATATGGCATGGATGTTTCTCCCTGCGAAATAAGGCCTTGTCAGAGATGCACGTCATGCAGAGCCATGAATGCTTTAAACACTACGCGTGGATCGAATGTTCCCTCGTAGACGGCTGGAGGCTCGCTTTTCAGGCAAAGGAGTTCATAAACAGCGGTTTGTGCCGAACGAATTGAATATTCGACAGTGAAGACGACATCGTCTGGCAGTTCGCAAAACTGGCCTATAAAGGCAAAGTTGGTTGAACTTTCCGGAAAAACTTGCGGACGGTCGCAACGTTTGCGCCGCAGAAACTGACTGGTTATGAAGGGCATTAGGCATGGGATGCAAATTGAGTTATTGATTATGCTCTCAGCCTTATCCTGAATATTTAGATGGCCAAGCAATTCTGTCATGATGTCGCGGCCCGTGCAGTCGGACATCGATTTGTTCACAAAATTTCCGCGTTTATCAATCGACAGGCCATAGCCCCATAGTACGCTGACATTGTCCGGTTGGCCGATGAAATGCGGTTGATAAGGAACAACTATGGAAAACAGCCAGTTTGAATCGACGAATGTAACCAGCCCGCCTTCACCGGGTGAATTACCGGTTAAGTCACGGATAATGTGTAACAGTTTTGGATCATGAAGCGTAATGGTGAACGATAACCATTTGGATTCATCGACGTGATTGTCGAATGTCCAGGGCATGCCAAATTCAGGACGTCCGAGCGCAAGCGTTTCCCATAATGTCCATGCGCCGCCATGTAATTTGCCATTCAGGACAGGTGGTTTTTCCATGGATCCAAGGCTCGATGCCTCCGTCATGGAGCCTAAGGTCACAAGAACATAATGCCCGGGATTGATAGCAACAGTGTTGGATTTTCCTTCCCGCTCATAAATAATATCGGTCACTGTTGTTTCGGCGTTATGTTCATAAAGGCCAAGATTGGTGACGCGGGCATTCATTTCGAAAACAACGCCATGATCTTCAAGCCATTTTTGCAGAGGCCGCACCATCGAGTCATACTGGTTATAAACTGTGCGAAGAATGCCTTCGAGCCGGTTAAAACCGGAAATCATATGGGCGAAGCGCACGAGATAACGTTTGAACTCAACGGCGCTATGCCAAGGTTGAAAGGCGAAGGTTGTGCACCACATCAGCCAGAAATTCGTCTTGAAAAATGTATCGTCAAATTGATCGCTGATTGAAGTTTCTCCCAGCATATTCTCCGGCTCGATGATTAGGCGTTCCAGATTGAGAATGTGATCCTCGCTCAGGCCAAACTCCGGCGCCGTTTCACGATCACAGTTGCTCATGAGGCGCGATGTTGATGATGTCTTCATTGTCTTATTCCAGTCCATGATCTCTTGCGTCACGGTTTTGCTGCCATCAAGCGTCGGGATTGAAGAAAAAAGCCCAAAGGTGCAGAGATATTTGCTTTCCAGCATGCGTCCGCCACGCAGCACATAACCGTTCTCCGGTGAGCCAGAACCGTCGAGACTGCCTCCCATTTTATCGAGTTCTTCGAAAATAGTGATGTTGTGACCTAAAATATCGCCGTCACGTATCATAAATGCCGCTGCAGCCATTGAGGCTATGCCGCCGCCGACGAGATAAATTTTTGTTGAGCTTCTTTCCATGAAGCTATGCGCTCTTATGCCAACTATACGCGAACTGATGAACGGGCTGCAGGGATCTTCCCTTAAGATGCGCGTTAAGCTTTAAAGGATAAGCTGTGCTCAAAATAGCTTTGGCGCGCACCACTTCATCAAGGGAGCCATGCGCCATAACCAGAAAGCCATCGGCTTTAACCGCTTCTTCGTATTGAACGACGCTGTCCTTGGGAATGCCAATACTATAAATTGCCGCACCAAGAGCACTAGCAGCACCTACAACAAGCGCACTCTCGATAGTCTCAATAACAGCCGAGGCCAGATATCCGAGGACGACGACGTTGCCAATGACGGGAACCGTCACAAACAATCCCCCGAAGAATAGCCCCCAAAGGCCACCCCAGAATGCGCCACGTAAACCCCAGAACT
>CAIQVS010000027.1 GCA_903875345.1 uncultured Pseudomonadota bacterium | reverse complement strand
TTGTGTGTTGATTGAGGTCGTAGGTCGCGTGTTCGCCGGTCGTCCTTGATTTCGGATCGGTAATAAGGACGTGGCCGTCGGCCTCCATTTTATCGATGTCGCCTGTGTCGTTCTGATTATTGGGACTCCCCGGGGTTGGCTTCGAACGGTTGGGGGACTTCGCCTGAGATTCGCGTTCATGCGCCTTAAGCAAGTCCGCTTCAACCACCATATCGTTTCGTACGGCCTTGGCGTGACCTCTGGCAACATACATGTTCTGGTCTTGATACCACTCCAGACTTTGGTCTGCCGTTACCTCAATCGGTTTCGGCGGCGCGTCTTTCGGCGGTTTTGCGGCTGTGGGGTCTTGCGGTGTCGCTTGCGCCAGAGCGCTTGCAGTCAATCCTGTATACAGGAGCAGCGTCAGAAGGATCAGGTTAAGCCGCATTGAGCCATACGCCCTGTGTCATTGAGTCGGTGATTGGTTAGGTGTGGCTGGTTTATCAGAGGCTTGAGTGCTGTGCAAATTTAAGATCGCTTTGGCGGGACCTTGTACAATCATAACGTTGCCATCGTCCAGAAGCCGGAAGCCTTGACCTCGAATTTCACCAAATCCTCCCTGAATCAAGACAGGCCTCGCACCCCATGCGAAGTTGCCGTCAATATCCACCTGAACCTCATCGCTTGTAAACTGATACCCTTTATCGTGGAATATCTGAACGTTACCTCCAAGCCACAGCTTGCGGGTATCCTGATCGAACCGACCGAGATTAGCTTTGCCAAAAAGCCAGTTTCCAGTTTTCAGGGTAATTTCGCCCTGCGGTTTTTCGAGATCGTAAATATTTGGCATTCCGCCGGGACGTTTGGCCACGGCTGCCGACATGGTGTAAGGCTGGTTCTTGGCATCAAGGCCGTTGTAGCGCGGATTCTGCACGACAATATCCGGAATGTTTTTCATGATGGCCTTGCCGATTATGTTAGGATTAATCAGTGGCCACGCCACAAGAGCGCCCAGCATGAACAACGATACAACGGGCAGACTGCGCCGCAGCAGAGCCGACAAAGGCCTCGCCCTGCGCGCTTTGATCATGCGCTTCGTCTTGCGCGGTTCCAGAAAACCGAGCGAAGCTGCTGAATATCCAGCGGCCTCAACTCTGGCCTTGATTGCCAACGCCGACAAATCATCCCCTTCCAGCCCTTCGAGCTTTTCCAGCTCTTCGGCAGGAGCGGTTTCTCCAGCTTTTAAGACCGCAGTGGACATATCGTCATCATCCTAAAGGCCTTGTGCAACGCGCCTAAAATTAGGCCAAAACGCGCTAACCTGCTAAACGTACCGGTTTGTGGGAAAAAACGTCAATATCACGCCATCCGGCGACATCCAGTTCGGCGCGGACAGGGAGGCAATCCATAGTTTGACGCGCAAGCTCTGTGCGCCCTTCGCGTTCCAGCATTACGTCAAGCTTTTGCTTGAGCTTATGAAGATGCAGTACGTCGGAGGCCGCATAAGTCTTTTGCTCCGGCGTCAGTTCGGGGGCGCCCCAATCGGAGGTTTGCTGTTCCTTGGAAAGGTCGAGCCCGATTAAATCACGCGTTAAATCCTTGAGGCTGTGGCGATCCGAAAAGGTACGAACAAGCACGGATGCGATTTTGGTACAATATACGGGCTTCGTCATGATGCCGAGATAGCGTTTTATCGCAGCAAGGTCGGCACGAGCGTAGTGAAACAGCTTGATGATTTTTGGATCGGTCAACAGCTTGCGTAGGTTGGGGGCTGAGAAATCGGTCGCTGAAAATTTGACCAGATGCGCTGTGCCGTCACCTGCAGATAATTGCACAAGGCAAAGCCGGTCGCGGTCCCAGTTAAGTCCCATCGATTCCGTATCGACGGCAACGCATTCGCCAAAGGAAATGTTTGCCGGAATATCGCCGTGATGCAGTGTGATTGTCATAGAGTCGCAATCGTTGTTAGAGGTTATAGATTTACTAACGTGACCGTGTTCAAAAGCTTGGTCCGGCTAATCGGATTCGTTCCAATCTAACATTTTGTTCTATAAGCTAAAAGCTTTGTATTAGTTGCCTGTTGCAATTGTATGCTGAGGCAGGAATCTAGCGTTAAGAATAATCGCCTAACATCCTGAAATGGTTATTGGTTTAGAAAGTATTTAACGTGTGGTGCGACACTCCGCGCGTTAACGTTTTTCCTTTACGATTGCTGCCGGACGGCGGAGGAAGGATGGGAGTAAGTCTCCTTCAAAGCGATCTGATCCTTCATTTATTGGTGCCGTAGCTCGTGTTACCTGTTGACGCGGGGCTTGTTCGTGTTGTGCGGAAGGTTGTTGATGTTGCGCCTCGCGCGGGGGGCGTGGATGTTCGTGGTGCGGGCGCGACTCGTGGCGATTGTGCGAAGAGTTCCGGTCGCGCGTATGCCGTCCGTGGCGCGCTCCGGTATCGCGGCGCGAGCGTCCCGTATCCGGTTGCGGTTCGGGCAGGTCGGCAATCGGCTCGCGGAGAATCTTCAACTTGATGAGCGCTTCGATCGCTTCAATCTGCTTGCCTTCGTCCGGCGTGATGAGCGTGTAGGCCGTCCCCGTCAATCCTGCGCGTCCTGTGCGGCCAATGCGATGCACGTAATCTTCGGCGTGGAAAGGTACGTCAAAGTTAAAGACGTGGCTGACGGCGTCGATGTCGATGCCCCGCGCTGCTACGTCGCTGCAGGCTAGAAGCGATATTTCACCGCGTTTGAATCGGTCGAGCGTCGCCGTGCGCTCCGATTGTTCCATATCGCCATGCAACGCTCCGGCGTTGAAGCCGTGCTTGAGCAGCGATTTGTGCAACATCGCCACGTCGATCTTGCGGTTGCAGAAGATAAAGGCGTTCAGAACGTCTGCGCGTTTCAGGAGAATCCGCAAAGCTTCGCGCTTTTGCCAGTTGTTGTCGGTCGGCAGCGGAACAAAAATCTGCCGCACCGTTTCGGCGGTCGTTGCCGGACGCGCGACGGTAATTGTTTTGGGATTCTTCAGGAACCGGTCCGCCAGCTTGCGAATCTCCGGCGGCATCGTTGCCGAGAAGAACAGCGTTTGACGCAGCGGCGGTAGAAGCTTGGCAATCTTCTCGACATCGGGAATGAATCCCATGTCGAGCATCCTGTCAGCTTCATCGATGACGAAAATCTTGATGTCGTTCAGCATAATCCGGCCACGCTCGAATAAATCGATCATGCGTCCGGGCGTGGCGATGACGACATCGACGCCGCGATCCAGATTACGGATTTGCTCGTCCATTGTCTCGCCGCCGATGACCAAGGCCATCGAAAGCTTGTGGTATTTGCCGTAAATTTGGAAATTCTCCGCCACCTGCGCCGCGAGTTCACGCGTCGGCTCAAGAATCAGAGAGCGCGGCATCCGTGCCCGGGCGCGACCCGCGCCGAGAATCTCGAGCATCGGCAGGACGAAGCCCGCCGTTTTGCCCGTACCGGTTTGCGCGCATGCGAGAATATCGCGCATCTGCAGCACGTAAGGTATGGCTTGTTCCTGAACGGGGGTGGGATTTTTGTAGCCGACGTCCTCAATAGCCTTGAGAATGTCGGGACTGAGCCCTAAATCGGCAAATGTTGTCACGTGTTTAGACTGTATCCTATTCTGTCTCTTTCACTTATCTGGAGGAAGCTATATAGCAAAAGAGCGCATGAATGCAAATCAAATCGGAGTTTTTTGCATGCCGACCGTCATTCCCTTAATCCTTTTGCCGGGACTTCTGTGCGATTCAGCATTGTGGCAAAATCAGATCAACCATCTGAAAAACCATGTGGATTGCCGTGTTGCAGATACGACAGGGCATGACCGAATGGAAAGTCTGGCGCAGGATGTGCTGGCTGACGCTCCGCCTCAATTTGCGCTCGCGGGATTGTCGATGGGCGGCTATGTGGCGCTGGAAATCATGCGCCAAGCGCCGGAACGTGTGATGAAATTGTGCTTGCTGGATACTTCGGCGCGTCCCGACACACCGGAGCAACGCGAACGTCGTCGCCTCATGTTGGCCATGTCGCGCAAGGGATATTTCAAGGGCGTAACGACGCGGTTGCTTCCTCAACTGATTCATTCCGATAGACTTGGGGACAAGTCGTTGACCGATACCATTATGGCGATGGGGGAACGTCTTGGGCGCGAGGTTTATTACCGGCAGCAAATGGCAATTCTGAATCGTGTCGATAGTCGGCCTGCTTTGAAGGATATTCGTTGCCCGACGCTCGTCATTGGTGGACGACAGGACGCGCTAACTCCGCCAGAGATCACGAGCGAGATCGCCGAAGGAATCCCGAACGCGCGGTTACAACTCATTGAGAATTGCGGCCACCTCGCGCCGCTTGAGCAGCCCGACGAGGTCAACCGGTTCATGGAAGACTGGCTATGAATGCAATTCCGGCAGTTTTTTGACCGGAAAAGGCGCGAACGGAAAAGGCTTGTCGTCCGAGGCGAAGGTCAGGAAACGCGTGACCTGCGCCTGATAGGATGCCAAATTATCGCCGAATTCAGACAGACCAGCGAAAGAAGAACCGCTGAACAGCTTGGTCAGGAATTGGAAGATCGATGTGGCAAAGGTCAGCAGAATCGACAGGTAAAAAGCGACGCCGAAAACGACCAGATAGACGAAGCGTAGCCAAGTATCCTTGTCTTGCACGTTTTTCTTGAGATTCTCTTCGTTAATGCCAACCATTCAAGCCTCCCATGTTTTTTTCTCTGACTGTAATGGACGATAATCGGTTTAGATGAGGAAGGCAAACGCGCAGAGCGAGATCTGGGAATCTGTTGATTTCGGTCAAGATACATGTCGAGGTCAATTTTTATAGCGAAGACGAAGTTTTGATCTATCGAAGTATGAGCGGCGTTCAGCTTGTTGCGTAGTGGCGTTGAAGTTCATCGTTTCTGATCATTGCGACAAGTTCCGTTGCTTTCTGTATCCGAGAGGGACAGACTGATTGTGTTTTTCATGTTACGGTTTTCTGTGTTGTTGCGGACACAATGCCGTGCGAAATACCGGGGATGCTTTGACACTCAAGACCGCTTTCAATTACGATCACCACTTAAGATTCGTTTTCGTGGTTTGCTGATCGTGAAACATAAATTCAACATAGCGCGTCGCGGTTTTATGAATTTGGGGCTGGCGGCTTTGGCGTGTTCGGTGGTGAGTCCGGCTATGGCAGCCGTGCCGCGTATCCGTGGGCTGCGCGCTTTGGCTTTTCATAATCTGCATACGGACGAGCGTTTGAATCTGGCCTATTGGCAAAACGGCA
>CAIQVS010000026.1 GCA_903875345.1 uncultured Pseudomonadota bacterium | reverse complement strand
TGGCCGTCAGATTCTCCGGTTCCACAGGCAAGGCGACGTATTCCCCATCAATTCCGTACTTCCTTAACCAGAACCTGTGCAAACGCGGCGATAGCGAATGTTTTACAGGCCAGCCGACGACCCCGGCCTTGGCTTGAATTTCCGATGACATAGTCAAATCGTTCCCGGTTCCGTTTTATGCACAGGCGATTTTGAGAGCGTGGATAAAATCCACCAGTTGGTCAAGTCGGCATATTCATGCCCGCTCCGTCTTATTCATCCACAGTTACAGAAATTGGGACTCGTTTTCATGCGCAGACTGTGAGTCCTGTGGAAAAGAAAATTGCAAACTTCCGTTCCCGTTATTCACATCCCCGAGATGAGTTAACAAAAAATTTACGTTCACAGGTTTTATGAACAGGGATATAAGATTTTCAACCCGAACGCTCGGCCGAGGGCAAAGCCTGTGAAGAAATTCAGCGAAATTTGAATTTCTGTTTATCCCCATTAATTGCCACACCAACTACCTACCACTATCTTTAATTAAAAATATGAATGGAAAAAAACAGGTGAGTAAAACTGAAAAACCGATCCTGAACGTTTTGCAAGGCCGAAAACCTTCGCGCCGTCCTGTCTGGCTTATGCGACAGGCTGGTCGTTACCTGCCCGAGTACAGGGTTCTAAGGGCAAAAGCTGAAGATTTCCTTAAGATGTGTTTGACGCCGGAGTTGGCGACTGAGATAACCCTCCAGCCCATTCGCCGTTTCGGTATGGATGCGGCTATTTTATTCGCCGATATTCTTTTGATTCCCTTTGCGCTCGGCGTCGATCTGGAATTCCGTGAAGGCGAGGGACCGGTTTTGCGAAAAATCGAAAAGATTCAGGATGCAGCGAAACTGAGTTACGACGATTCAAAACTTTTTCCAGTTTATGAAACTCTGCAACGCGTCAAACCCGAATTACCTTCGGAAACGGCCTTGATCGGTTTTTGCGGCGCTCCCTGGACGGTCGCTTGCTACATGATCGACGGCAACAGTCGAGGAAATTTCGCAGCGGCAAAAGATTGGGTTCAGCAAAGACCGGAAGATTTGCAAACTTTAATCGATATTTTGATCGATGCCAGCGAAGCGTACCTGTCACGGCAAATCGACGCCGGAGCGGAAGTTTTGCAAATTTTCGACAGCTGGGCGGGCTTGCTGAGCGGTGCGGATTTTCACCGTTTTGTCATTCAACCGACGCATAAGCTCGTGGCGCGGCTCAAGGCGAAGTATCCGCATGTGCCGATCATCGGTTTTCCGCGCGAGGCGGGAGAGGGCTATGCGCCCTACATCCGTGAAACGGGCGTTGACACGGTCGGTATCGATCCGTACGTCGATCTTGATTACGCCAAACGTGAATTGCAAGTGGTGAAACCATTGCAAGGCAATCTGAATCCGGATTTACTCGTCAAAGGCGGAGACGAAATGTTCGCGGCTTTGGAATCCATCATGAAGAAATTAGGCCCGACGCATGTTGTCAATCTGGGGCATGGCGTCGTGCCGCAAACACCGCCGGAGCATGTCGCGCAGATGGTCGATTTCGTTCATAATTTCCCCGTCACATGATGAAAACGGCGGTCATTCTGTTCAATCTCGGCGGGCCGGATCGGCCGGAAGCCGTCAAGCCCTTTCTGTTCAATCTGTTTAACGATCCGGCGATTATCCGCGTGCCGAGACTTTTGCGAAAGTTGATTGCCACGTTGATTTCAAACCGACGCGAGAAACCGGCGCAGCAGATTTACGCCCAGATCGGCGGACATTCGCCCATTTTGATCAACACGCAACGGCAAGCCGAAGCTTTGGAAAAGGTTTTTGCCGAAAATACGGTTGCCGGTCTCGGCGAGGTCAAATGTTTTGTGGCGATGCGTTACTGGCATCCGTTTGTCGAGGACATCGTCGAAGATGTGAAAGATTTTGAGCCGGATCAAATCGTTTTGCTGCCGCTTTATCCGCAATTTTCAACGACGACGACGGACTCCAGCCTTAAATCGTGGCACGCGGCGTCGCGGAAAATCGGCCTGAACGTGCCGACGAAAACCGTCTGTTGTTATCCGGACGAAAACGGATTTATTCGTTCTCTGGCGCAACTGACCCGTTCGGCTTGCGACGAAGCGCGGAAAATCGGCGCGCCGCGCATTCTGTTTTCGGCGCATGGGCTGCCGGAGAAAATCATCCGCGCCGGCGATCCTTACCAGCATCAATGCGAGCGCACCGTTCAAGCTATCGTGAAAGAATTGGCGCTTGATCATCAGGATTACACGCTCTGTTACCAAAGCCGCGTCGGGCCGCTTAAATGGATCGGTCCGGCGACGGAGGAAGAAATCAAACGGGCGGGGCGCGACAAGGCTCCTCTCGTTGTCGTGCCGATCGCGTTTGTTTCCGAGCATTCCGAAACGCTGGTCGAAATCGACATCGAATACCGGCATTTGGCCGAGCAATCGGGCGTGCCGTTCTACGCCTATGCCGGAACCGTCGGCATTATGTCGGAGTTCATCGACGGCCTTGCCGCGTTGGTTCGCAACGCGGCGTTGCGGCACGACGATTGCGTTTCCGCCAGCGGAGCGCGACAATGCCCTGACGCTCTCTCCGGATGCCCCTGCAAAGCCGCTAACCCCTAACCCCCGATTTCCGATGTCGTACGAATGGATCAAGTCCCTGCACGTGATCGCGGTCTTCGCCTGGATGGCGGGGCTGTTTTATCTGCCGCGCTTGTATGTCTATCACGCTGACGCCAAGCCGGGGTCGGAGCTTTCGGAAACGCTGAAGATCATGGAGCGCCGCTTGCTGCGCATCATCATGAACCCGGCGATGATTTTATCTTATGGTTTCGGAATCTGGATGCTGGCGATCAATCCGGATCTTCTGCACCAGTCGTGGATGTTGGTGAAGCTGCTGTTCGTGCTTTTGATGACCGTGCTGCACGCGTTTCTGGCGCGCGCGCGGCGCGATTTCGCCGCCGACCGCAACACCCGTCCGGCCAAATTTTATCGCGTCCTCAACGAAGTTCCGACGGTGTTTTTGATCGTGATCGTGATTATGGTGATTGTGCGGCCGCAATTCGGTTAAGGACGCTTGCAGCCTTTTCCTTGCATTGGAACCATGCTAGCGTGCGCCCGTATTCAGAGGCGAAATAGCCAAAACCCTATAATCTTGTGGAGAAACCCGTTATGCCGACCGAAGTTCCAGCAGCGAAAACGTCCGCCCGTTACAAGCGCGTGCTGTTGAAACTATCCGGCGAAGCACTGATGGGCGGGCGCGAATACGGCCTCGACTCCGAAACCGTCGATCGCGTCGCCGATGAAATCAAATCCGTCGTCGAAATGGGCGTCGAGGTTTGCGCGGTTATCGGTGGCGGGAATATCTTTCGCGGCGTCTCCGGCGCGGCGTCGGGCATGGATCGTGCCACCGCCGATTACATGGGCATGCTGGCGACCGTCATCAATGCGCTGGCGATGCAGAACGCGCTGGAGAAAATCGGCGTTCAGACCCGCGTCTTATCGGCCATTCCGATGTCGGCGGTGTGTGAACCCTATATCCGACGCCGCGCCATGCGCCACATGGAAAAAGGCCGCGTGGTGATTTTTGCCGCAGGAACCGGCAACCCGTTTTTCACCACCGACAGCGCCGCCGCGCTGCGCGCCTCAGAAATGCAATGCGATGGCTTGCTGAAGGCAACCAAGGTCGATGGTGTTTATTCCGCCGATCCGGCCAAGGTCAAAGACGCGAAGCGTTATGACCGCTTGACCTATCTCGATGTGCTGGCGCAGGATCTGCAAGTGATGGACACCTCGGCGATTTCGCTGGCGCGGCAGAGCAAAATCCCGATCCTCGTTTTCTCCATCTTCACCCACGGCATGTTCGCCGAAGTGATGAAGGGGCAAGGCAAGTTTACGATTATTTCGGACTAGGGACGCCAGCGAGAAAAATAGATCGTTCAAATGCGGCGACAAAATTGGCCAACGCGCCGCAATCTTTAATGTCACCTAGATTTAATGGCATCTGCGGGCGATAAGGGGGATTGAGGCAAGCATCATTTTGCAAACGGCTTAAATCATCCAAATAAGTCCAAGGCTGAAATCTTTCCGTTGAATCTATAAAACCGC
>CAIQVS010000025.1 GCA_903875345.1 uncultured Pseudomonadota bacterium | reverse complement strand
TGCAGAGCAGAACCAAAAACTATCCTATCGCGCTGAATATGCTGCACTAGAGTGCTCCGCCAGCATCGCAAAACAGATCCGAGTGATGAGACTTCGTCGAGGTCTATCACAGCAGGAACTTGCTGAAAAAATGGAGACCAAACAATCTCAAATTTCTAGAATGGAAAATCCCTTGGAGGCTCGTTATACACTGCAGACACTTGCTAAGTTCGCGGATGTTCTGGGCTGCAAGCTGAATGTTACATTGCAGGAGACTGTAAAATAAAATGTGTAAATGGTCAGGGCCAATAACCCCACTAGAAAGGAGTTCTGACCAATATGCCACGAGCCAAGAAAGACACCGTATGTGATATCGACCTATTAGATCAGTTGATAAAAGATGCATATAAAAGAGGCAATCCGAAAGAAACCATACTCGGCGAGAACGGTCTGCTGCGGCAGATAACGAAGGCAGTAGTCGAGCGCTGTTTGGATGGGGAGCTAGAGGAGCACCTTGGATATGAGAAGGGTGATCGAGCGCCGGCAGAGACCGAAAATCGGCGCAATGGTCACAGTCAAAAGGTTGTCACAAACGAACACGGCGATGAACTGACATTGAATGTTCCACGTGATCGATTAGGAGAATTCGCACCACTGCTGGTCCAGAAACATCAAACCCGCCTGGAAGGGTTTGATGACAAGGTAATTGCCATGTACGCTCGTGGCATGACCACGAGAGACATTCAGGCGCACTTGAAAGAGCTGTATGGTACGGAGGTCTCTCCGCAGCTCATTTCAAACATCACCGACAGAGTGCATGAGGACGCAAAAGCGTGGCAGTCCCGTCCGCTAGATGGCGTCTATCCAATTGTGTGGTTCGATGCGCTTGTCGTGAAGGTCAGAGACAATCAGCGAGTCATAAATAAATCGGTTTACTTGGCTCTAGCCGTCAATACGGAAGGGCAGAAAGACTTGCTCGGGATTTGGATATCCGAAAACGAGGGAGCAAAATATTGGCTTGGAATTTTGACGGAGCTAAAGAACCGCGGCGTTCGAGACATTCTCATCGCCTGCGTAGATGGGCTAACCGGCATGAACGAAGCCATTCAGAGCGCTTTTCCAAAAACTTGGACACAAAGATGCATCGTTCATATGGTGCGCAATTCCTTGAAATATGTGTCATGGAAAGATTACAAGGCGGTAACAACGGACCTAAAGACCATCTACCGCTCAGCGACCGAACAAGAGGCCCAGGAGGCACTAGAGGCATTCGCAAAAAAATGGGACAAGCAGTATCCGCTGATCAGTAAATCGTGGCGAGCAAGCTGGGCTCAGGTCATCCCGATGTTCGCCTTTCCCCCAGAAATTAGAAAGGTGATGTACACCACAAATGCGATTGAGTCAGTAAACATGACCCTGCGCAAGGTGAGCAGAAATCACCGAATATTTCCCAACGACGATGCCGTCCACAAGGTCATGTTCTTGGCGATTCAGAATATCTCAAAGAAATGGACGATGCCTGTACGAGACTGGCGTTCAGCCCTAACGCACTTCGCCATTGAATTTGAAGGGAGGATAGCAGTCTAATGGAAAATGACGTTCCGTGGGCTTGCACCGCCCACGGCACCCGACACAGCAGTCAGCAGCTTGCGCTGCTGCCAGACTGTGCCGGCTAAAGAAGAGACCCCGGGAACCCAACTACGACTCACAACAAAATTCATTGAGTCCAAAATCATTTACACAAATCTATTGACACTTCCGATAAAACTTGTCCCAAGTCTTTAACAGCTTCAGAAAAGCCAGCTGCAGAGCGCCGTCTTCATTCTTACCTCTCGCCTCTGCGATCAGCTTAACCTTTTTCTGTCCTAAGTCTTCGAGCAACTGAATGAGTCGCTCGAGGGTGAACTTTAAGGCGAGCTCGTAGGGGTTGTCCGCATTTGCGCCATATCGTTCTAGATGCTTCTGCTTATCGATCACGCAACTG
>CAIQVS010000024.1 GCA_903875345.1 uncultured Pseudomonadota bacterium | reverse complement strand
GGGCCTTGAAAGACAAAGAAATCGCCGTCCGTTTGCTGTTCCGCCAACCCTTGCCACGGATCCTTGGATTTTCGGATATTACCGGGATTGTTGTTGCGTATACCGCGCGATGCTTCTGCTGTCGTCATGATGTGCTCCTATGGTTAGAGGTCAAAGAAAAAGCCCCCTGAAGGGGGCTTGGCGGTAATTTGAGGCAACTTGGATCGTTTCCTGCTCAGCGTGGCGAAATCCACCGCAGCACATTGTCCAACACAAACCCTGTAATCGCGCCAAGCATAAGGATCACGGCAAAACCACCTTTCCAACGGCTGGCGAGACGGTCGAGATCGGCCAGCTTGGCGTCCATGCCATCAACCTTGTTCTTGAGTTCGGTCACGGCTGTCGTCAGCGCCTGAACCTGCGCCTCCAGCCTACCGATAGCGCGAAAATATTCCGGCACGTCCATGTCAGAGTCCTCCTGTTCCCGTCCGTTGAGGGCGGGGTGATGTTGTGAGTTAAGCATGTGGTTTTCCTACGTGGCGATGATCAACATGCCGGTTCCGGCAGACGAGCCGGAACCGCTTGCGCCGTTGTGGCTGATAACTTCGATGGCAATCTGACTGAGATGTAAACGCGCCGTGGTCGGGCGTTGCACGATCTCGATTGCCAATTGCGAAATGCGCGCTCTGGCGGTGGTCGGGCGCTGCACCACCTCGACAGCGAGTTGGCTGAAACGAAGGCTCATGCAATCACCTTACAGCCAAACTCAGATGCGTTGATCGTCGTCGCCGTCCAATTGGCTGTGGCGTAAGGGTTCTGTTCCCATATCTGCTTGTAATAAGCATAACTGGTTGAAACCGACTGCGTGGTTCCGGTGTAGTCGGTGGTGCTAACCCTTGTGGTCGCGGCCACGGTACGCGAACCGGAATCGTCTTTTTCGGCGGCCACGTTGGATTGCAACCCAAAGATTGTTCCGGTAATGGAGGTCAGCGTGCTGCATACGAAGGAGTCGATTGCTCCCGCCGTGTTGCTGTAATTGTAGCTGCTATCGCTATCAAGCGTGGTTTCATTAACGTTGGCATAGTTGCTGGCGCTGCCTTGCGGCGTCATTTGCGTGTAGGTGCCAGCTGCGCTGGGGCGTACCGTGTCGATCCGGCAATCGCCGAGATAGGTGTTGTTGCGCGAACCAGTTCCATCGCAGACATAGACATCCATAAAAGCGCAGGAAGAATAACGACCTTTAAGCTGCAAATAGTTGGCGTTGGCATTCGATGAACTTAAGGTGTTTCCGCTGTAAGTTACCCAGACGCTCTCGTTTACGCGCACCTCAAATACGCCGCCACTGGAGGCTATGGTCATCTTGATCTCGATGTAGTTCCATGTGTTCAGCGGAATGGCGTTTGACGAAGTCGCCAAAATCGTTCCGTATTGTCCGCCGCGCAACAGTTGGATCGTTCCCGCTGCGGTGATCACGGCGCAAAGCTGGTTATTGCCGCTGCTGTCATTGGCCTGCAAAAGAATTGAGCTTTCATTGCCCATCATCTGGTACGCAAAGCCCATGATCCATGTAGCTTGGCTATCAAAAGTCAGCGAGATGACATCGCTTTGCGTTCCCATTTTGAGCGCCGTTGAACTGGAACGCCGTCCGGTCATGGAGGACATGCTGGTATTACTAAAGGCGCTGTATTTGAGGCCGAGCTGGCTGGGAATGCTGTAATGAAGCATCCCGTCGATAAAACGTAGGGCCATCATAATCTCCTGTTAGCGGTTTCCGGCCAAGGCGACCCCGAGATCGGCCAGCGTTGTGTCCGCTGTGCTCGGCGCGACGATGGTTAAAATGTCACCTGCGGCGAAACTGGTCGCGGACGCTGCAGCGAAGGTCGCCGAGGTTCCTGCCGCAGCGAAGGCGAAGGTTCCAAACTGCGTCCCATTCTTTTTAAGGGAAAAGGTTGCGCTGGCCGTCGCCGCCGTGTTGGCAACGGCCTTGCTGTTGGCCATGCCTGCGGGAAAAGTGACGGCGCGCGGCATAGGATAACGCAACAATGTGGCGGAGGCTGCCGGAGCGCCTGCCACGCTGCATCCGATATCGTAAGGGTTGCCGCTGGATGCCGCGACATAGGCAACGGTACGAAGGGTCGAGCCATCGCAATAGAGCAGCTTAAGATCACCGGAGTTGAAGGCAATCGCCGCTCCCGATGGCAACTGGATGTTAAGGGCAAAGCCGCCTGTCGTGTCGTTTTCGATCAAAATCAGCTTGGCATGCGCCGGTACGGTAATCGTCCGCGACGCCGTCAGCGTTCCGGTAAAGCTCAGGAACATGTTGCCAAGCATCTGCGCATCCGTCAGCGCCAGATTGGCATCGGTCATGGCAATAGCGGTCGGCTGGCACAGGGCTTGATCCAGCGCATCGAAGGCAGCGTTTGCCGTTACCTCTTTCTGGGACTGGCTGGCGACGATATGGCTGAGAAGAAGATTGGGGGTTGTGGTGGTCATAGAATGGCCTTGGCTGGAATGCCCCGCCCGATGACGGAGTTAAGCTGATAAATCGCAACTGCAATCGCGGACTGTGTCGCGCCGAAATCAAGCGCTTGCTGTGCGGCGGTGTAGGTCACGCTTGCCGATGACGCAGAAACCGTCCTGACAACGTGCCCCCCGCTTAAAATATCCACCGAATAGGCCTCGTTATCCTCAAACAGCGGCACATCGATATTGTCGACCCATTCCCCGTACCAGCGCGCGCGACGAAACCAGTTGATGCTCAGATTGCCGCTGCCGTCCCGCACACCTGTGACTTGCGCCGGAGACAGACATTTTAAGCTGCGTCCCTGAAAGGTTAGCGGTGTCGGCGGTGCGTCATCAAAGTTTCCACCTGACGGAACACCCTTGTAATAAGAAGTCTGTCCGACATCGGTCGACGTCAGCGGCGTGCGGTAAAGCCCCTGCGATGACAGGACGATAAAAGTCTCGCCGACCTGATGCGTGCCTGTCATGTCCTCGGTGCCGCGGCGACCGCGCAGAAGGCCGGAAAGCTGATAGACATTGGCAGAGATCGGCGTGGCCGTTTGCCATTGGATGATCTCGTTGCCTAGAACACCCACATTGTTCCAATTGAGAACGTCGAGCGCAGCCGCGCTGCTTAGCGCACCTTGCCCCAAGGTGATCTGCACCATGTTCGTCGTGTCCCAGACGGTCGGTCGCGCGCAATCGCCCAAGACTGTGTCGGCCCAGCCGAACGCAGGGCCTTCTGTGCCGGTGCCGACGACTGTCCAAGCCAACTGGTCTGGCGCACGGTAAAGCGTGGCGCTGGAAACGTTGCTGGCAAGACCGAATGCGTAATAAAGGCCGACATTGTTGTCGTTCAGTACCAGCATCGGCAGATCAAGCAGAAACAACGAGACCGGAATAGCGGCATTGATCGGCACAGCCACCAACGCAACGCTGGTTCCTGTGGCCGTTGCCGCATAGGCGTAGTTGTCTTCCGCCACCGCCTGACAAGCCACCACGTTGTTGGCGCCAAAATCCACCTGATTGAGCCGCACGGTGAACACAGCGTCCGGCGTATTGACCTCAATGACATCGGTCGGATCGAGCCGAAGCCATTTCGGCGGCAGATTAAAGCTGTAGCTGTTGCGCTCGATCCATGCGTTTTTCATGGTGCGCGCCGCCACCTGCGCCGCCTCGGCTGCGGTCAGGACTATGGACAACTGAATGCTCTGCAGATCCTGCGTTCCAACCGCGTTCTGGATACGCGATGCGTGCTGGGTGTTGGTCTCGTAGAAACGATCCGGATCGATATGCGTCAAATCGATGCGCAACGGCAGTTCAATATCCTGCTTGCGCGTTTCATCAAGATGCAGCGATGGATTGTTGGCATTAACGCTATCCGATGCTCCCAGATCGTCATAGGAAATCGAGGCGACCGAGGACTGCCCTCTCGGCACAAAATTAAGGATGCCATCTATCTCGACCGCATCAATGAAGAAGGTTCCCAAAAGCGGCGCCAAAGCATCGCGCGCCGTCATGCGGTTGTTGACGATATAGCCGCGCAAGGACTGCGTGACTCTGCCGGTGACGATGTCGGTCGTCTGCATTCCGGCTCTGAGGCACAGGTCGGACAATACCGCCGATAAAGGCACAGCATCGTTGCCGTAGCGCTCCAGCGGGTATTTGATCTCGCCGGATACGCTACTGATTACCATGCTGTTGGTGAATTTTTCGTAAACCCCACCAAAATGCGTGGCCGGGGTCGGCAAGAAGGGCGACAGGTCGACCGTTTCAACGATTTCCATGCCGACCAGATCGGTTTTCGTGGCCGTGATGCCGCCCGCCGACCAGAGTTTGCCATTAACCGGCAGATTGAAAAAACCTTGTGCGCCGATGCCAGCCGGAATGGAAACGCCATCCACATAGGCGACAAAACCGGCATTGATGTCCCATTTGACGATGCGATGCAGAAGGCCGATCTGAAAATAGAGGCATCCCGTGTAATCGTCCCAGAAGATGGTGTCCGGCACGTTGGAGCCGCCCGTCCATGCGGAGACCGACCACGCAGCGACATTCCCGTTGCTGTCATACTTGCGGATATAATCCTGACCGACCTGCCAATAGTTGCCGTAAGGATCGTCGCACATCGGCGCGGCGCTGGAGCCGTAGGACGGCAGCTTGGCCGAAAGATCGGCGACCAGCAATAGATTGGTGTCGTAGACCTGCCGCGTATAGGTGCAGAAGATTTTATCCCGCCGCACGATGCCGCTGGGCGAGAACGGGATGTTGCGCGCTGTTTGCGCCACCACCGCGAGCGTCTGCGGATGACGTTTGACAAGGCGCATCGAGACGGCATAGCCATCGGCGGCATGATAGTAATAACCTTGGCTGTCGATGCCCTGCAGGCTGCCATAAGGCGACAAAGCCATGGAAGCCGTCAGCAGCAACTGGCTGTTAACTAGGTCGTATTTGTAAACGGTATTTGTGCTTGGCGCGTTGCCGATCATAGTGCCGCGCGCCGGATCGATAACGCCACCGTCCCATGTCAGTCCGGCTACGGTCGGCAAGATGACGGCATTGCATTGAAGACCGCCTGCCGCCACG
>CAIQVS010000023.1 GCA_903875345.1 uncultured Pseudomonadota bacterium | reverse complement strand
ATATTTATTCTTAACTCAATCGCGCTGTGTTTCTTTCGGATGTTTGTCATCTCTATCCCCTTGGCTTTCCGCCATTTTAGGGGCGCGACTCTCTCTTAGCTACCTGTCCAGTTTTCGGGGGCCAGCTCAGTCTTTATGTCTTTGACAATTGTCTGTGGCGGTCCCGAGTGGATTCGAACCACCAACCTTTAGCTTCGGAGGCTAACACTCTATCCAGTTGAGCTACGGGACCGTGCAGATTAATTACACGCTTTGCTTTCTCAATTCATTCCCTTTCTGCAAATTCTATTCTGATGCTTACCCCATGCTTACCTGGCATAAATCGGCGAAAATCTACTTCTAATAACCATTTGTATTATAAACAAAAATTCCGTATTTATCTCATTTATCCCGTGCCTTCGGAGGGCAACGCTCTATCCAGCTGAGCTACGGGTCCAATCCGGTTTTCATACATGCCGTGTCGCATCCTATCAATATTCAAATCGGAAACCAATGGCGAAATCCGGACGCAAAACGACGCGCTAGCCTGCGGATTCACTGGCTAAATCAACCGATCTTTCATCCTCCGGGGCAGGCTGGCTTTCAACCGATTCCGGTGCGGCGAGCGGTGTTTTCCCTCGAGTTAACTGCAGGAAAATATCCTCAAGATCGGTTTCCTCGGTTGAAAGATCGACGATGCCGAGACCATTCACCTGCACCGACATAAGCAGGCTGCCGATTGATCCTTTGCTCGGTTGATAAACGACCGAGAGCCGCCGCGCGCTGATCCGTTCCCATCCGTGCGTGGACATGCTTGGCGGCACATCCTTCAGATCACGGTCAATAAGAATGGTCACGCGCTTGCTGTCAATGCAACCGAGCAAATTCTGCGTCGTGTCATTCGCCACCAGCATGCCGTGGTTGATAATAGCAATGCGATCGCAAAGCTCCTGCGCTTCTTCCAGATAATGTGTGGTCAGCAGGACTGTCGTGCCCGCAGCGTTCAACTGACGTACGTAGCTCCACAACGCGCGACGCAACTCTACGTCGACTCCGGCGGTCGGTTCGTCCAGCACCAGCACCGGCGGATTATGCACCATCGCTTTCGCTACCATAAGCCGCCGCCGCATGCCGCCCGACAACGTGCGCGCATAAGAATTGGCGCGATCCAGTAGCCCGACCGCCTCCAGCAATTCATCGGTGCGGCGTTCGCGTTTCGGAACGCCGTAAAGCCCGGCTTGCAATTCCAGCAATTCGCGCGGTGTGAAAAAAGCGTCGAGATTGAGTTCCTGCGGCACAACGCCGATGGCGGCGCGCGACATACGCGGATTATCCTCAACCTCATACCCCCATACGCTGGCCGCGCCGGAAGTTTTAAGCGTCAGACCGGCCAGAATATTGATAAGAGTCGATTTTCCGGCACCATTCGGTCCCAACAGCCCGAAAATCGCGCCACGCGGAATATTGAGGTCAATCCCCTTCAACGCTTCCTTCGGCGGCATCTGTTTTGAGCCACGATAGGTTTTAACCAACCCCTTGATCACGACGGCATCGTCGGGAAAAGCCGGGGCGGTAGGCAGTGTCGTTTCAGACATGAACGCAAAACCGGAGGTTGAGAGCTAAGCGGCAATTTGTATAACATGGCCGCACGTTTGGCAAACAAATCGAATTCCCTAACTTTCTCACCGCTTTACCTGAAAGACTTTTCGTCTAGTATGAACACTCCTTGCAAGGAGCTTTCTTTATGCCACTCTTCCCTCCTGAAACTCAAACGGTTGATCGTGAAAGCCTGTATTGCGACGGTGGCACAACGGGGCTTGATGAATCTGGCCATCCGCGCGTATTTCTAACGATGGGTAAGACCCATTCGGTCGATTGCCCCTATTGCGGACGGCGCTACGTTTTGGCAGTAACTGCGAAGAAGACCGGAACACATTAACCCATGTCCTACCTTCCCTCCATTGTTATGATCACAGGAGCGACAGGTGGGTTCGGCACCGCTTTCGCCCGTCGTTTTGCGGCGGCAGGATGCAAGCTGATCCTTGCCGGACGCGACGCGGCCAAGGTGGATGCTTTGGCGTCCTCGCTCAGGGTTCCGGTTCATAAAATCGTTATAGACATCCGCGACCGCAAGTCGATTGAAGCCGCGTTTGCGGCATTGCCGAAGGAATTTCAGGAGATCGATCTGCTCATCAACAACGCGGGCGGCGCGCTGGGATTGGGTCTGGCGCAGGAAGCCTCGCTCGACGACTGGCAGGATATGATCGCAACCAACAATCTTGGCCTTGTTGTCTGCACACGCCTTGCGTTGGCGGGGATGGTGGAAAGGAAACGCGGACACATCATCAATATCGGCTCGGCGTCCGGGAGCTACCCCTATCCGGGCGGCCACGTTTATTGCGCGGTCAAGGCTTTCGTCAAGCAATTCAGCCTCAGTCTCCGCGCCGATCTGATCGACACGGGCGTGCGCGTCACCAACATTGAACCCGGCATGGTCGAAACCGAATTTTCGCTGAAGCGCTTCAGAGGCGACGCCGCACGTGCCGCGAAAGTGTATGAGGGCGCGAACGCGCTGACGGCGGACGACATCGCCGAAAGCGTGTTCTGGGCAGCCACCCTGCCGCCGCGCGTCAACATCAACCGCATCGAATTGATGCCGACGACGCAGGCGACGGCGGGTTTTGCGGTACATCGCACATGACGACTGCGGTGGCCGATCCTACCCCCCTCTACCTCATCGACGGTTCCGGATTTATTTTTCGCGCGTTTCACGCGCTGCCCGATTTGACGCGCGCTGACGGCACGCATATCGGCGCGGTGATGGGCTTCTGCAACATGCTGCAGAAACTGCTGAACGAGCATAAGGCAGAGAATATTGCCGTCATTTTCGACGCGGCGCGCAAGACATTCCGCAACGATATTTATCCAGACTACAAGGCGCACCGCCCACCGATTCCGCCGGAACTCGTGCCGCAATTCGCGCTGATCCGCGAGGCCACGCGAGCCTATGGCATTCCGGCGATCGAAGCACCGAATTACGAAGCCGACGATCTGATTGCGGCCTACGCCCGCGCCGCTGTGGAACAGAAGCGGTCTGTTCAGATTGTATCCTCCGACAAGGATCTGATGCAGTTGATACGTCCCGGCGTGACAATGCTCGATCCCATGAAATCAATTTCCGTCGGCGCGGAGGAAGTTTTCGCCAAATTCGGTGTCACGCCGGACAAAGTCGTCGACGTGCAGGCTCTGGCGGGCGACAGTACCGATAACATTCCGGGCGTACCCGGTATCGGCGTCAAAACGGCTGCGGAACTCATCAACGCCTATGGCGATCTGGAAACTTTGTTGAGCCGCGCCGGAGAAATCAAACAACCAAAACGCCGCGAGCTGCTGCAACAGAATGCTGAGCTGGCGCGAATCTCGAAAAAATTGGTGATGCTGGACGATCATACGCCACTGCCCATGCCGCTTGATGAGCTGAAACGCCGCGACAATCACAGAGATGATTTAATTGCTTTTCTGCAACAGCAAGGTTTTAGGGCGCTGCTGTCAAGAATGGGCGTGGAAAATCAAAATGCGCCCTTCAAGACTCCAGCATCATCGAGCGTCCCCAACGCAATAAGTGAGCGGGGACCGATTCCCAAGACCCCGCAACAATCTGACTATGAATTGGTGCAAGATGTCGAACGGCTGCGCTGGTGGGTTGAGGCAGCGAAGTCGAAAGGGCATGTCGCCATCGATACCGAAACCGACTCGCTCACGGCCTGTACCACGCGGTTGGTTGGCGTTTCGCTGGCAATTGAGCCGGGTAAAGCTTGCTATATTCCCGTCGGACACATTGATCCGAACACAGCGCCCTCTGACGGAGGCTTCAGCTTTAATGCCACAGTTGCGCCGAAGCAGGTTAAACTCGCGGATGTCGTCGCAACGTTACGTGATCTTCTCAACGACTCCGCGACGCTAAAAATCGCGCATAATTTGAAATTCGATATGCAGGTTTTGGGGCAACACGGCCTAAGTATTACTTCCTATGACGACACGATGCTGTTGTCCTATGTTCTTGCCGCCGGGCTGCACGGTCACGGACTCGATGAGCTTGCCGAACTGCATTTCCAGCACAAGATGATTTCATTTGATGAGGTGACGGGAACTGGCAGGAACCGGATCACGTTCGACCGTGTGCCGCTCGATAAAGCCACCGCCTATGCCGCTGAGGATGCCGATTTTGCGCTGCGCCTCTGGCATTTTCTGAAGCCGCAGATCGCGCAGCAGCATGTGACGCGGGTTTATGAGCGGATCGAACGTCCGCTTGTGCCCATCGTCGCGGCGATGGAAAGCGCGGGCATCCTGATTGATCCCGCCGTGCTGTGCGTACAAAGTATCGCGCTCGCTAAGCGGATGCAGGCGCTGGAACTCGACATTCATCGCCTCGCGGGACATCCGTTCAATGTCGGCTCGCCGAAACAGTTGGGCGAAGTTCTGTTTGCCGAAATGGGGCTGCCGGGCGGCAGCAAAGGAAAGACGGGAGCCTTCTCGACCGCTTCCGACGTGCTTGAGCCGCTCGCCGAAATGGGACACGAGATCGTCGCCAAGCTGCTCGACTGGCGCGGCCTCGCCAAGCTGAAATCGACCTACACTGACGCGCTGCCGGAGCAGATCAATCCCAAGACCGGGCGCGTGCATACCTCGTTTTCTCTGGTCGGGGCAGCGACGGGACGGTTATCCTCGACTGACCCTAATCTGCAAAACATTCCGATCCGTACCGGAGACGGGCGCGCCATTCGCCGCGCTTTCATTGCCGCCGAAGGGCATGAGCTTCTGTCCGTCGATTATTCGCAGATCGAGCTGCGGCTGGCGGCGGAAGTTGCGGGCATCAAGGCGCTGGTTCAGGCGTTCCATGACGGTGTCGATATTCATGCGCTGACGGCGAGCCAAGTGTTCAATATTCCGCTCAACGAATTGCCGCCGGAGCGCCGCCGTGCCGCGAAAGCGATCAATTTCGGCATCATTTACGGCATCAGCGGCTTTGGTCTGGCGAAACAAATTGGCATTACGCCAGCTGAGGCGAATGAATTTATCCGTGCCTATCTTGACCGCTTCTACGAATTGCGCGACTGGATGCAGGCGACGAAAGAATTCGCGCGCGAACATGGCTATGTCGAAACTTTGTTCGGGCGGCGCGTATATATCAAGAACATCCGAGATAAAAATCCAGCTTGGCGGGCAGGTGCCGAACGTGCCGCAATCAACGCACCTTTGCAGGGAACCGCCGCCGACATTATGAAACGCGCAATGATCCGTGTCGGTCCGGCGCTGATTGAGGCCGGATTAAAAGCGCAGCTTTTGCTGCAAGTGCATGACGAGCTGGTGTTCGAAGTCCCAGTGACCGAGCTGGACGCAACGACGAAGCTGGTGAAACAGATCATGCAGGACGCGCCGCTACCTGCCGTAAAACTAAATGTACCCATCATTGCCGAAGCCGGACATGCGCGGAACTGGGCGGAGGCGCATTAGAAAAAACCATTTGATTCGAGCTGTTGGGGCATTGCAGTTTGTGCAACTGAGATGTCCCATGAAATTCTAGAAGGCGATCAAGTTGTTATCAGTCATGCGGCATTTTTGTGGACATTGGAACACCAGACATCTGTATGGCTTCAACCATTGTCACAGTCTCTTGCCGGGGGGCACAGTTTCGAAACGGCGCATGGAAAGCAGAGTTTGAGCGCGATTATCGAGCGAACGGGGTTCCTCAATGGCTCATGTGGACAAATGTCGATCTTCTCTCCCTCGGAAACCCCATCGCCATAACGTGTCCGCAGAGAGGTTTGGCAGGGAACTGAAGGGAACACATGTAATGGTCAGCGTCCAAGTGCTAGCCAGATGACCGCGCCAACGACGGCCAAGACAGCTAGTCCGATCCAAGTCAGGTAACGCTCAATGAACTGGCGCACCGGTGCGCCGTAACGACGCACAAGCCAAGCTTCGAAGAATAACCGCGCTCCCTGAGACAGCACGATAGATAAGCCGAAAAAGAGCGGGTTGATGTGTGCTCCGCCACTCCCGACCACCAGAAAAACAAGAGGAACGGGGACGAAGGGAACCAGCCCCTTGCCGATCACCATCCACAATCCCCATTTGTCAAAAGTCCGGTTGAAAGCGTCGAAACCTTCCTGAAGATGATAGGTATTAATAAGCCACTGCCCCACCGTGTCCATGGCAAACGCGCCGATTAGGTATCCGGCGGCGCCGCCAAGGAACAAGCCGATCACGGATGCCAACGCGAAGCGATACGCCTTCTCGCGGTGCCCGATCGTCATCGGGATCAACAGAACGTCTGGCGGAATGGGGGACACACAGGGTTCGGTCAATGCAACCAGAAACAGCAATCCCAAAGCGTAGGGTTTCTCGGCCTGCTTCAGACCCCAATCATACAATGGACGAAACATCGACATGACAAACCCCTACTGTCCTGCAATTGGCGCGTAAGAGCCATTCGTCCGGCGGTACATAGTATAATCAGGTTTCATCACGTCGCCTTTTGCGTTGAAAGTTTTGGGATCAAGACATGGTCGGAAACTTGTCACGATGTCCCGCCGCCGACTTTCTGCGCATCGGCTGATCCGACGCTCTGCAAAGCCGTGGTGAGAATCTGCACCGCCGCATAGGTGTAGAGGGTAATGTCTTCTGGGTCAAAGCCTGAAGCGCATACGTTTGACGGCAAACGTCACTTCGAGTTTGATATAAGAAGGTTAGGCTTTTTTGTATGATTTGCAAAATGAGTTAAGTGTGCAGCATGATTTGGCCGACAATGCTGATGTGCGGCTTTTGAAGCAACAAAAAGAGATATTCCCATGAACAAAGCCTTCACCAAAGACACAGAGCAGGAAGATGCTGATCTGGACGAGCCTGAGTCTTTACCGGCTGGGCAGAAAAACTATATGACGCCGCAGAGCTTTGCGGCGCTGAAAGCGGAGATGCACGAACTGTTGTACGAAGAACGCCCCAAGGTGGTCGAGACTGTGTCATGGGCTGCTGGAAACGGCGATCGTTCCGAAAACGGCGATTACATCTATGGCAAGAAACGGTTGCGCGAGATTGACCGCCGTGCGCGTTATCTGATGAAGCGCATCGAAAGCGCTGAAGTTGTTGATCCGTGCTTACAGAAAAATCGCGATCAGGTTTTCTTTGGTGCGACGGTGATCTATCAACGCGAAAATGGCGCGACGCAGACCGTGACAATTGTCGGAGTCGATGAAGCCGAACTGGCGCAAGGCAAAATCAGCTGGGTGTCGCCGGTGGCTAGGGCGTTGATAAAAGCGCATGTCGGAGATATGATTGAACTGCGGACCCCGGCAGGCAGGGGCGCGATTGAAATTCTTTCGATCAGCTATCCGGCTGAAGCGTAACATGTCGTAGGGTTACTCTGCGGTCTGGTTATTGTTGATGCGCGAAAGCGTGGTCGAGATCGCGTGTGCCTTGTGTAGAATCCCCGACCGTAGGCGGCGTCCCGCCAGACGATGAATTGCCGAATGACATATTTTATGCAAAATCAGTTAGTTGGTTCGATAGTAATACTCGTGCCAGTTACCTCAGCCCCGCCACGCTTTTTACAATTACAACTCATATATGAATTTGGAGTGCGACGAAAAGTCGCAATAGCTTCAACATGATCTGTGAAAAGCTGTTGACCTCGATTTTTCCGAACCCGCTCCGCACGATTGCCTGATAGGCGAAAACTCTCTAAAAGTTATGGTAGCTGTTGACTGGGTACGGTGCAGTTAAGTCAACAGGTTAGGTAAAAGTTTTGTTTCGTGTGGTAGGAAATGAAACCGAAAAACAACTACGGAATATGTCATGGACAGGGACTGGATAATTTCTGAAATCAAGCGAACGGCATCTGAAAATGGCGGCATCGCTTTAGGAAAAGAGAGATTCGCAAAGACAACAGGCATCAAGGATTCTGTCTGGTGGGGAAAACACTGGCGTACATGGGGCGATGCGTTAAAGGAAGCCGGTTTCTCCGAAAACAAATTGAATTCTGCGCATGACAAGGATTTTCTGATTTCTTGTCTGGCTAAAATAACCAAGGATATTAGAAGATTCCCCGCGAGTGTTGACTTGAGGTTTGCGCGTAAAGACGACGATTCATTTCCTTCGCACAATACCTTTGATAATCTTGGATCAAAATCTGCGCGGGTT
>CAIQVS010000022.1 GCA_903875345.1 uncultured Pseudomonadota bacterium | reverse complement strand
CGTAAACGGGAGGGGGATTCTACCGCTCTGTCGGCATCGTCGGTTCCTCCGCGCCTTCACCCTCGCCGAGATGGCGGTGGTTATCGTCATCATTGGGCTGGTGATGGGAACGGTGTTTCCGGCGTTGGCGACCTTGCGCAGCAACAGCCAACGCGCGGCGACGCAGAGCAATCTTCATTCCCTGATGCTGGCGACGGCGGCTTATGTGCAAGCGAATGGTTGTGTCCCGTGTCCGGCGCAAGTTACGCCATATGCGGTGACCGGCCTCGGCTCCATTCCGGGCTACAGCGCGACGACGCCTTGCGGGACATGCGTTGCGGCGACGGCGGAGGGAATTCCACCCTTTCTTTCGCTCGGTCTTCCGGCTTCTATCGCCAAGGACGGGTGGGGGCATTGGATCACGATGCGCATGGATCCTGCCTTGGCCGCATTTTCGGCGTCGCCTATGGTTCCGCCAATTGGCAATAAAGGAATCTGTACGTCGAGTTTAAGCACGCAACGCACACCTGTTGTGGCTTCGCCCGTTAAAGTTTTTCAAACAGTGGCCGCCGCGTACCAGTTGGCCGCCGTTGTTTTTGTAAGTCACGGCGCGAAAGGTTACGGCGCTTATGTCGCCGACGCGTCGAGTTATAATGGAGGCAGGCTGAACGGTTGTCGAATGCCGTTTCCGAACGCGACTGGATCATCTGGCCTGTGTCCGGCGCAGCCGACATGTCCAGCAGGCGATCCATCCGGTTGCGGCAGCGTCGGATCCTGTTATGCCCAGTGCAACGCTGCGGGCAAGCCACAATTCGTCGACGCAGCGATGGGCAGTGATTACGACGACATGCTTGCCTATGTCGATCGCAACGCGCTCGTCAGCATGTTCGGCAACGGCAGTTGCCAGACGGTGTGGTGAGCGGCATGGCGCGTCTGCTTCGTTTCCGTTCCGCGCAGGAAGTCTCTACGCCGAACGCGCGCGTCGGCGAACGGTTGCTGCAAATGGGCAGCATCACGCCCGATCATTTGCGTATCGCGCTGCATGAACAGCGCCGCACACATGAGAGGCTTGGCGCGATTTTGGTGCAGCTCGGTTTTCTGGATGAGGAAACGCTCGCCGAAGTTCTCGCCGAACGTTCGGGTTACGCCAGCATCGACCTGAAGCAGGCGGTTCTCGATCCGGCCTTGGTCGAGCGCGTGCCGAAAGCGCTCGCCGTCAAGCACAATATGATCCCGCTTGGTCTTGAGAACGGACGGCTGGAAGTCGCGCTCGCCGATCCGTATGACATCGTCGCGCTTGATGAAATGCGGCGACATTTTCCGGATGCCAGTGAATTGGTGCCGCGTGTCGCGCCCGCCGTTGACATCGCCGCGATGCTGGAGCTTTACGGCGAAGCGTCGGATTCCTTTGACGAGATTTTACAGGAACTGGAGACAGGCCGCGCTACCGCGCCGCAGGGCAGGGATTGGGAGCATCCCGTCGTCCGACTCGTCAACTCTATTGTGACCGAGGGCGTGCGGCGCGGAGCGTCCGACATTCATCTGGAACCCGAAAGCCGTTTTATCCGGCTGCGCTATCGCATCGACGGGGTTCTGCATCAGGAGCGGATTCTGCATCTCGCGCACTGGCCGGAGGTTTCGCACCGCATCAAGATCATGGCGGGCATGAACATCGCCGATCAGCGCAGCATGCAGGATGGGCGTTTCACCCTGACGGTGGGAGGCGCGACGATTGATTTCCGTGTCGCCGTGATGCCGACCGCTTGCGGCGAGAACATCGTCATCCGCATTCTCGATCACCGTCGCGCGATGTTGCCATTGGAAAAGCTCGGCTTCAATGCGACGGCGCTGGCGGCGATTGAACGGCTGCTCCAACGTCCCGAAGGCATCATTCTGGTGACCGGACCGACGGGGTGCGGCAAGACCACGACGCTTTATTCGATGCTGCACAAAATCAGCTCGGTCGATGTGAACATCATGACGCTTGAGGAGCCGATTGAGTATCGGCTCGCTCTGATCCGCCAGACGGCGGTGCGTGAGGAGCAGGGGATCGGTTTCGCCGAAGGCGTGCGCGGCATTTTGCGTCAGGATCCCGACGTTATTTTCATCGGCGAAGTGCGCGACGCGGCGACGGCGCAGATGGCGCTGCGTTCGGCGATGACGGGGCATCAGGTGTTTTCGACCTTACATTGCAACGATGCGCTCGGCGCGTTGCCGCGCCTTATTGATCTCGGTTTGCATCCGCGCATGATGGCCGGGCATGTCGTCGGCGTGATCGCGCAGCGTCTGGTGCGGAAGCTTTGCCCGCATTGCAAGACGATGCGGTTGGCGACGGAAGAAGAATCCCGGCTGCTGCGCTGCGCCAAACAGCAGAACGACGCGACGATGAAGTTTCTGCCGGATGTCGGACATTTCGCCGAAGCGCAAAGCCCCTATGACGCGCCGGTCGCCGCCGTTCCTGTGCCGATGATCGGCGAGGCCGTCGGCTGCGACAGTTGCACCGGCACGGGTTATCGCGGGCGCACCGTCGTTGCCGAAGTTTTGCGCGTGACGCCGGAACTGGACGCGCTGGTCGCCGAAGACGCTTCGCGCGTCCGGCTCCGCAAACAAATGCTTGCGGACGGGTTTCAAAGCATGGCCGAAGACGGCATCGCCAAAGTCCTGAGCGGCGAGATCAGCCTCGACAGTCTCCGCCGCGCCGTCGATATGACGAGGGGAATTTAGGATCGCGCTCGTGCGCGGAACCAAGACGCAAGTTCATCTTCGCCGATTTCTCCGGCGGCGACGGCTAGGATAGTGTCGATTGACTCGGTGTCCGTGCCGGTGAAAACGCAGCCGTTATCGAGCAGGAAAACGAGGGCAAGCATATAGCCCGTGCGTTTGTTGCCGTCGGCAAAAGGATGGTTTCGTATCACGCCGAAGGCATAGGCTGCGGCGAGAGCAGCCGCATCGGTCGATCCATAGGCGGCAAGATTTTGCGGTCGCGCGAGGGCTGATTGCAACATGTTCATGTCACGAACGCCCGACAGTCCGCCGAACTCGGCAAGCAAGGCTTCATGCGCGGCTAGAGCCGTGTCTTCACGAATCCATTTCCACATCGGGGCGTCACTCGGCCAGCCGTTTCAGGACATGACGGCGTTCGCGCAGGACCTGATCGACCAATCCCATCTGCCTCTCAAATTCGGGATCGTAAGGCGTAATCCGGTAGCCCTCGGGGGCTTCGGTTAAATATAGTGTATCGCCTTTTTTGATTTTTAGGCGCGCGAGAACTTCGACGGGAAGCACGACCCCTGCCGAATTGCCGACCGTTGTTACTTTGAGCGTGACCATAGATACCCCATATTATGGCGTTATAACGTTCATTATAACATCGAATATCGGGCTTTTCAAGTCGGAAAAGAGCCACCATAAGTAACCCGAGCTACGGGTTTGAGTGTAACGGGAATCATAGAAAACACGTGTCATTCCGGCGCAAGCCGGAATCCATGGACGCGCTTTCATCAGCGTCCTTTGCCGCGAAGTGGCAAAACGCGGTAAGCGCTTTCTTGCGGCGTTTTGAT
>CAIQVS010000021.1 GCA_903875345.1 uncultured Pseudomonadota bacterium | reverse complement strand
CCGTTTGCGGGTTGGCATCCATAATCACTTGGTTTTTCTTGCCCTTGTCCAACCCGCTCTTAAAGCGATACCAACGAGCATACCATTGGCGGACGAACAAGGGTTTTGACAAAGCTTTGCGTTTCCATTCTTCGGCGCGAACCCGAATTCTTGCCTTTTGGTAGAGGATATCATCGGTACAGAGCAAATCACCATGGGTAACTAAGGCAGGTTTGCCGTAAAGGTCAATAACAGCGTAGTCGCCTAGCCTCCCTGCCCCTGTTTCCCGGTAAAAGTCTGCCCCTACCAGAAAATCGCGGTTGCCATGCTGGAAAAAAACTGAGGTGCCAGAAGTAACAAGTCGTCTCAGTGCTGTTTTGACTTCGAGGTTGGGGCTTGAGTTGTCGTCATCGCCGATGTAGGCATCAAACAAATCGCCTAGTATGTATAAGCGCTCCACACCAAAGGCACGACCTTCAAGGAAGGACAAAAACAGCATCGTTCTTTCAGGACGGGCCGCGCAAAGATGCAAGTCGGATATAAATAGGGTTTCGGCATTCATGGGATATGACAGTCCTGGTCTTATAGGTCTAGACCGACTCGGTTTTAAAAACCGAGTCGGTCTTTCGCTGTTATTCGCTGACCACAGTCGCTTTGTTAATCACGATAGGCGTCTTCGGGACATCCGTGGGGAAAGGGCCGCCAGAACTCGTCGGTATCTTGCCGAAACCATCCACTACGTCCATACCCTCCACAACTTCCCCAAATACCGCGTATCCCCAGCCCTTCGGGGTAGGACTTGTGTGATTCAAGAATGTATTGTCAATAAAGTTAATGAAAAACTGCGCCGTAGCCGAATTTGGGTCACTTGTCCGAGCCATGGCAATGGTGCCTCGTTTATTGAGCAGGCCATTGTCTGCCTCGTTCTTGATAGGATCATGGACGGGCTTTTGTTTAAAGTCAGTCGTAAAGCCACCTCCTTGAGCCATGAAACCGGGTATGACACGGTGGAAAATCGTGCCATCGTAGAAGCCTTCCTTCACATAGGTCAGAAAGTTTGCGGCACTGACAGGTGCTTTCGCTTTGTCCAATTGGACAACAAAGTTGCCTTGAGTGGTTTCAAATTTAACTTGTATGCTGTGTTCGGTCATTTTTTTTGATGCCTTGTGGGCTTTCGCTGCCAATGAAGCGTCAGAGAAGGCCAATAGAAAAATGGAAATGAAAAGGCTAGTAAGCAATCGCATGGATGTTCCTTGATGCTCTTTACAAAGGGGGCGGCTGTTAATAAAGCCAGTTTACACAGTCATTTTAAATCAAATGACGTATCGGGTCGAGCAAAGCTTATGGTAATACTTCTGCACTTCATTAAGACTCATCCCGGCGGCCACTTCATACGGCGCCCCCCCAAAAGGTGCACATGCAAATGCTGAACCTCCTGACCACCATCGTCCCGGCAATTTATGACAGTCCGATAGCCACTGTCCGCGATACCTTCCTGCCTTGCAACCCACTGTGTGGCAAGCAATAATTCACCGGCCAAATCCTTGTCTTTTAAGTCTTCAAGAGTCGCGACATGTTGCTTTGGAATAATCAGCACATGGGTGGGTGCTTGCGGTTTGATGTCACGGAATGCGAGAATAAACTCATTCTCATAAACAACCGCCGGCTTGATTTCACCGGTGACCATTTTGCAAAATAGGCAGTCGGTCATAGTTTTCTCCTCAGGGTTTGACCTGCAAAGCAGGCATTGTACTAACATAGAATCGT
>CAIQVS010000020.1 GCA_903875345.1 uncultured Pseudomonadota bacterium | reverse complement strand
CCTCCCGTAAACGGGAGGGGAACACCACCGATCTTTTCTCTACCTTCATCCCTCCTTCAGAGCCTCACGCATACGACGTAAGACCCGCCTGAGCTGTAATCGGTAGCTTGCGCGCCATAAGCCGAGGATCCCGTCGTGGCTTGAATAATGCCCGAACAAGCGTTCCCGTCATCCAGTTGCGTGTCGATTGATTGTGCCGCTGCGGCGGGAACATTATTCAGGCACAAAACGGTCGTGGTCGGTGGGCTTGAACAATTCGCATTGGAGGAAGCGGTGAACGCTCCGTTTTGAAAGGCATAAACGCCGCCAAAGGGATTGGGCGGGCGTCCCGTGATCGGCAACTGGTTCTTGATGAGCCCCGCCGCGCGCAAATCCGCCCAAACAAGGCAATTTTCGCTTGAGTTCGCCACTTCGCAATTAATCGAAAACGCGTCCGTGACGGAATCGCCGATAACCCCGTTACCGTCACCGTGGCCAGTTACTTTTGGATTCGAAAAGCGGGTGTCCCCTTGGCGATCATCGCCCGGCAAAGCTCCGAAATTCTGCTGATAGGTCTGGAACTGCGCTTCATAGGATTGGATGTCGTTCAGCGCCTTGGTCACGCGCGCGTTCTGGATGATCTGCTGCCCCGTCAGCACCGCGCCGATAATCAGGCCGATAATGACAAGGACGATCGACAGTTCGACAAGGGTGAACCCGCGACGGGCATTGGTTTTAATCATCATGTTGAGGCTCCTCGGACAAGGGGGTAAGTTCGGCGGGTAATGGAGGGGGCGGCAACAAGGTCGGATCCGCATTAGGTATCGCCGCATGGCGTTTGGCGCTGATCGGCAAGGGACGAGGGTCGTTGTTGTAACGTTCGTACAGATCGCGGTCGGCGACATCCGGTCCCGGCTGATCGGCAATCGTCGCGCGCAACAGGATCACAAGCTCCGTCGTCGATCCTTCGTTGTCGCGCGATTTAAACAAGGCTCCGGCAACCGGAACATCGTCAAGCGGCGGGATGCCGTTGTCCTGATTGATCGAGCTGTCCTGCATCAATCCGCCCATGACCGCGACCTCGCCGGAGCGAAGCTGGATCACCGAATCCATCTCACGCACCGCCAGCACGGGAATGTTGGAGACGACCGGACTGCTGACTCCGGCTGCCGCAGCGTTGAGCCCAATCGAGGGATCCGCCGCCTCGCCCACGATGCGCGAAATCGTCGGGCGCAAGGTCATCGTCACGCGCTCATGCTCGGCGTCGATCGCCGGTTGCACCGTCATCACCAAACCGACCGGTACCGTGTGCGGCGTGCTGGTGTAAACGGGCGTCGTCGTCACCGCCGAGCCGTTGGCGTTCGTTACCGTCGTGAACTGCGCCTGCGTAACGAAGTAAACCTGATTGGTCGCGACTTTCATCACCGCCGTCTGGTTGTTCAGCACCGTCACGCGCGGCGAGGACAGAACCCGCGTCGTGCCGAAGCCGCGCACAAAATTCAGAATGCCGGAAAATTCCTTGGTATTCAGCGAAGCGGTGAACACGCCGTTGGTGGCCGTCGTCGCCGATGTGAAAGGCGCGCCAACCGCCGCCGGACCGAAATTGGCGGCAGCATTGAATGCGCCGTTGAACAGCGTGCGCCAATCGATGCCGCTCTTGAATTCGTCGTCCAGTTCGACCTCGATAATACGCGCGTCGATCAACACTTGCGCGTAGGCCTTGCGCTTCAGCTTGGTGAGATAGCTATCGACGGCTGTTTGCTGCCGCGAGTCGCCAAACACCGTGATCATGCCTGATTGCTGGTCGATGCTGAAGCTGCCCGCCGATTTTTCTTTGTCCCCACCGCGTCGCGCCGAGGCGGCCATGATCTGAGTCATGGATTTCTCGACCTCGCTCCAGAAGTCGGCGGCGGAGGTGCTGGAAACCCTCGACGTCGAGTTGTTGTCGCTGCCCGATGAACCGTTACCACTGCCCGAACCCGATGCGCCCGCATTGGCAACATTGGTGTCGAACACGTTCGTCGCAATCGAGGTCTCGCTGCTGGCGCGACGCGCGAGGCTGAGATAATCGAGTTGATAGGATTGCTGATAAGGCTCGTCCAGTTCAACGCGGACGAAATCGCCTTCGGAGATCGCGCGCAATCCGGCGAGATTGCATATGCGTTTCAGGACTTCGCCGAAGGGCTGGTTATGCGCCGAGAAAATAACGCCGCCGGAAATGCGCGGATCAAGCTCAAGGTTGATACCGGCCTCGCGTCCCAGCTCGATCAACACATCGCGTAGCGGTACGTTCTCGGTCACGGTCACGCTGACGCGCTTTTCGCTGCCCGTCGGCGGCGCGACCGGAGGCGGCATTAGCTCGACCGGCATGGGCGGGATCGGCGGCGCTTCGTCGGAGTCCTGTTGTCCCTGCACATCAGGATTGGTTTCGTCTTGATGCGCCGCAGCCTTGTCTCCACGATGCCGCAGCGCTAAATAATCAGCGCGGCTCAGGTTGCCTGAGGGATCGATATTTCTGGTTGTAAGTGTAGAGTCGCCACACGCGGACAGGAAAATCGTACCCGTTACCACCAGCCCAGCGCGAAGAACACTTCGCAATCCCATGATAATCGACCCATAAACCGGCTTGGTGAATACAAAGGCATGCAGTAAGCATTTTTTAATATTTACTCGCTCAGGTTGTCAAAAACTGGTTTTATCGTGTTGATAAACCTGTGGATAAGTCACGCTCTTAAAGTAAAGCCCGCGCGCCGGAGCCGTCGGCCCTCCGGCCTTGCGG
>CAIQVS010000019.1 GCA_903875345.1 uncultured Pseudomonadota bacterium | reverse complement strand
ATGGCATATTGCTGCCATGCCGTGCGGATTTCGCGGCCAGAGACATGGCTTGCAACGCGCGTGTTGAATTTGGGCGCGACATGCACGCTCCAGGTCAGACCAGCGGATAGCGGAAACTTTTCGGTACTCACAGTGGGAGGACTCCCAATAAGGACAAGACATTCGATAGCGGTGTATGCGATCCGCAGCGGGGCATCGCCTTTGGCAACAGCCTCCATGGCGGCATAGGACTGCCGGACGGGAACCGTTCCTTTGGCAACCGCTTCGGCGCGCGCGAAATTGAAACGGACAGGCGCAGTGCCTTTCGCCGCTGTTTCGGCGGCAATAAAGTCAACGCGTGCGGACATCTTTAGGCGACCAGTTCAACACCGACCTGAAGCGCGTTCACGGCTCCATAAGTCCAGCCGCTGCCGGTGTTCGGATCGGTTGTAAAAATATCGGTGTGACCGGCATAAGTAGCGTTGGTATTGACGACCGCGCCCGTTGCCTGCGTCGATCCCGATTGAATGACGGATTTGACCTGTCGCTGGCCGCTATCATCCTGCCGCGCGACCACGATGCTTTGCACCGCCATGATTTGCGGCGCATTGGCGACCGGCGAAAGCGTATAAAGATCGATATCGCTTGCTGTCGAACACGAGACGTAAGAACTGTCGTCCATATAGGGATTGCTGGCGAGCTGCCAATTGAACGAAGCCGATCCAGTCGGTGTCCATTGTGTTGATGAGCCGACGCCGTTTGGTGTTTGCGCCGGAACGCGTGTGTTGCCGAGAAAGTTATTGAGTGACGCACCGGAATTGTCACAAATGTAAAAATCATCGACGGTGGCGCTTCCGAACGATCCGAAATCAAGCTGGTCAACACCCGTTGAGACTGTCGTGGTGCTGGAAGCCGTATTGGCCGAAACAAGCGACAGCACGACGGTTTCATTGACGCGCACGGTGACGGCTCCACCCGTCGCAGCGATCACCCCATAGACTTCTATAAATTGCCATACCGCACCGGGAATGACGGCCATCGGCGGGGATGATACAGGGTTGCTGGAATATTGTGGCGTGCAGGTAATCGCGCCCGCTGTGCTGAATTTTAGGCTGAAATTCGTACCCTTGGTCGAGTCATTGAAATTGATCGTAACGCCAGATGGGTTGAGAATGGCGAAACCACAATAAAAGGTGCCGAGCCTTGATGGCAGATTAATTTGACCAAGTTTGGCCGCTCCACCACCGGCGCGTCCTTGTCCCGGAAGCATGGCGGCGTTCGTAAATCCAAGACTGGCCAGCGCAGATGATGGAGCCAATGGCGTCAGATAATCGAAGCCAGCGCATTTGATGAGAGCCATTTGTTCCGACCTACGATTTAAAGGAACCGTTGCGCGCCTGATTGTTAAGCCACCGCCGCATAGTCGAACCTTGTTGCGTCAGAACAGAACTGAGATCGACGTTGCTTTTGGCGTTGATCGTTGGCGCGTAATGGAAATTCGCGTCGCCTGACGTTTTTGAATTATTGATCGTGCTTCCGCCGGGTGCTTCGTTTGAATTTGCGAAACGCATATTATCGGCAGCACCTTTAGGAAGCGTCATGCTCTGACCGCCGCCATAACCGAGCATCGATTTGCCGGAGCGGATGTCGGCGGATGACGCGGCGGGAACAATTATTTCTCCCTTGTGGAT
>CAIQVS010000018.1 GCA_903875345.1 uncultured Pseudomonadota bacterium | reverse complement strand
TGGGCGATCATCGCCGGCGAGCGGACCAAGCTGCAAGTCGCGCAGTTCAAGCTTTCGCACAGCCGGGCTTTCTTCGTGCGCGCCTATCTGCTGCAAACCCACGAGATGCTGTTTGACGCCCACAACCACGCGTTCCGGGTGTTCCGCGGCGTGCCGAAGCGCGGCATCTACGACAATATGAAAACCGCGGTCGATAAAGTCCTGACCGGCAAGCAGCGGCAGGTCAACGCGCGCTTTCTCGCCATGGTCAGTCACTATGTTTTCGAGCCGACGTTCTGCAATCCCGCGGCGGGCTGGGAGAAGGGCCAGATCGAGAAAAAGGTTCAGGACGGACGCCATCAGCTTTGGCAACCGATGCCGAACTTTCCCACGCTGGACGCCTTGAATGAATGGCTGGAGCGGCGCTGCCAGGAGCTGTGGAGCGAGACGCGCCATGAGAGCGAGCCGGGCGCGATCGCCGATGTCTGGCGAAGCGAGCTGCCGAGCCTCATGCAGTTCTCACGGCCTTTCGATGGCTTTGTCGAACAGAGCAAGCCGGTGTCGTCGACCTGTCTCATCAGCTTCGAGCGCACCCGCTACAGCGTGCCGGCCCCCTTCGCCAACCAACGCGTCAGCCTGCGCATTTACGCCGATCGGCTTGTTGTCGTCGCCGAAGGGCAAGTGATTTGCGAGCACCAGCGCGTCATCGAGCGTTCTCATCACGGCCGCAGCCGGACGATCTACGACTGGCGCCATTATCTGGCGGTGATCCAGCGCAAGCCGGGCGCCCTGCGCAATGGCGCGCCCTTCCTCGAACTGCCGGACGCCTTCAAACGGCTGCAACAGCATCTGCTCAAACGGCCCGGCGGCGACCGGGAGATGGCGGAAATCCTCGCCCTGGTTCTCCACCACGACGAACAGGCCGTGCTGTGCGCCGTCGAGATGGCGGTGAACGACGGCGCGCCCACCAAGACGCACGTCCTCAACCTGCTGCACCGGTTGGTCGACGGCAAATCGGCTGAGGTCGGCAAGGTCGAGGCCCCGCAGGCCCTGACGCTGGCCAAGGAGCCGCGCGCTGACGTTGAACGCTATGACGCCTTGCGCAACGCCGAGGAGGAGGCGCGCCATGCGTCATGATCCAGCCAGCGCCGCCATCGTCATCACGCTGCGCAGCCTGAAAATGTCCGGCATGGCGCAGGCCGTCGCCGATCTCATGGAGCAGGGCTCGCCGGCGTTTGAAGCGGCCATGCCCATTCTCTCCCAGCTGCTCAAGGCCGAAACCGCCGAGCGCGACGTCCGCTCGGTCGCCAACAGGATCAAGATGGCGCGCTTTCCGTCCTACAAGGATCTGTCCGGGTTCGACTTCGCCTCAAGCGAGGCCAACGAAGCCTTGGTGCGCCAGCTCCACCGCTGCGCGTTCATCGACAGCGCCGACAACGTCGTGCTGATCGGGGGGCCCGGCACCGGGAAGACTCACATCGCGACCGCGCTCGGCGTTCAAGCCATCGAGCGTGACCGCAAGAAGGTCCGCTTCTTCTCGACAGTCGATCTCGTCAACGCCCTGGAGCAGGAGAAAGCCCAGGGAAAATCGGGCCAGATCGCCGAGCGGCTCGCGCGCTGTGACCTGATCATCCTGGACGAACTCGGCTATCTGCCGTTCAGCGCCTCCGGCGGCGCGCTGCTCTTCCATCTCCTGAGCAGGCTTTACGAACACGCCAGCGTGGTCATCACGACCAACCTCAGCTTCAGCGAATGGGCTGGCGTCTTCGGCGACGCCAAGATGACGACCGCGCTGCTCGACCGCCTCACGCACCACTGCCACATCGTCGAGACCGGCAACGACAGCTTCCGCTTCAAGGCGAGCGCCGCCGCGACAAAAGGACGAAAGGAGAAGGCCAGAAACTTGACCCAAACCTGACCCCAAACCATAAATTGAGGCGGGTCAGTTCTCAGTGGAAATCCCGGGTCAGTTCCTCGTGGAAATCAACACCGAGACATTTAAAACTGCCTCGATAGAATCGAAACAAAGCGCTTTCTTATAATGAGTCACGATACGGCTTGACGCCGTCGCCATGTCGTCTCCGAGAAATTCCAGCAAAAATGAGCGTTGAATCTCAACATCTGCAGTCGTCACGAAAAAGCTCTTGTGCTTTTTACGAAGATAGCCTGCTTCCTCTAAAATACTCCAAGCGCTGTCCGGCACCTGCGCCATAAGGATCAGATTGCAGTCAAAATAGTTAAAGCCCGTCTTGGTCACACGAGGTGCGCCCTGCAGGCCGTAGATAATCGGATGGCCTGATTTATTTGTTCTGTCGGTCTCACGTGTCATGAATTCCTTCAGCCAGTCCAATTGGATTTGGCGAAATTCCTTCAATAGTGCCGCCATCTCGGATAGAGCCACATCGCGACGAAATGCGTATTTCGGCGACAAATTTAGGAAAACTTCGTTGCCATTCGCACCGCTGTAGGATTTGACCTCATCAATGTTTTCAACCTCCATCACGCAACCCTCACGATACCGCCACCAGGCATGGAATTCTTCATCGCAATCTGCAACCGAACGATTTCTTTGTTGTAGTCGTCCTGTGAATAAAGCCATTTGTGATGCATGCACTTCTGAATTTGGATCGCTTTCATTCCAAGATGCTCGAGACGACCCTTATAAAAGTGCCGTCCAGCGTGACTGCCGTCTTTAAAACGATCGGGATCGACCCCGGCCCGTAGGGCCGCGCGCTGAAATGCCTTGCGTGCGTTGCTTAGCTTCATGGGCAACCCAAACTCGTCACGATCCGGGCAATCATTGATAAAAAGATACGGATGCGAGTTCAGGACGTGGCTGGGAATCTTGGGATACGTTTCCTTCCTCAACCGGACGGACAGATCATAAAATTGTCGGGCCCGATCGAAATCGCACCAGAAGACTTGAGAAATCAGAGTTCCCCAATTGTCGAACTGCATCCCCTTCCAGCCGCAATGCATCGGGTCGCACTCGATCAAATTCCTAGCAGCCTGTCGGACTGAAGCTTGGCGGTCTCG
>CAIQVS010000017.1 GCA_903875345.1 uncultured Pseudomonadota bacterium | reverse complement strand
CGACGGAAAGACGCGACGGGCTGTCTGAGTAACGAAGCATTGCCTGATGGAGGGAGCGTTTAAACGCCCCCGCCTCCCTCCCGTGAGTTCACGGACAGTTTAACCCAAGAAAGGAAATTTTCCATGAAAGAGAAAGGAAATAACATGCACACATCGCGAGAAACATGGCTGCGATCTGCGACCGATGAACTGCGACCTTATTTTGGAAAAATCGGCCTGCCGTTACCGGAGAAAATCAGATTTGCCATCGCTTTTACTTCAAGCGGCAAGCGTGGCCATGTCGCCGGTGAATGCTGGCACCCCGTCGCGTCCGAAGATCAGCATTATGAAATCTTCATCCGCGCCGACCGTGACGATCCGCCTGAAGTCTTGAGCATCCTTGTTCATGAACTGGTGCATACGCTACTCCCGCCTTCGGTCAAACACGGCAAGGAATATAAGGAACTAGCGATCAGGGTTGGCCTCGAAGGCCGCATGCGCGAGGCAATGCCCGGCCCCATACTGAGAGAGCGTTTAAACGCTCTCTCCGATCAGCTGGGGCCGCTGCCCCATGCCAAACTCAATTTTGCCGGTTCGTCGGATACGCCCAAGAAACAGCGCGGACGCATGCTTAAGGCCGAATGCTGCGAGGAATGCGGTTACACAATCCGATTGGCATCGAAATGGGCAAAAATCGGCTTACCTATTTGTCCGATTGATCCGGCTCATGGCGTTCTTCATTGCGACATTCCGAATGACGAGGACGAAGAAATCATTCCATCCGGCAGCGATAGTTACGCGAGCAAGCAATTTGAAAATGACGCAGACGCGCCCCCGATAGAATAAGCCGATACCGACGCAAGCCATTTACCCGACTGATTTTGCCCAAAACTTTTTGCGCGAAAGGCGGTTCACCATGAGTCATTTATCAACTCATGCCGCCGAAGTGGTCATGCCACATGACGACGCCACTATCGGTTGGCCCAGCGTTTTTCGTTATAATGATTTTCCGTTATATAACGGAAAATCCGTTAAAGTCGGGTTACTAACCCGATCGCCGAAAAACGCAGCAAGGAATGTGCAGGTAATACCTGCACACCTTGCGAGGGGGTTGCAACCCCCATCGACCCCCGCGAGCCAGCCGTGGCGCATACGCGCAGCAAGCGAGGCCGCATGACAGCTATCAAGCCGCCATCGCCCATGACCTTCAAGGTCAAGCCGGACGAGCGCAAGCGCATCGTGGCCGATGCAAAGCTGGCAGGCATGGCTGTCAGCTCCTACATACGTTCCCGGCTTCTGGATGAGCCTCAGACCAAAACAGTCTATCGCCGCACGATGACCAAGCGGCTGATGATAAAGCTGATCGGAGATATTGGCCGTGTCGGAAACAACATGAACCAGATCGCCTTCAAGCTGAACAGCGACATTGTTTTGTCGCCCCTCGACAAGCAGTTACATACGGAAGCCTCACGCGCCATAATCGAAATGTGCGCCGCCCTGATTACCCATATGCTCCAGAATGGTCCATGCTGATATTCGGGGGTTCAGTGGGCGATTGGCGGGAAAAGGCTGCCTACGCCCAAGACAAGGCCGACAATGACTTTGCGGCTATCAGAGACATACGTTGTGAAGGCATTGATGATGTTCCTACGGCAATGGCTTTTATGGCCGCACTTGCCGGTGACACCAAGTGTAAGGAATTTCTTTACCACGCGACGGTCAATCTTTTTCGGTGTGAGCGATTAACTCGTGACCAATGGTTCAAGGTCATTGACGAGCTTGAAAAGCGGTTGGGACTGGAAGGTCATTACCGGATTGCTTTCGAGCATATCAAGAAAGACCGGCAGCATTATCATATTTACTGGCTACGCCTTCCTCCTGGTAATAGCGGCCCTGCGGTCAATATGGGTAATGATTATTCTGTCCATCGCAGCACCACTGTTCATTTTGAAAAAGAGTTTGGCCTTAAGCCGGCACCGCGTAAGGAGAAAAACAAGCCATCGCACAAGCGGCAGGAGATTAACGAACGAAACGCCAAAACCCGTATTGATCCCGATGCCGTTAGCAAAGTCGTAACGCGGATTTATCATGGCAGCAAAACCTCGAAAGAGTTTGTGCAGAGTCTCAGCAAGGCCGGATACACGCTGACATGCGGCAAACAGAACAAGCTGGTACTGGTCGATCAGAAAGGCGGCTATCACGGGCTGATGCGCCGGATCGACGGGGTGAAGATTTGCGATATGCGGCAAAAGTTCCCCGAACTTGAAACAATGACGCTGCCCTCGCTTTCATCCGTCCTGAAAACGCGACGCCCGCCCTCGCGCCAGAGCTTTAGGAGGGTTGCACAGAGCTTCAGTCGAAAGCTGCCACGCAGCACATCGTCAAGAACGTCAAAGCGGCAAGGCCATAATCCTTATCTGGTAACACCGTGTATGCGGAGCCTTGCCTCGATCATGGCCGAAGCCAGTGCCCGTCAGCGGTCAGAGCAACAAAAGAAATCCTACCCGCCCCCGATGATGAAAAAGCGGCGGCGCAAGAAAGAAGATGAAAACAAGCTGGCGAAAGCTGGGACGACCAAAGCCGAGATCGAAAATGCCGAACTTCTGGCCTGGGCGTTGGAAAATCATCGCATCGATATTCTACGCGACTTCGGCATTATCATTTTACCTGAAAATCCGACGCTCCAAGAACTCGTACAACACGGCTCTATCCCGCCTAATGCGCTGGAGCCATAATTATGTCATCCCCAAGGAAGGAGAGTGCCTATGTCGAAGCCCAAAACACCTGACGATGTTCCGACACAGATCGGTTACACCGAACCTCAAGTCAGCTGGCTTGGACATCCGAGAGAGTATGGCTTCTATGCCAAGCGGGGCGACTCCATCGTCAGCGAGTTTTATACTTCGATTTTTGATGCAGTTCAGGCTTATCCCCATGCCGTTATCAGTGATGAGGCTATGGCGCAACTGACAGAGGGAGAAAAACGCATACTCGCAAAACCAACACGAATGGGTGTCTCCACGGCTGGTGCGGAAAATCTGGTTTGTCTGTCGGAGAAGTTTCACACCCATCCCGATTATCATCAATTCTACGAAACCTACTGCAATGCCCTACATGGCTTTACCGGCATTTATGACCTTATCATCCACATGGCCGAAGCCCTGACGGATTGGGAAGAAAAAAGGGGTGGCAAAGAACTCTACGACCATACCGAGGTGATATGGGACGATCTGGCGCAAATTTACGTCGATAAATACTTCGATGCCGCCTTGAATGGCAGCGACGGTCATTTGCCGGATGTGCATGGCGTATTTGAAGCGGTGGAGCCAAAGAATGGTGGTCATCACCATGACCTCACTCTGCGAACCAATCCGGCTCCGACCAAGGGATTAACGCCTTAATAAACCACAATAAATAGAACCATGCGGAGCTTAAGCCCATATTCTCCGCATATAATGCGGTTAATGTCATTGCTTTTGCGGAGAATAACCCGTATAATCTCCGCACAAAGCACGGGGGACTATGACCTATATCTACGAGCAATCCGATTGGCCCAAATTCTATTGGAGCCATGACAGGCTGGCGGCGCAGCTTGCCTCTGTGCGCCATCGCCAAGGCCGGTTGATCGGTCGCATGGAAGGGTTGGGCTTCCAGCTTCGGGCAGAAGCTGTGCTTCAGTCGCTTACCGAAGAAGTTATCAAATCGAGCGAGATCGAAGGCGAGGTGTTAGACCGTGAGCAAGTGAGATCATCCATTGCCCGCCGCCTTGGTATGGATATTGGTGCCTTGCTACCCGTTGATCGCAACGTCGAAGGCACTGTCGAGATGATGCTCGATGCAACACAGAATTATCAGGATAGACTGACCAAAGACAGGCTGTTCGGCTGGCATTCTGCGCTCTTTCCCACAGGGCGTAGCGGATTGCATAAGATAACTGTCGGCGGCTGGCGCACTGATAAGGCGGGGCCGATGCAAGTGGTGTCAGGCCCGATTGGGCGAGAACGTGTCCATTATCAGGCTCCGGCGGCAAAAAACGTCGAACGTGAGATGAAGGCATTTCTTAGCTGGTTTAATAGCAAAGAGTCGCATGATCCGGTTGTAAGTGCGGCGATAGCGCATTTATGGTTTGTCACCATCCATCCCTTCGAGGATGGCAATGGGCGCATGGCTCGCGCCATTACCGATATGGCCTTGACCAGATCCGAACAAAGTCCGCGCCGTTTTTACAGTATGTCGGCGCAAATTCGTACCGAGCGAAATGCCTACTATGATATTCTTGAATCTACTCAAAAAAGCGATCTCGACATCACGCCTTGGATCGAATGGTTCCTTGGCTGTCTCAATCGTGCTTTCGAGGGGGCAGAACAAATTCTGGCGTCGGTTCTACAAAAGGCAAGATTCTGGGATAAATTTAGAGATGAAAATCTCAATGAACGTCAACGCAAAGTTCTTAACCGGCTGCTAAATGGCTTTGAAGGTAAACTCACTTCATCCAAATACGCCGCGCTGACTAAATGCTCTCAAGATACCGCTTCCCGCGACATAGACGACCTCATCAAACATGGATGTCTGGTCAAAGACGCGGCGGGCGGCAGAAGTACCAGCTATTCGCTGCCGGTCATTGACGAAGATTAGCAAACTTTAACGACGCGAGATGAAAGTGCACCTCATGTCGCGCAGATTTTGACAAACTGATAGCAGATATTTTTCCCTGCTCCCGCTGTTCGCAGTGACAGCCAAACCCTAAAACTAAACTGAAATTCCGGCGCTACCCGCGCCGGTTCATGCCCCCGCTTTGCATTCCGCAATCTGGGTCGGCATCAGTACCGACGAAGCCTCGCGCATGAAACCGGCGCGGACGCGCTGGCAGACCAATCGCTGGCCTCTGATTGAAAAAGGTCTGTCGCGACAGGATTGCCTTGCATGGCTGTCACGCAACGGTTTCCCGCAGCCGCCTAAATCGTCCTGCATCGGCTGTCCGTTTCATTCGGACGCCATGTGGCGCGACATGAAAACCCATAGCCCCGTCGAATGGACAGAAGCCGTCGCCTTCGACCGCCAAATCCGCAGTCAAGGCGCAGGGTTTAGCGAACAGTTCATGCACCGCAGCCTCAGGCCGTTGGATGAAGTTGAGTTTTTAACCAGCTCACAGCCCAACTCGTTCGTCAATGAATGCGAAGGCATGTGTGGCGTATGACGGAGGAGTATCAGCATGACTTACCGAAAGAAGGGCTTGCATGGTGGCTTACCAAAGACGGCGACTACTCATGCCAAGAGGGCATTAACTGCGCGGTCTTCCGCAACGAAAGCCCGTGGCGATCATCCGAGCTTATCCGACAGGCTGACGCCATTGCTGATTGCGCGTGGCCTGGTCAACGGCACTACACCTGCGTCCGTGCGGAAGCAGTGCGGAGCAGTAATCCCGGTTACTGCTTCCAAAAGGCCGGATGGCATAAATGCGGCAAAACCCAAGGCGGCCTCATCATCCTTGAAAGAACCACACCCATAGAAGTTACCGGAATTTAGCTGGTACGTCCTGCCGCATAGCGGCGGAGTTCTCAAAAGACTTGATTTTACAGTCCTTTTTCAACGGAGGTTTTCATGGTGGATAAAATTGAAAACGACCCTTTTGACGTAGAAAAACTTGAAGCTTTGGATGTAGAATCCAGGCGTGACATACGCTCGACAAAGCGACGTGGCCGCAAGATTAATCCCGATCAGTTCGATTTATTCGCAAAAGATTTTTCTCAATCACAGGAGCCAACCCATGACAGCGACAATGACGATGCAGAAAGCGGAACGCGAACTGACGAACATGAAATTCAGCAGCATGACGGAATACAAAATCCTGAAACACTGGCGGCTGAACGAACCGAAACTGGTAGAAGAATTACTCGACAAGCAGATGTTGAGGAAGGCGCTGGAACAGAAAGCGGAGGATCTGCTCGATCTTCAGATACAGTTGGAGAAAACGGAGAAACTCGATCCGGCTCTGTCGCGTCTGGAAGCTTGGAACCAACTGATGAAATCTTCGACGCCGGACGAGGAAGAACCGGCCCGTTACGCCGAGATGGATTTGTAACTGTTGCCCTTGCCGGTGACGAAGAACCAGAAAAACCTTCCCGTGATTATCGCATCACGGATGAAAGCCGTATCGGTGAAGGCTCTTTACGCGAAAAAGCCCAACTGAATATCAACGCTATCCAGCTTCTGAAAAAGATGGAAGCGGATGGGCGTCCAGCCACCATTGAGGAAAAGCACATCCTCGCCCGTTATACGGGCTGGGGAGCCATGCCCGCCGTGTTTGATTATATGACGGGCCGGTATGACGAATGGAATGAGGTGCGCGATACCGTCAAATTCCTGATGACGGACGAGGAACACCGCACCGCAAGCGGCTCTATCGCCAACGCGCATTATACCTCGCCCTTGGTCATCAACGGGATCTGGTCGGCTATGGAACGCTTCGGCGTCAAGGCCGGTATG
>CAIQVS010000016.1 GCA_903875345.1 uncultured Pseudomonadota bacterium | reverse complement strand
TCACTTCAGTGTGGTCGAGTTGTGTATCAGTATCTTGGTATCAGCGTTAAGCAATGTGTGTCAGTGTGCTATATGGTTCTCGAAGCGTTGTCAGTGTCTGCTTGCGCTTTGCCTATAGAACTCCATTGCAGGTGCCGAAAACCTGGCAGAGCTGCATTTTTAAGCGAAAAGCAGAGAAAGTTGAGCCAAAACCCGACGCTTTGCGAAGAAGCCGCTTCGATTATCTCTTATGTTAAATCAGTACTCATTCCATATTATTAACATATCACCCTTGTCCGGCGCAATATTTTTTAACAGATATTCGACATCGCTCATCATGCTGCCGATAATCCGAAACTCTGTTGTGCCGCCCGGAACCAGCTTTTCCCAAATCGGCCGAGCCACTTGGCCGAAAACGTGCCAATCCTGGCCGGGAACCGCAAACGCTGCGTGAATGTGCAAGTTCATGTCCGGGTGCTCGATCGTGGCGATATACCGACTTCGTTGATTGTTCATTTTCTGCCAGTTCCGACCAAGCCGCGCATGCTCAAGCCGAGCATGAAACTTCCGCAGCGTGGCCCTAGCGTCGTTCGGCGTGATTGTCCGATTGAACGCGAAACTCGCAAATATTGCCGGCTTTATGTCGAGTATCATCTTCAGCACACCAGCCCGATAGTCTGCTGTCGTGATAGCCGGCGTCACCTGTTCGATGTTAGCCATTGCCTGCCTCGCAATCCCGGCCAAGTTTCATTGCCACGATAAATTCTCCTGTTAAATGCCTCATTAAGAACGCCGATCGCCCAAAATACGCATTATGTCGTATTTATAAATATATACGCGAAACAACGCATCTATTTATAAAGGAGCCTGAAATGACCATTCACTGCGCATATAACTTTCTAAGGCAACACAAGTTTACCAGTTCACACCGCGAATTCTCGGTTGATTACCTCGGCCGCCGTCCCCGGCATTACGATGACATGATATGTCGCGACCGAAGACCAAGCACCGGCGTCATGGTCAACCTGGCATTGCGTCTAGCCGATGTGCTGCAACGTATGGAGAAGGCGCCTATTTCCGATCCGCGCGCTCCTGAACTTGATAGGCTCGTGGTTCGTCTCTTTGCCGAACTGCGAAACCGGCCGGTCAATGTGCTGCCTCGTCGTCGCCTGAATATGAAGCTGCTTCTCGCGTTGCGCGAAAAATACCAATCCGCGAAGGCACAGCCGGCTATCACAATCGAACAATGACGCAAGCTAACGCAACGAAACACCGCTGCGCTGCGACAAGCGTTACGAGCAGGCGCCGGGCGGGGCTGCTACGCAAGCACGCTGCCGGTGCTGAACCGCTGCGAGAGGCGTTCTACAGCGGCTACAGGGGCATATTGCGTGCCGGGCAGCGCGCGGGGGTCCGAAAAGTTTGGGGACCAAAGTCTTATCCCGCTGTGCAAGTCGGTAAGGTTGATTGGCTCGCAGACGCATCTTCGTTCTACCAATTCGTAGGACGGGATACGGATTCGCCTGCTGCGTATCGGCAAGGCTCAATGCGCGACCACCTTACGCTGTGAAAGGTCTTCGGGTAAACGGCTATCGGGGCAGTTCAGGTTACGGATCGAATGTCAGTTCCTCGATCGGAGGCAGACCATCGGCTACCTTGTGGCTGGAGTGCAAAGTTAACTGCAAGCGGAACTCTCTCTGGTCGCGTGAAGATTGGGGCAATCGGAAAGTGCAGAAACTATGAACGAAGGTGCAGTCGCTGATCTTCCGGATTACCCCGCCCTTGCCTGCTTGGCATCCGCTCTGTGGAGTGATGGGCACGCAAGAGGTGCTGCCGTCTTGGTGGGGGCCGGTTTTAGTCGAAACGCTGAATTGGCGGGCGGTGATACCAAACCTCCGCCGCTATGGTCGGATCTGCGCGATGCTATGGCCAAGACGCTCTACCAGGAACGATCAGATGATGCGCCAAGAGATGCACTTCGACTGGCCGAAGAATTTCGCGCCTATCTTGGCCAGGCGGTACTTATTGAGTTCATGCGTCAACAGATACCTGATGAATCATGGCGCCCGGGTTCTCTACACAGGGACCTGATGGCTTTGCCGTGGGCAGACGTGCTTACCACGAACTACGATACCCTTCTTGAGAGTGCATCTGACAAGTATAAGGTTGTGGTTGATGCCGCGGACTTGGTTCAAGTGCGCGGTCCGCGAGTGATCAAGCTTCACGGCTCCATCAACGCAAATGCCCGCCTCGTGATCGCAGAGGAGGACTATCGCACCTATCCGTCCCGTTCGGCTGCCTTCGTGAACACAGCTCGGCAGGTGTTCCTCGAAAATGAGCTTTGCCTCATTGGTTTCTCGGGTGACGATCCAAATTTCCTGCAGTGGTCTGGCTGGGTGAGGGACAACCTCGGGGAAGGTGCGCGGCGGATTTACCTTGTTGGCTCCCTCGGCTTGACTCTGGCTAAACGGCGGCTGCTAGAGAGCCGCAACATAGCCCCCATCGATTTCGCGCCTCTGACTGGCAAGCTTGATCGTGCGGAGGCGGAGAAACGGGCATGCGAGTTGTTCCTCGCGTATTTGGTATCGAAGAAACCCGGTTCTTCCATGGAGTGGCAACCCGTCGAGATTGAACAGTACCGTTTCATTCCTGCCGATTCCAAGGTTCTTAAAGCGCAATTGGCGGATCACGCTTCTGCCGCAACGTTGCTTGAGAAGCTAAGCGCCGTCTGGGATGCCGACAAGAGAAGTTGCCCAGAATGGCTTGTTGTGCCGAAGTCGAAAAGACAGGCTGTGTCCTTTGGCACGAACAGCGCTCCCCGGGGTTACGACCAAGCGATCGGCTCGCTCGATACGCTAGGACGAGCCAAGCTTCTGGCACAGAGTCTTTGGCGACACTCGGTCACGCTGACAGCATTGGATAATCGTGTGGAGTCGGCTGTCGCAGCGGTAGTTAGAGAAGATACCGCGTTGCCGCGAGAGACTCGATTTCATTTTCTCCGTATGTTGCTCCGCGAAGCCCGTTATAATCGTAACGAGGAACGCTTCCGAGAGATTGACAGGATGCTGTCGGCTGAGGTGCGGCTGGGAACGGACGCATACGCGGACTTGATCGCCCAGCGGCTTTTGTGGGCGCGTGATGGTCTTGATTATGCAATTGTGTCACGCGACGCTCCAGCTTTGGTGGGGCCTGACCCAATGTGGCGCTTTCTTCGCGCGGCGCTGCACTGCGACTGCGGCGAAACGGAGTTGGCGAAGCCGCTAATTGCGGAAGCACGTGCCGATCTTGTCGATCGTCAGCGCAGAGATCGGCGCTCGGTGTGGGTCGCTTCCCGCCTAGCGTGGGCGGAGGTTTTCGCGAAGGCTTTTCGCATGTCGGAGACCTGGGCGCGGGAGCGCAACGCGCCAGACGGAAGCCTGAAGACTGATTACGACGCCGAGGACGAAATCGACCAAATTCATCGAGAAGTGCGCGCCGAACGCTTGCGCCAAATGGAAAAGCCACAAGGCTTTCAACCGCTGTTTGGACCAGGCACATACATAAATCATAATCGTACCATCACATTCAATTCTGCGCCGCTCGGTCATGCGGCGGACACTGTCTTTCGCTTGGTGGATATGGCGTGCTTACCTTTGAGGATAGAGAACGTTGATATTCTAGCATCTCTTGCACGCGAAGCTCTGGATATTGAACCGCAGTCTACTATCGTATGGTATCTACGCCTGCTGCGGGCCATTTCAAGCCATTCCTGTCCAACACTAGAGCGAAACTTCGATATTGTTTCTGTTGCTCAACTCGATTCTACCATAGTTTCTCAACTTATCAATCGGGGCGAATTTTTTTTATTTTTCCAAGTGAAAACGGTCAAATTGCGGCGCGTGAGCGGATTTTTGGCCCAGCGATGGGTTTTGCTATTGATAAAAATAAAATGTGGCTAGGAATTAAAGAACAGATTTGGCGATTTAGCAATATAGGTG
>CAIQVS010000015.1 GCA_903875345.1 uncultured Pseudomonadota bacterium | reverse complement strand
TTTTCTCATTGCTCACCGTGTGAACATGCATAACACATATGGGTGAACAAAACAAGAACATCTTTCGGCGGCAACAAAAGCGCTTTAGGAAGGCGCATCGCTTTTTGCATTGTTATCGAAATGATGAAACGAAGGCGATCCTTTTAACAAGCGCAGCCAGCGCTTTCACGCAGTCAGTCATCTGCCGGGCGTCTTTGTCCGTGGTTTCGTCTAGCAAGGCCGGTTCATAAATTTCGCGCAAGGCAGATACGTCGCCAACAAGCCCTATAATTTCTGCGGCTAATGCCGGGTGGCGGGTTGGCTCGCGGATGGTTTTGGCAAACCGTTCATAGGTAGCGTCAGACGGAGGAAGATTTTCGCCTACAGCGTTGGATAAGTAACCCGCCGCTACAAATTCCGAAGCCGCATAAGCCAGTTTCATCGCTGCGCCATGTTGGCCGTTGGCGTTGAGGCGCTTGGCCTCTTCAAGCATCGAACTGGCCTCGGCCAGACGGTTCTGGGTCACGGCATTCATGGGATACCTTGCGGCAAAAGAAGGTTAAGCGACTAGAGAAAATATCGGCGTATGGACAGAACCTGATCCTACCAGCTTTAGTGGCCGGATGGCAGATTCTGTTGCCGTGGCTTTGGCCAGATTAAGTGAAGCGGTTTGCATGGCATTTGGCCCCAGCATGCGCGTTTCCGCTCCCAGTGACCGAAGCCCAGCAACCAGTTCCGGTTCATTCAGGGCGTGAATGTGCATCGGCGGCGGCTTGACGCCAAAAAGCAGGCTGTTGTCTTTGGCAGGGGGCGGCGCGAACAACTCATCATTCTGTGCCTGCATCAAGGCGCGAAAAGCCTGCTGTTTATTTCCCAGCAATGGGATGGACGGACTGAATTTTCCGGGCGGCTGGTTTTTTAGATGTCCCCAACGCCGCATGCGTAGTTCATCGTCAGCGGCTTTTAGGATAGACGCCAGAACACTTTCGACCATTGGCGCGTCCGGCAGTTGACCATTGCTGATAAACTGTCCTTGCGTCACCGTCGTGCCTTTGAAGGTCGATATGCCTTTGGTGAAAGCCGCTCCTATTTTCTGCATTCCACCTGCGCCAGACCATCGGACGATAAAATTGTTCGGATCGCTTGAACCATCCGGTAACTGAACGACAACTACTTCAACCGGCATTGTCCATTTGTCGCGGATGCTATCAGTCAATGCGGGCAACCGCAGCAAGCTGCTGTCCTGATCTTTGCCTAACCTCGCTCCTAACTGCTTCTGAATTCTGACAATCTTGCTGTTGTGTGGCGCAAACTCGAATGTCTGTCCGGCTGGCACTTCTCCGCCGCGCATGCCCTTTGTTGAGAAGTGCTGCATGCTTGCTTGGATAAAATGTGTGCCAATACCGACTGCTGGGAAGCCTCCGCCAACCGGCCTTTCGACAATCAGGTCACGCACCATGGGGGGAAGAATACAAACGTCCTCGCTATAAATGCCGCGCTTGGCAACAATGTCATCACCTTTGCGCTCCAACGATACAGACGGAAAATTGATCGTCGCGCCGATAATTTTAGGTTCGCACAAATCCCATGCTGCGGCGAAGAACAGAACTTCGACATCGCCGGTCGCCATTGCCTTCATCACGTTACGGAACCCGGCATGATCGAAAGCTGCGCCATGAACCTTGGCCTCATGCTTGATCGCATCACGGAGAACGCCGCCGAGAGAACTGCGATGGAGCGGGTCAGCCTGTTCATAGGGAATAACAGCCGTATAGAGGCCGCCAAACTGCTGCTGAAATTGCTTGCCCGGTATCATGCGATACGCCCTATTGCCTTGGTTAAATAACTTCAAAAACAGCCTTAAAAATCAACCAGCACTATAGCAGAAAAAGCAACCCTAACGAACGAAATCAATTACTTGCGGGCCTTTTTAAGGCGTTTTTCGCCCGGATTCCCCTTGTTCCAGAACAAATCGAACTCCCGCGCATACCGTTCGGCAACCTGTTTGGACTGGATCGTCACGCATTCGCGCCTACCGCCTTCGGTCAGGGGGAGGATCAGAATGTCCCCATAGAGATACCAAGGGGCCATATCGGCATATTCCGCATCCAGCGTCCGATAGCTGCAATAGCTGACGGGATTGCCGATTTCGCCTTCCAGCACCAGAACCTTGGCGTCCAGCCCTTCGATTTCTTCCATGCGCCGGATATGTTCGGCGGCGGCATCGTCGGCAATCGGGGCATAGCGTTCATCGCCGAAATTGAACTGACGGATGCGCCCACCTTTCTTGACGGTTTCATAGATATGGTCGAGCAACTGACGATAACCGGCCTTGCCGCTATAGGTTCGCATTTGATGCTTGCGAATGCAGACGCCCTCGTTATCCTGAAACTCGATTCCTTCCTTGTCGAAGGCGGCAAGAAGGCTGGCCAGCGTACGTTCCTGCGGCTGGGCGGTTTCGGCTTCGACTTGCCGGATGGTGATGCGGGAAACGCCGGTTTTGTCGGCCAACTCTTCCATCGACCAACCCAGCAAGCCCCGCGCACCGCGTATTTGTCGTCCCGTTATGTTCATAATGGATTATATATACCACGTTTTCGGATAAATCAAGGAAATTCGTTTAAACGTGCGTTTTACGTGAAATTATAGCGGTTAATATAGTCAGACAACCTCTATTGCAATCCAATATGGATGTTAATTGCATTCATATGGAATAATTATCTTGACTTTCGGAATTTCCGTGATATGGTGCGCTTATTAGAAGAATTTTTATAAAGCGTTCACTTTTGAAGCAG
>CAIQVS010000014.1 GCA_903875345.1 uncultured Pseudomonadota bacterium | reverse complement strand
GGCGATGAAGTCATCGTTTCTCGTCTTGACCATGATGCCAACGTATCGCCTTGGGTGGCTGCAGCCGAAGATGCCGGTGCGACCGTCCGTCACTTCGACATTGAGGAAGGCACATGCCAACTGACGGAAGAAAATCTGCGCAAGGTTCTTTCTGACAAAACCAAGATCGTTGCTTTCTGCGCCGCTTCTAGCTCGGTTGGCACACGACCGGATGTGAAGAGGCTGGCTCAGGTTGCCAAGGAAGCCGGTGCTTTGGTTTATGTTGATGCCGTTGCTTACGCCCCGCATGCGCGAATTGATGCGCAGGAATGGGGCGTCGATTTCATCGGATGCTCAACCTACAAATTCTTCGGGCCGCATCTTAGCTTTCTGTGGGGCAAAAGAGAGCTTTTGGAATCCCTGCCTGCCTACAAAATACGCCCAGCACCCAACACGTTGCCGTTGAAATGGCTGAATGGCGCGCAAACCTACGAACTGGCTGCAGGTGCCAAAGCCGCCATCGAATACATCGCCCATGTCGGTGAAAAAAATCCGGCTTTCCGTAGCCGATTCCCCCAGTTTACGGGACGGCAGCTTGATATCCATGCTGGCATGGCTGCGATTGAAGCCCATGAAGAGCAGCTGACGTGGAAATTCATCGATGAAATGAAGAAGCGTCCGCAATACGCGATGTGGGGAATTACGGAAAAAGAACTGGCTGGGCAGCGCGTGCCGACCATCGCGGTGTCCCGCGACGGCGAACAATCGAACGACATGGCGAAATATCTGGCCGGAAAAGGCATCGATATCTGGAGCCGCAGCGTTTACTCGATCTCCCTGTCTGAAAGGCTCGGCCTCGAAAACACAGGTGGTTTCATCCGCGTCGGGTTCATCCATTACAACACCAATGATGAAGTCGATACGCTTCTGAAAGCGCTCGATGACTATAAACCAGCCAGCCGTCCAACGGTTGTAAGAGGTGCGTCGGTCACAGCACCAACAAAGGAAGCATAGGTGACGGATGCCCCAGGTGTCGGGTCAACCGGCATCTGGGGTTCTTTTCGATGAAGACATTGTGGACTGAAAATGACTGAAACTGTGCGAGAACAATTGGCGAGGAACTATGAAATTCCTGCCACCGCCTATCTGCGACAAGACCAGCGCGGCATGATGAACGACACATGGTTCGTGGCAGGCGATTTTGTCATGACCGTTTTTCGAAGCCGCCCTGTGGCAGAAGTCGCGTTGATTTGTAGCGTAGTACAGAATGACAATTCAGGATTACTGCCGCGCATTATTCTCGGCAAAGATGGCCCCGTCTCTATGATCGACGGCAAGCCAGCCGTCATGTGGCAGCGCTTTTCTGGAAACCACTATGTCGGGCGTGACCACAGCAACAAAACGCCTATTCCGGACGTAGGACATGCCAGTATCGCCGATGCTTTTTGGCGTCTTCATGCCTCGCTTTCCCATCAAAAAAAGGTCGGCGAATGGCTGGGGCAAATGAACTATATCGCTCCTGGGGCGTTGAACCAGCCGGACATTCCTTTTGCCGAACTGCCTCCCTGTCTGCAGAAGGATTATATCGCCGAATATATGCAAACGCCTTCGCTGCCTTTGCATTATCCGGCTTTCGTCCACCGCGATTTTGAGCGGCAGAACGTGCTTAATGCCCCAGACGGCAAGGTGACCGGGGTGGTTGACACCGATGCCTTGATGATAGGCGATCTATTGTTTGAATATGTCCACGTCATGATGAATTTCGTGTTTACCGATCCGCAATATCAGCCGCGTCACGCCAATCATTATATGAAAGCGTTAACAAAGGCCGGAATAGTCGACAATGAGGATATTGCTTTAATGCCAGTTCTGCTGCGAGCTTTCGCGGCGAAGGATTTGGTTGATTATTACAGATACGACCATCCGCCGAAAACTGACCTGTCCCGTCTTTCGGAAATGTATGATATGAGCCTTGAACGGGCAG
>CAIQVS010000013.1 GCA_903875345.1 uncultured Pseudomonadota bacterium | reverse complement strand
CCCGGATCGCTGCAACAAACCCGGAAGCCCTCGTAAGCTCCGACGTTACAGCGGCCGGTCGCTCCCCTGCAAACATCATAGGAGACGACACGTGTCCGAAAGAATCCCGCTGACCCATGTGGCGGCGCGACTGCGCCGCATCGCCACCACGGGTCAGCCGATCCCGTCATACCGCGTTCTGTGGGAAGCGGCCGTATCTGGGCGCCTTCCGAGCGCGGACGTGAGCCGCGGCCGGTGGCAGGTTGACGCCGCCGCCCTGCCGGAAGTCGCCGTTATGTTCGGGCTGACCGCCTGAAAAAAAACCCCTCGCGCGCGACCGGCGGCGAGGGGCTGACGGTCTTGCAAACGGGAACAGAAGTCGCGTCACGGCTTCTAACTATTCATCGTTAGCCTGACTGTCAAGTCCATTCCGTCGCCGTCGCCGCGCGCCTGCAAAGGACCGTCGCGATGACGCACCATTTAACCATTACCGCACCGCCAGCCCGGCCGGCGCCACCACCCGCCACCCTAGATCGGATCGCCGACCGGCTGCTCGCCGAAGGCCGGTATCGCCGCGCCAGCCGGAGGGCCGCTTGATGCCTTTTGATGCAGCCATCGAACTCGAAGAAATCAAAGCCCGCCTAGCAGATCGCGTTGAAGAGCTGGCCGAGCAACTTTTCGGGCCGCCGAAACCAGAGACACGAAAAAGCGCAAATTGGCTTTTCCCGCACACGGCCGGCGTATCGGTTTGCGTCCGTGGATCGAAAAAAGGGCAATTCTTCTGGCATTCCGGTGGTGCTGGCGGTTCAATGCTGGACGCCATTGCTCACGCCCGATCTTGCTCATTCACCGAGGCGGTGCGCTGGGCGAAGTCCTACCTCGGCATCACTGACACGACGCCGCTACCGCCAGTCGATTCAGCAATCCTGATAGAGCGCGCTAAAAAGAAAGCCGCAGCACAGGACAAGGCCGAATCCGACGAACGGCAGCGCATCGCCTACGCACGCGGCACATGGAACCAGTCGGTTCCCGTCGCCGGCACCGTCGCCGAACGCTACCTGATAGAGACCCGCAGCATTCCCGCGCCGGCTTCGGGATGGCCACCTGATGCCGTCCGATTCCATCGGCAGAGCAACGCCCTGGTCGTGGCCATGACCGCGCCAGACGGCACGGTGCAGGCAGTCCAGCGCGTCTATCTGACCGCCGATGGCCTGAAGGTAGCGGCAACACCAGATCATCCGACGAAGCAAACAAGCGGCCGCATGGCCGGCGCCGCTGTCCGATTGCCAGGGTTCGCCGTTGGCCCGTTGATGCTCGCCGAAGGACCGGAAACAGGCCTCTCGGTGTGGGCGTCGACCGGATACGCGATGCACATCACCATCGGCCCGATCCCGAACTACAAGCCGGAATCAAACCGGCCGCTGATGATCTGCCGTGATGACGACAAGCGTTTCAGCCCGGCCGACCGCGCGTTGACCAAGGCCATCGAAACCTGGCGCGTGTCCGGCATCAAGGTGACGGTGGCAACGCCCTGGCCCTTCCGCCACCAAGATAAAAGCGACTTCAACGACACGATTCGCGACGGTGGACCCGACGCAGTGCGAGCCAGGATCGCCGCAGCATTGGAGAAACCGCGCGCCGTCGCCGCACTGACACCGCGACCAGAAGCCGATAGGCTTCTCGATGCCGCGGTTGCAAAATTCTTTTCTGCCGCAATGAAACACGACAAGAACAGCAAAGAAACGCCACCCGCACATGCTATCCGTCTAACAGTCGGCGGTGGGAAAACACACGTCGCACGCAAACACGCTATCGCTATGCTTGCAGATATACGAGAGGCAAACAGAAAGTTAGAGAAGGAGCGTTCCGAACGCAAACGTAAACGCATCCGCACAACGGAAAACGTTGCCGACGTCATAGCGGAAGCTGAAAGCAACTTCTCACTGAACCCGCCGAAGAAAGATAAGCGTATCGTAATCCTAGCAGTCCCAACAAGGAAACTCGGCGACGAACAAGCGGAACGATTTGAACAGGACGCAGCGGCAGGCGATGAAATCAAAGCCGCAGTTGAAGAAGCACAGGCCGCCGGAATGACTGCGCGAGTATGGCGCGGACGCGAAGCGCCAATCCAGGCCGATGAACATATGCACAAATCTGAAAAGAGGCGAACCATGTGCAGCGATCTCGACCGCATCAAAGACGCCGAGGACGCGATGGAATCAGCGCAAACGACCGTATGCAAAAAGAGCAAGGAAGGCGGAGGGTGGTTGTTCTGCCCGCACTTTGATGAATGCCATTATCAGAAACAGATGAAAGCTAAGGCCGATCTGTGGATTGTCGCACATGCTCTGCTGTTCAACGAAAAGCCAAACGCCATCAAAGAACCCGCGGCGCTGATTGTCGACGAATCAATGTGGCAAGCCGGGTTGATGTTCTCAAACATCACAACAGACAGCCTTCTCGGAATTGAAACCAAGATCCGAGATACTAACCAGACGGTCAAACAGGTGACGAACAGATACGGTCTATCAAAACATGCTGATTTCTACTGGCAAGTTTCATGGCTGGATCTGGCCAT
>CAIQVS010000012.1 GCA_903875345.1 uncultured Pseudomonadota bacterium | reverse complement strand
TTTCAAAGACCTCTCGGCTAACGTCGCTTGGGTAGTTGCGCTTCATGGCTTCCTCCGCTGGTGAGGAATCCTTGAATCAATTTCCCGTTAAAAGATCATGAACAGGTTCTAAGAGAGAAGTGCGACATAGGCTGTCGTAGTTATTAGAAGGGAAAGGATGGGGACGATGAGCCAGTTTCTCTGACTTTGCCGCAACGGTTTTTCGATCAAGCGATAGGTAAGCCACGAAAGAATGATGGCTACCGCTATGGCGGCAGCACAATAAGTTGGGCTGGGGGCTTCGCCTTGAATGATGTGTGCAAAAGCAAGTAATGGCCAGTGCCACAGGTAAAGCGGGTAGCTGATGAGTCCGAACCAGACCGCAATCTTGTTGCCGAAGAGCGTTTGGTTAAGCCACGCTGCCCCGCTCAGAATAATCAAGACCGTTCCGGCCACGGGGATCAGTGCCCATGTGCCCGGAAAGCCGGAATCCATGTTGATACGTGCAAATCCGGTGATAATAAGTGTGAACCCGACGATGGACAGAATATTGGCAAACAGTCGATTGTGCAGGGCATTCACGGCTGCAGTGGGATGCAGATGACTCCACGCGATCAGGCTGCCGCACAACAATTCCCAAAACCGCGTTTGCGGCAAGTAGAAGGCTGCCATGGGGGCATCATGTACGTACTGCAGATTCAACAGGAATGAAATTACCGCAATCAAGAGTGTGACCAGCGGCAAGCTGATGCGGCAGCGCCAGACCAGCCAGATCAACAGTGGCCAGGCGAGATAAAACTGTTCCTCGACACCAAGGCTCCAGATATGCAGCAGCGGTTTTGTTGATGCGGCATTGTCGAAATAACCAGTCTCTTTCCATAATACAATATTCTGGATGAACCCTGCGCTGGCTTCTATATGCTTAGTCAGTTGCTGGAATTCGTCTTTGAACAAGACAAACTTGCCGAACAGATAACTGGAAACCAGAACGAGAATAAGAGCTGGGAAAATACGTTTGGTGCGTCGTGCATAGAATGTGGCGAAACAGAAGGTGCCTTTCTCCAGATTCTCGAACAGGATACTCGAAATGAGATAGCCGGAGATCACGAAGAAAACATCGACGCCAATAAACCCACCCTTGACCATCTTCGGGAAGGCGTGAAAGGCAACGACGGCCAAAACCGCCAGTGCCCGCAAGCCGTCAATATCCGACCTGTATTTCGGAAGGGAAAGGGGAGGAGGGCTTTGTTCCACGTATGATCTTCTTTCGAAGTGCCAGCATTCAGCGGCGAAACGAGGACTATCGCTGAGGGGATTGACCAAAAGATTAACGCGCTGAGCAAGGTACCCAACGATATTCCGCATGGGTAAGATTTAATAAATAGCTGGTCTGTGTTTTACTCCCACTCGATCGTTCCCGGCGGCTTGCTGGTCACGTCGTAGGTGACTCGGTTGATGCCGGGGACTTCGTTGATGATGCGGGTGGCGACGCGGGTTAGGAAGCTGTGTTCGAAGGGGTAGGATTCCGCCGTCATGCCGTCGACCGAGGTCACGGCGCGTAGCGCCAGCACGTTGTCGTAAGACCGCCCGTCGCCCATTACGCCGACCGTGCGCACCGGCAGCAGCACGGCGAAAGCCTGCCAGATTTCGTCGTACAATCCGGCCTTGCGGATTTCATCGAGATAGATCACATCGGCTTTGCGCAGGATCGCGAGTTTGTCTACGGTGATGTCGCCGAGCACGCGGATGGCGAGGCCGGGACCGGGGAACGGATGACGCCCAACAAAACTTTCCGGCAAGCCGAGTTCCCGTCCCAATCGCCGCACCTCGTCCTTGAACAACTCACGCAACGGTTCAACCAGTTTCAATTTCATGCGTTCGGGAAGACCGCCGACATTATGGTGCGATTTGATCGTGACGCTGGGTCCGCCGGAGAAGGACACGCTTTCGATCACGTCGGGATAGAGCGTGCCCTGTGCCAGAAACTCGACATTTTGGATTTTATGCGCTTCGGCGTCGAACACGTCGATGAACAGCTT
>CAIQVS010000011.1 GCA_903875345.1 uncultured Pseudomonadota bacterium | reverse complement strand
GATTTGAATTCCAAGCCTTTGCAATAAAACACGCACATGTTCATCCGGCTTGGCAACGACACGTAGGCGAACAGGGCTCCGATCTTTTACCGGCATGACGATATCCATGGATCGAATTTCCCGGAACTCTTCCAATAATTTCGCAGGGCTATTGCCCAACCCTTTTGACACCATCCACAATTCCAGACTTTTATACATTGCCAACGCCAGGAAGCAGACAAAAATATGCGCCTGGACACGATGTTCTTCCTGATGAAAAACTGGACGCATTCCAAGATCACTTTTGCTCAATTGAAAAGCTTTTTCCGCCAACGACAGTTGCATATAAGCTTTCCACAATTTCGCAGGATCTTCTTCAGTCAAATTTGTTCGCAATAAATAACAGCCATTGGCCTTCTCAGCCCACTCGGCACGATCCATCCGTCGCACAATTTCTAAATCAACGAGACGGCCAGCAGAATCTTTAACAAGTTTGACGTCGATTAACCGATCTGCTTTTGAATATCGTCCCGACCATCGTCCAATGCGTTTGGCCGCCACCACATCTTCTTTTAATCTCCCAGCGAGTATAGATTTTTTGATCTTTTGCAGCTGTTCATCGAGCCGCTGAACTTGCCGTTCTAACATCGCTCGTTCTTTTTCTTTTCGTCCCGCGCTGCGACATAAAACAAACTTCTCCTCACCATAATCAGGACGCTTCACAATCTTTACTTCAACGCCAGCCGCAACTGCCGCCCAGTCTCTGGCATCGAGCTCTTTCTCAAAATCTTTCAAAACGGCTCTGGGTGTCCCGACAATATATTGCGCTTTGCGTTCACGTAAAAAATCCAGATTGTCTTCACTCACAAAGCCCCGGTCAAGCACCCACACTCGCTGTGCCTTTCCGTATTTATCCTCCATCAGCTCAACCATTTCTTCCAGCGTCGTGACATCCCGTCGGTTCCCATCAAAAACTTCATAACCAACAGGCAGCCCTTCGGCATTGACGATAAGCCCAATACACACCTGTTTACAGTCTGATCGTTTGTCCCGACTGTGCCCGTATTTTACTTGAGCATTACCTTCGCACTGTCCTTCAAAATATGTGCTCGTAATGTCATAAAACAAAAAATCAAACTTCGAACCGAACCATTCCGCATACCTATCCTGGAGATGTTTGCAAACTTCATCCTTATGAGGAAGAATATGATCCAGGCTTCGGTAAAGCCTGCTCTCATTGACCTTGTCGACGCCAATCCCTAGTAAATCTTCCAGCGCTGTCTTTTCATACCAGTTCTCCGCAATCGCCAATTCTGAACTGGGTTGGCACATCCGTGCAATCGCCAGCACACTGAACATATCCGCCCAGGGAACCTCCTCTCGTCCTTGTTCTTGTAACTTTTCAAAAACCTGATCCAGCTTCAGCCGTTTCCACAGCGCCAACCCCAAATACACATCTCCAAAACGCCGTAACCGTTCAATTTGAACTCCGCGCGTATTGACCGTAGCCCACTCAGGAATTTCTTCTTCCTTTTCAAAAAGGTCCGCCGCTTTTGCCGGCTCACCGCTTAATATCCGGCTAATCTCTTCCCAGCCGACACGTTCTTCTTTTTTAAAACCAGGCAATTTACCAATCGTAGCAATGACCTGTTGCCGCGGACCGCGCGCTGTTCGCACGCACTCCACCAGTGCCCAGTAATCGTAATTTGTTTCACCCTTCTTTCGTCGAATTCGTCGTAAAAACATGCTTTCATTATGACTGATTCCAACACGATTTCAAGGGGGTGGTCTTCACTACATTCTCTTTTTAAAAATATTTGTCAAACCATCGTCGATAGACGTTTTGCAAGATGATCAAAAAAATCATTTTTATGTGCTTACTGACGAACTTGGGTTAGGACACGCTAACCGAAAGGATACCCAAATGAAGAATAAGAGATTAGCAGAAAGAACCGCTGAAGAAAAGAATTTAGTAAGATTAGAGCTGGACGCCCTGGTAAGACACGGAGCGCAAGAAATCCTGGCGAAGGCGTTAGAGATCGAAGTTGAGCTTTACCTTGAGAAATATCAATATATTTTAGATGATGCCGGCAACAGGCGTGTGATCAAGAATGGGGCGCATCGGCCCCGGGTTCTTCTAACGGGAGCGGGTCCTTTGGAAGTGAGCGTGCCACGGGTGGATGACCGGGCGTTGGGGGTACAAAATGAGCCAAGGTTTGAAAGTTCGATTGTGCCGAAGTATCTGCGTAAATCAAATAATATAGATGAATTATTGCCGGTGCTGTATTTAAAAGGGATATCGACAGGAGATTTTCAAGAGGCGTTGGGGAAGATTTTGGGGCCTAAAGCCAAAGGGTTGTCGGCTCAAACGATCGTTCGGTTAAAGCGGGTTTGGCAGGAAGAATATAAAGAATGGAGTGAGCGGCGTCTTGATGGCGTTGAGTATGTTTACTGGTGGCTTGATGGGATCCATTTTAACGTCCGTTTAGGAGATGACAAACGGATGTGTATTCTGGTGGTAATTGGCGCGCGTAAGGACGGGACAAAAGAAGTCGTTGCCGTTGGTGAAGGGTTCCGGGAATCCAAAGAAAGCTGGGGTTCCATTTTCCGGGAATTGAAGCGGCAGGGATTAGCTCATGGGCCCAAGCTGACCACAGGAGACGGGGCCTTGGGAGCCTGGGCCGCGATGGATGAAGAATTTGCGGACAGTGACCAACAGCTTTGCTGGGTGCATAAGACGGCCAACGTTCTGGATAAACTGCCGGACAGCCTGCAAAGCAGGGCTAAGAATATGATCCATAATATCTATATGGCTCCGACGAAGAAAGAAGCTGATCTTGCCTTTGACATCCTCATCGAAGAGTTTGAGGCTAAATATCCACGGGCGGTTGATTGCGTGCGCAATCATCGTGAAAGGTTGATGGCGTTTTACAATTACCCGGCTGAACATTGGCAACACATAAGGACCAGCAATCCCATTGAATCAACGTTTTCTGCGGTGCGTTTAAGGACCAATAAAACTAAAGGCTGCGGGAACACCAATGCCACAGTGACGATGGTCTTTAAGCTTATCCAGTCGGCGCAACAACACTGGCAAAGGCTTCGTAGCCATGAGAAAGTGGCGCACGTATGGGCGGGCATCAAATTTGAAGACGGAATCATGGTCGAAGAGATTCTGGATGGGAAGGTTAAATTGACAGAGGTGTCAGTGGCTGTCTAAGGAAAAGATCGTTCAATATAGGGCAAATGGACGCACGAACTGGAAAGGATTTACTCTTGAAATCGCGATTC
>CAIQVS010000010.1 GCA_903875345.1 uncultured Pseudomonadota bacterium | reverse complement strand
TGGATTCCCGGCTTTCGCCGGAATGACTCTTTTTTCAATGGCGCGGATAAACCCATAGCTCGGCTTAACCAAACAAACCCTGACGCAACGGCTGAGAAAGATGAAAGTAATAACCCTCTTGACCCGCTAGTACGAGCGCGTGTTATGGATGACGCAAGCATATAGGGACAATCAAATTGAGGGACAGAATATGAGTCAGGGAATTCATACGGAAAAGCACTTTCCCGTAAAACCAGGAAAACGGGGACGGGAAACCGTTGATCTTGCTAGAGCAACTCGCTATTTATGCTCTCCCCCTGAACGTCCCAGCCGCAACGACTCAAAGGCTTCACGAAGGGCCAGAACTCTTTCCGCTGCGATTCAGCGGGGGATTTTGCTGGGTTTTACGTCCTAAACCGATCGCGGCTCAATCGCCACGTTATCGATCAGGCGCGTCGTGCCGATGCGCGCGGCGGCGAGCAGACGCGTCGAGCGTTCGAGCGTGTGAACCGGCTCCAGAGTTTCGGCATCCGCCAACTCCATATAATCGACATGGAACCCGGATTGCGCCAGACGATGCTTCCCGTCCGTCAAGGCCGTAGCGATAGTCGCGCCGCCGTGAATGGCTTTCGCCGTTTCCAGCAACACATGCGGCAAGGCGACGGCGTGTTGCCGTTCGTCCGGCGTCAGATACGCGTTGCGGCTCGACAGCGCAAGCCCGTCGCGGTCGCGGGCGATCGGCACCGAAATGATATGCGCCGGAATATCGAGGTCGCGCGTGATCCGCCGGATGACAAGAAGCTGCTGGTAATCCTTCTCGCCGAACAAGGCGGCATCGGGCATCAACTGCATCAAAAATTTGGACACGACCGTGGCGACGCCCTGAAAATGGCCGGGACGCGCCGCGCCTTCGAGGATGGTCGCGAGCGGTCCCGGATCGACGCGGGTCGCGAAGCCTTCCGGATACATTTCCTCGACGGATGGCATGTAAACGAGATCGCATCCGGCCTCGGCCAGAAGCTTGAGATCGGCTTCGATCCGGCGCGGGTAACGCGACAGATCCTCGTTCGCGCCGAATTGCGTCGGATTGACGAAAATCGAAACGATCACGCATTGCGTGATGCGTTGCGCCTGCTCGACCAGCGTCATATGGCCGCGATGCAACGCGCCCATGGTGGGAACCAGCGCGACGGTCTCCGCCTTCTGGCGCCACGGCAAAATGGCCATACGCGCGTCGCGAACTGTAGTAACGGTTTGCAAAACAAGCCCCGATTCAGGTTAGCCGAACTCGCCGGGCGGCGGATCAACCGGGACATTCAGGTCTTCGAGCAGCAAATCCTCATTAGTCAGCTTCATCTGGCCGATGGTGAAATGCTCCGGCTGTCCCAGCTCGGCGTCGAAGACATCCATTTCATAAGGCGCGATCTTGATGTCGGTCTTGAACAGCGCGTTTTTGAAAACGACGCTGGCCGTGAGCGTATAAAGATTATCGCGGCCAATGCCTTTGTACGTCACCGGCATCAGGCGGGACGCCACTTCGGCCTTTTCCTTGTCGTTGGCGTTGGCGAGCCAGACGACTTCTTCGGGTTTCTCGACGATGATAAACCGCCCCAGCTGCCCGCGCACATAATGGAAAAAGAATTTCGCGTAAGGCACGCAAGTTTTGCGGTCGAGCTTGATCGGGGCGCGTTCGTTGACGCTGTAGATCGGCTCGTTGGTCCAGTTCATCAGGCTGAGATCGCCCGGCTTGTAAAGCATGTAGCGCGTGTTGGGCTGGGGCAGGGTCGTGTCCGACAGCGCGTAGAATTTAAACTCGTCATAGAAGGGCAGGCTCGCGGCCTGAACCGTGGTCTTGCCCCCCGGCAATGTAACCGGCGCGATATCCGACGCGATATCGCTCAACAGCTTTTGCGTGGCGGCGGCGTCGAGCGCCTGAAAATCGAGATCAATCATGTTCGGCCATATCCTCTTTCGGTCCCGCAGTGTTGGGATAATCGGCCCTCACCTAAGCAAAGCTGAAGGGAAAAGTAAATTCGATTTCGGACTCTGTTTTGCGGATCAAAGAGTTAACCATTTGTTTACGACGCCAGTTTTTGTAATTCGGCTTCGTCGATGTCGAAATTCGCGGTCACGGTCTGGACATCGTCATTGTCGTCGAGAACGTCGATCAACTTGAACAGATTTTGCGCCGTTTCGCCCGCGACAGGGGTCAGAGTCTGCGGTCGCCAGACCAGTTTCGCGCTCTCGGCTTCGCCGAATTTCTTTTCCAAAGCATCGCGCACCGCGCCGAAATCCTCGATCGAGGTTGTGACCTCATGCCGTTCGGCGTCGCTTTCGACATTCTCGCCGCCCGCTTCGATGACGGCCTCGAACATCGCGTCGGCTCCGGCAACTTTGGCGGGAAACACGATCGCGCCGACGCGCGCGAACATAAACGCGACCGAACCCGTCTCGCCCATCGCGCCGCCGTTCTTGGAGAACGCGGTGCGCAATTCGGATGCGGTGCGATTGCGGTTGTCGGTCAAGGCTTCGACGATTAGCGCGACGCCGCCCGGGCCGTAGCCCTCGTAGCGCACCTCTTCGTAATTGGCCAAATCGGTCGAACCGGGCTGCGCCGATTTGATCGCGCGTTCGATGCGCTCGCGCGGCAGATTGTTGGCGCGCGCCTCGGCGATGGCGGCGCGGAGGCGCGGGTTGGAAACCGGATCGGGCATGCCGAGCTTGGCGGAAACCGCGATTTCGCGGGCGAGCTTGTTAAAGAGCTTGGCGCGCTTGGCGTCCGATTTGCCCTTTTGATGCATGACGTTTTTTGCGTGGGAATGACCGGCCATAATAAATGCTCGCAAAGGCTTTGTTGTTGGAGTTTTACAGTTTAACGATGGAAAAATGCTTTGTCATCATAGACTCAGCGGCGTGCAGCCGCCGAAAAAAGGGGGAATCTTTTTCTTGGCGCAACAAGAGCGCGGAGTTTTGAACAGACGAAGTTAGCAAGCCAGTTTATGGCTGTCCCAGTCATGATTAACAATAATTCCGGCTGATATAGCCTTTTCGAACGCGGGTTTCTACAATTTTTGAATTAGTTGCAGGAGAGCGTTGTATACTCTCAACGCCATTACGCATTTAATCCATTTATTGAAAAGGTTGATTAATGTATAACAGGAGGCATCTGCTTTTGTCCGCTTTAAGCGGCTGTGCGGTCGGTGTATTGGGGGGTAGGATTTTTGGCTGCGCCATCTCTAGCGAGCCCAAACCAGCCCCGACTATACCGGCGGATGTCAAAGCGCTTGTTGCCAGAATAACTGAAGAAGAAATCACCGCCATTCGCGGCATAAACACAACGCGTGGGTTTATGGGGATCGTTGCCAAATATCCTGCTCTACAACAGGCGGCGAGATGTATTCTAAGAGTGCAGTATGTTGAGGGGGATGGTTCGGAGGTAAACGGTTCAGCCATTTGTATTGGAGATGATCGTTTCATCCTCTGCGCGCATCAAGTCGTCGCCTCGGATAGGACGCTCTATCCAAACATAAATGCCGTGTTGCCAAAAGCACCCTATCCCCAAGTGCCTTCAAGCGTCATCAGCCTTGACGAACCGATTGACCTTGCGCTTGCCCAAGTTTCCCCGCCGGGCATACCGAAGAACTGGGGTTTGCTTGCGGTGAATAGGAATTCTTCCGTCCTCGTTCCCGACACGAAACTTGTTTCTATAGGCGTCTTTGACGGCAAGCTTCACGCTGTTGAAGCAACGGTCGGGCAGTTGAGTGATTATGGAAAGCGCAAATGCAAGACCGAAGCCAGAAGTCGAACTAACTTATGGGGCGGCATGTCAGGCGGAGGATGGTTTACCCCAGATGGAGAATTCTGCGGGGTAACATCTTCAGGAATTCCGGGCTACGGCGTTTCCGCCTTCACTCCTGCCGATGCTGTTTGGAACTTTGTCGCTGCCAGTTACGGCAAGCCGATCAATCCGTCGCGCCTACAGGCAGCATGTCACATTAATCAGCAAGACCTGATTTTCCCTCCCGTTCCGTGATGGCCTTCTTGCGGCCTATCCGTCAACAGCAGCGGCAAGGCTCCCGACAAACCCCAGCACATCCTCGACCAGCTCTGGCTTGGCACGGCCTTCGGGGTCGAGATTTCCGGCGATGCGGTTGACGATGGCGCTGCCGACGACGACGCCGTCCGCCAGAGCGGCAAATTGCCGCGCCTGATCGGGGGTCGCGACGCCGAAACCGATGGCGACCGGCAAATCGGTGGCGCGGCGAAGCGCGGCGACCGCAACCTTGACGGGTTCGATCGAGGCGCTGCGCGTGCCGGTGATGCCCGCGATGGAGACGTAATACAAAAATCCGCTCGCGCTTTTCAGCACGGCGGGCAGGCGCTGGGCGTCGGTCGTCGGCGTGACGAGACGGATGAAATTCAGGCCGACGCGCCGCGCCGGTTCGCAGAGTTCCGAATCTTCCTCCGGCGGCAGATCGACGACGATCAAGCCGTCGACTCCGGCGGCCTTGGCGTCGGCGAGGAATGTCTCGACGCCATAGACGTAGATCGGGTTGTAATAGCCCATCAGAACGAGCGGCGTTTTCCCGTCCGTCGCTCGGAATGTAGCGACCATCGCCAGAACTTTCTTCAGCGTGATGCCCGCCTTGAACGCGCGCAAATTCGCCAGCTGGATCGGCACGCCGTCGGCCATCGGATCGCTGAACGGCATGGACAATTCGATAATATCCACGCCCGCTTTTGGCAGCCCCGCGAGAATCTTCGCGCTTGTCTCAAGATCGGGATCGCCCGCAGCGATGTAGGTGACAAGGGCGCGTTTGCCCGAAGCCTTCAGCGCGGCGAAAGTGGCGGCGATGCGACTCATAGCGTCACCCCCAATGTGTTCGCCACGGTGTAAATATCCTTGTCGCCGCGTCCGCTGAGGTTGACGACCATGACGTGATCCTTAGGTAAAGTCGGCGCGAGCGTGTTGACATAGGCGAGCGCGTGCGCGGATTCCAGCGCGGGCATGATGCCCTCCAGCTTGCTGCATTGCTGGAACGCCGCGAGCGCTTCGTTGTCGGTGGCGGACACATACTTCACGCGTCCGGCGTCTTTCAGCCACGCATGTTCGGGACCGACGCCCGGATAATCGAGACCCGCCGAGATCGAATGCGCTTCCTGAATTTGCCCGTCTTCGTTCTGCAGGAAATAGCTGCGCATTCCGTGCAGGACGCCCGGAACCCCGCCGGTCAACGCTGCGGCGTGAAGTCCGGTTTCGACGCCGTGTCCCGCCGCCTCGACGCCATACATCGCAATCGAAGGATCGTTGAGGAATTCATAAAACAAGCCCATCGCGTTCGAGCCGCCACCGACGCACGCCACCAGCGAATCCGGCAAACGGCCTTCGGCTTCCTGCATCTGCGCGCGAACTTCGCGCCCGATCACAGCCTGAAAATCGCGCACCAGAACCGGATAGGGGTGCGGTCCGTTGACGGTGCCGAGGATGTAGAACGTGTCCTCGACGTTCGCCACCCAATCGCGCATGGCCTCGTTGATCGCGTCCTTCAGCGAGCGCGAACCCGCCTTGACCGGACGCACCTCGGCGCCGAGCAGCCGCATGCGAAACACGTTCGGTTTCTGCCGCTCGATATCAAGCTCGCCCATATAGATGACGCAGGGGAGATTGAACAAGGCCGCGACCGTCGCCGTCGCCACGCCATGTTGCCCGGCTCCCGTTTCGGCGATGATGCGCTTCTTGTTCATGCGCTTCGCCAGCAGGATTTGACCCATGCAGTGATTGATCTTGTGCGCGCCGGTGTGGTTCAGCTCCTCGCGCTTCAGATAGATTTTCGCGCCGCCGAGATGTTTCGTCAGCCGCTCGGCGTAAAACAGCGGCGAGGGACGCCCGACATAGTGTTTCAAATAATAATCCAGCTCGGCCTGAAAAGCAGGATCGGCTTTGGCCTTTTTATAAGCCTCCTCCAGCGCGAGAACGAGCGGCATCAGCGTTTCGGCGACGAAGCGCCCGCCATAGAGGCCGAAATGGCCGGATTCATCCGGACCGGAACGATAGGTGTTTTTAAGTGCGGTCATGGCGGTACAATATCGAAATTAACGGACGGGGCAATCTCTTAATCGCTTGGAATGTCATCCCCGTCGCTGCCGCCGAAAAAGGAGCCGTCGATGTCGCGCGAACCATGCAGGATGCGCACGATAGTGACACCGTTTTTGACGGGACGGTAGAAAATGACATAACGTCCGACAGGAAAGCTGTGAATCCCGTCCGCCAGTTCGTCGCGGCGGCAACCGAGGCCGGGATGGGAGGCCAACAACCGACATTTCTCATCAAGTCCATCCACGAACTTCGTGGCGCGCGCTTCGGTGCCGTGAAGCGCGATATAAGACCAGATTTCAGCGGAATCCCTGAGAGCGTTCTTTGTTCGCGAAAGAACGGCGGCCTTATTTTTTGGCATGGAGTTTTTTCTCCCCGGATAACAGACGCCTTCCTTCGCGGATAATCTCGTTTTTGTCCCACGGCGCCGTGGGGCTCTCCAACCCCTCTTGAATGTCGCGCCGGAGGCGTTCGAGTTTGATGCGGCGCAGTTCGTCCTGCATCTCCATCAGGCGCAGCGCCTCGCGGATCACTTCGCTGGCCGAGCCGTAATGTCCGGCGGCGACTTTCGCGCGCACCATTTTTTCGAGTTCGGGCGTCAGGTTGATATTCAGGGTCATCGCAGCCTCCGTCAGGGAAAGCCGTAATCTAGCATAAATTGTCAAAGATTGCCAATCCTTGACTTACCCCAAACCCGTGGCGACCGCCAGAAATTCGCGGATTTTGGCCGGGCTTTTGCGTCCCGTCGCATCCTCGACGCCGGACGACACATCGACCGATGTTGCGCCCGACAGAGCCACGGCCTCCGCGACATTCTCCGCCGTCAAACCGCCCGCCAGCATCCAGGGCTTGCCGAAAGCGCGGCCTTTCAGCGACGACCAGTTGATCGGGCCGCCGGAGGGCTCGTCGCCAATCCGGCTATCGAACAGCAGGCGATCCGCCACGGCGGCATAAGCGGGGATCGCGGCGAAATGCTCCGGCGATTTCAGGCGCAAAGCCTTCATTACCGGCAAGCCGGTCACGGCGCGGATCGCGGCGATGCGCTCCGGCGTTTCCTGCCCGTGCAGTTGCAACAGATCGAGCGGCACGGCATCCAGAACGGCGCGAACCTCATCATCGCGCGCGTCGACGAACAATCCGGTTTTCATGATATGTTTCGGCGCGAGCGCCGCCAGCATCCGCGCCGTCGCCACCGTGATGAAGTTGCGCGATGGCGGAAAAAACACGAAGCCGATATAGGCCGCTCCGCCTTCGACAGCGGCAGCTAGCGCAGCCTCGTCCTGCAAGCCGCAAATTTTAACCTTAAGAGTCATGGGAGCGCGGTTCTTTCCGGTATGCAACTAATTCCGTTATTGTTGTCCCTGTGAGCGATAGTATAACAATAAACGGCTTCGGCATTATTTTTCATAATGAGCATTATGGCAAAACAAATTATACGACCGGGTCAGACGGCGCAGGACCGACCGAAGGAAACGACGCCCGCAGAAGCGCTTCTGGAATTTAACAAGGCGCTCGCCGCAATGAACGCCCTATCGCCGCCGGAGGCCGGAGAAAGGCTTCGCCGGGCGTTCGACGCGTTGATAGTCTTTTACCCGGCCATAACGGGATGGAAAGAGGTCTTGCGCGCCCTTAACCGTAAGGGAGATGAACTCTCTAACATTCAAGAATGTGCTTTTATTCTCCCGTTGCGACATAAACTTATGACTCTTGAGGGGCAAGAGGCGCTGAAATTGCCGGGCAAAGATGTCAAAGCAGCATGGGATCGTGCGACTGCGGCGTTTAACGACATAGGAAACGATGAGATCAAATATGAAACGAGGCTGGGGGAACTTCAGGCGCGTAATTTACTCGAAGATGCTGGACGCGCCGTTCAAGCCCTGATCCCAGATTTGTCCGGCGGGACAGAGGAAATGAGAAAAGACCTGCGCAACGCGGTCAACGATCTTGCCCATCGCCGTCCCGATTTGCGCGGCTGGCTGGCGGACACGATAGCGCCGATACACGATGCGATCAGCTCTCAATCGTCGGAGACTGGAGTCAGTCCGAAAATTCCGCCGCGATCCGTTCGGCGGCATCGACCGGGCTGTCCGCGCCGGTGATGGGGCGGCCAATGACCAGATGGGTTGCGCCCAGCCGCATCGCCTCGCGCGGGGTCATGACGCGCTTTTGATCTCCGGCGGAGGCCCAAGTCGGGCGGATGCCCGGAACCATAAGAGTAAAATCCTTGCCGAGTTCGGCGCGCAGGACCGCGACTTCTTCCGGCGAACATACCGCGCCGTCGACGCCCGAATCCTTGGCCAATCGCGCCAGCCGCGCAACTTGCCGCGCCGCGTCGCCGTCCTGCCCGACGGCGGCGAGGTCTTTCGCGTCAAGGCTGGTCAAGACCGTCACCGCCAGAATCTTGGGTCGGTCGGCTCCGGCTTTCGCCGCCGAGTCCGCCGCCGCCCGCATCATCGCCGCGCCGCCCGCCGCGTGGATCGTGATGAACGCGGGGCGCAGGGGCAGCAACGAAGCAACCGCGCCCGCGACCGTGTTCGGGATGTCGTGCAACTTCACGTCGAGGAAAATCGGCATCCCCAATTTGGCGATGCGGCGGTAACCCTCCGCGCCGTGCGCGAGAAAAAATTCCAGCCCCAGTTTCACGCCGCCGACATGGCCGAGCAGAGATTCCGCCAGACGCTCGGCGTGATCCAGATCCTTGGTGTCGAGAGCGCAAAATACCGGCGAGGTCATGGGGTTTTTCTCCAGAACGGCCACCGCGCCTTGGGGCGCGGCAGCTGCGTTAGATCATAGGGCGCGTGCGGGGGTAAGACGGATTTCTGCAAATCCTGAATCTGGGTTTGCAACGTGCCGACTTCGCGTTTCAAACGGCGCGACAGAAAATGATGCGGCAGCATCGAAAGCCAGAAAACCGCGCCGCCGATTCCCATGCCGAGCAACAAAGCCCCCAGCGTGACGAGCCCCAGGGGCGCGGTGACCGTGACATCGAACGGCCACAGGCTGATCGCCGCCGGTGCGCGATTGGAAAGCACGAACACCACGGCCAGAGCGGCGACAATCAAGGACAGAAGTTTGGAGAAGAATTTCATGACGGAGGTTGGTGGTTCGAGGCTAAAAGTTTGCTTCGTTCACAATGAAGAGTTTCCCTTGCTGCAAGAGCGGCAGAATCCCCCTCCCGCTCTGCGGGAGGGGCTAGGGGCGGGCAAAGATGTTGAGGCAATCTTGATCCTCGTCTGTCCTCACCCAACCGCTCCCGCTTCATCCGCACGCGCTTCATTTCGATTGAGGCATGGCGAGAGCAATCGAAAACTCCAACCTTCAGCCGTTACTCCTCATCCGCCGTGCCTTCGATTCCGTTGAGGCGATCGCGCAGTTGTTTGCCGGTTTTGAAGAAGGGAACATATTTCGCCGCGACCGAAACCGTATCACCCGTGCGGGGGTTGCGGCCTTGACGTGCGTCACGTTTCTTCACCGAAAACGCGCCGAAGCCGCGCAATTCAACGCGGTTGTTGCGCGCCAGCGTGTTCGAGATTTCGTCGAACACCGTATTGACGATGCGCTCGATATCGCGTTGAAGCAAATGAGGGTATTTTTCGGCAAGGCGCAGAATGAGGTCGGACTTTGTCATCGTGGGCTTTCCCCGAGGGCGGGTTAAAACGATTCGCTCGTTCCTTCCAAAATGCCAAACCCGCGCCGTCAAGTCAAGCCGCCATAAATATAACCCCTTGGGCGGCAAGGGGTTTTGGGTATTTGACGGCTTGGGTTATGTTCGCCGAGACGATGTTGTCCGCAAGCGCGGCGTGTTACGTGTGGTACGAAAATCGGGAAACAAGACCTTGACGTCACGCTGTAACATCCCTTAGTCACACAAAGAGCGGCGGCTTTTGTCCTTAAGCTTGGCCAGCGGGTGTTTGAAACGATTTCAAAGGAATGGCTATGGTTATGCAAGATTGGCAAGGGGCAGCAAGAATCTGCGGACGCATCGGTCTGGTGGCGGGCGCTGTTCTTATTCAAGCGGGATGCGCAACCCCTTCTCCTCAAAACTTTACGTCCGAACAACAGGCAACAAATGCGGTTAACGCCGGAACGTCTGGCACGATCACGGCGGAGAAATCCTATTTCGGCCAGAGCGGGGCGCATTATCAACTCCACGTCACGTGTTCAATACCCAGAGGCCGCAGCACAGTTCTGAGAGAGGCAAGTGCCTATATCGATGGCAAGAACGTAAATATACCCAACGATCCCGTTTCGCCGCGCGACGCAGCGGTTGAGTGCTGGATGCTGGGTTCGTGGTTAGTAGACGGCAGGAAGGGGCGTTCCTATTATGACGTCAGGTTCGCCCCGGAATTACCGAAAGCGGGAAATACCGCTGCGATTATTGCGGCGGCGCCGGGGCTATAACGCATAAACAGCAGATTTGAACCCCCTTTTTTCACACGAAGTCACACCCGCGCCGGGTCCGGTCGCGGCGGATCGTTATAGGCATCGTTTCTTATGACCTGCAAAATCGGCGGCATCGGCGGGTTCGGGCGGCGGTTGCGAGCCTCAGCGGCGGTCCGGGCATTGTCCGGATCCTGCGCCAGCCATCGCCGCATCAGTTGCGGCGATTCGACCAGAGCCGCTATTTCAACGACGGAACGGCCTAGGTTTTGCGGATTGCTGATCTCGACGCTGGAGATATGGTTTTCCGAAAGCCAGCTGCAATAAAAAATAATTCCGACAAAGCAAGACAGGTCGTGGAACAGCGCCGCGATGCGCGCCGCGAACCGTGTGACCTCGCTATCTTCCCATCCGAACTTCATGCCGCAGCGCGCCAGAGCATGGATAAAATCATTGCCGAAATCCTCGGCGTCCGGCTTGGTGTGTATTGCCGATGTCAGCCAGCGCTTCATCGATTTGGGTTCGGCGCCCATGATCTCGGCGCTGGCATCGAGCTGCATCGGCAGCCAAGCCGTCTCTCTTAATTTGTGGTTGATGGCGCGCAAGCCAAGCCGTTCGGCGCGCATATAGGCAAAGGCGTATTCTTCGCGGTTGAAATCGTCGGGAAGGGGATTGAGCTTCAGGATCGATTGCTTTTCGCGCGCAATGCGCTCTTTGGCGTGATCGAGCTGCGCCCGTAAATCGTCGAGAGTGATGCTCTGGCTTGCCATCTTTTCTGACCTTACCTCCTTTAATAATTAATATTAACCTTTAAATCTAACGACATCGTTAAGGAAACGAAACAATCTTCAAATCATTTGAAAGTTATTGATTTTACAAGGAATTTTGGTTATCTTGCGGCACCATGTTTCATTTTGATGTTATTGTTATTGGCGGCGGACACGCCGGATGCGAGGCGGCTGCGGCTGCAGCGCGGCTTGGCGCTCGGACGCTGCTGGCCACGCACAAGATCGAAACTATCGGCGAGATGTCGTGTAATCCTGCCATAGGCGGGCTCGGCAAAGGGCATCTGGTGCGAGAGATCGACGCCTTGGACGGCGTCATGGGGCGCGTCGCCGATCAGGCTGGTATCCAGTTTCGGTTGCTCAATCGCAGCAAGGGTCCCGCCGTTCGCGGCCCGCGCGCTCAGGCCGACCGCAAGCTTTACCGGCAGGCGATGCAAGCGGCGCTTGCCGCACAAGCCAATCTGACGATCCGTGCGATAGCGGTTGAGGATTTGCTGCTGGATGATCGCGGGGGCATTGGCGGCATTGCCACGGCTGACGGCGAATGCATCACATCGCCCTCTGTCGTCATTACAACCGGCACCTTTCTGAATGGCCTGATCCATATCGGCGAGGAAAAAATCCCTGCAGGACGGGTTGGCGAAAATCCGTCGATTGGACTCGGCAACGCATTGAAAAACATAGGTTTTCCAATGGGGCGGCTGAAAACGGGAACTCCGGCGCGGCTCGATCGCAACACGATTGATTGGGCGGCTTTGGAGATACAGCCCGGCGACGATCCGCCGGTGCCGTTTTCGACTTTGACCAAAACGATACCCAACCGGCAGATTTCCTGCGGCATCACCTATACTTCTGAAAAAACGCACGAAATCATCCGCGCCAATCTGCATCGGGCTCCTATGTATTCCGGCCAGATCGAGGGAGTCGGGCCGCGCTATTGTCCCTCTATTGAGGACAAAGTCGTTCGCTTCGCCGCCAAGGAACGCCACCAAATTTTCCTTGAGCCGGAAGGCCTTGACGATGATACGGTCTATCCCAACGGCATTTCGACATCCTTGCCGAAAGACGTGCAGGAGGCTTTCATTCGCTCCATCGGCGGATTGGAGAATGTGCGGATCATCCGTCACGGCTACGCGATTGAATATGATTTTTGCGACCCGCGCGAATTGCGAAATACGCTGGAAACCAAGCGTATTTCCGGGCTTTTCTTTGCCGGACAGATCAATGGCACGACAGGGTATGAGGAAGCGGCGGCGCAGGGGCTTATCGCGGGTCTGAACGCGGCGCTGAAAGTCTCCGTTTCGGAGCCGTTCACCCTCGACCGTTCGCAAGCCTATATCGGCGTGATGATCGATGACCTCATCACGCGCGGCACGAACGAGCCTTACCGCATGTTCACCTCGCGCGCCGAATACCGCCTAACGCTCCGCGCCGATAACGCCGACCAACGACTGACCGAGCTTGGAATTGGCATCGGGTGTGTTGGCTCGGTTCGCGAGACGGCGTTCAGGCAGAAGATCGAGACTTTGGAAACGGCGCGTAATCTGGCTTCCGGACTTTCTTTGTCGCCAAACAAGCTGGCCAAATTTGGGGTCAATGTGAACGCCGACGGCAAACCACGTTCGGCGCTTGATTTGCTGGGATATCAGGATGTTAGCATCGAGACGCTCTGCCAAATCTGGCCGGAGCTTCGGGCGATAACGCCGGTTATAGCCGAACAGCTTGAAATCGATGGGAAATATGCTGGCTATATGGAGAGGCAGAATATCGACATTCGCGCCTTCCGCAAGGATGAGAATCTGATTTTGCCGCATGATCTCGACGTCGATTCCATTGGCTCGCTTTCGGCTGAGATCCGCGAGAAACTGCGGCGGATCAAGCCGGAAACCCTCGGTGCGGCGGCGCGTATTCCCGGCATGACTCCGGCGGCTTTGGTGGCTCTGCTCCGTTTTGTTAAGCGTGATCGGAAGGTAGCCTAATGTTTCCCGTGGAACAACCCGAACGCGCCGCCTTCCTTGAAGCTTTCCCCGTTTCACATGAAACGGTGCGGAAACTCGATCGCTATGCCGAACTTCTCGGCGAATGGAGCCAGAAATTTAACCTGGTCGCCGAAAGCACTTTGCCGCATATCTGGCAACGTCATTTTCTCGATAGCGCTCAACTTCTGCGACATTTGCCTGAGAAATCCGGAACGCTGGTCGATATTGGCTCAGGTGCCGGATTTCCGGGGCTTGTCCTTAGCATTATGGGCGTGTCAAATATCCATCTGGTCGAAAGCATCGGCAAGAAAGCGCGCTTTCTTCAGGCTGTTATCGATGAGCTTGGTCTAGGGGCAACCCTTCATCATGACCGGGTCGAAAATATAAAGACGATCAAAGCCGATATCATAACCGCCCGGGCGGTCGGTTCGCTCGACGATCTTCTGAAGCTCATCAAGCCTATCGCCAAGCCGGAGACAATCGGCCTTTTTCTTAAAGGAAAAAATATCGATAGCGAATTGACAGAATCGAAGAAAAGCTGGACATTCGTCCACCAGTGCTTGCCAAGTCTCAGTGATGATTCCGGCAACATTCTCATAGTCAGGCATATCAAGGCTAAAAATGACGGAAGATTCCAACGCATTCAAAAGAAGCATAAGCCGAGGCCACAGTCATAGTCCTTGCCGCGTCATCGCCGTTGTCAATCAAAAGGGCGGCGTCGGAAAAACAACCACCGCAGTAAATCTTGCGACCGCGATGGCCGCCGTCGGCAAACGCGTTCTCATCCTCGATGCCGATCCGCAAGGCAATGCTTCGACGGGTTTTGGTCTGAACCGCGCCGATCGAGGCGCAGGGTGCTATGAACTGATGTTCGACGGAGCGTCGATCGAGGAATTGGCGCGCCCGACTCTTGTTCCCAATCTTTCCATCATTACATCGTCCGCCGATCTTGCCGGGGCCGAGATTCAATTGGTGACGATGGAGCGGCGCGAATACAGGATGAAGGAAGCCTTCGACCGCAGCTCAAAAAATTATGATATGATTTTGATCGATTGCCCGCCGTCGCTCAATCTCATTACGCTCAATGCTCTTGTCGGCGCGAACAGCATCCTCGTGCCGCTGCAGGTTGAATTTTACGCGCTCGAAGGCATGACGAGTTTGCTGCAAACCGTCGAGGCTGTGCGCGCGCGGTTCAATCCGTCGCTGGAACTTGAAGGCGTCGTGCTGACGATGTTCGACAAGCGCAACAGCCTCTCGAACGCGGTCGAGCGCGACGTGCGCGCCTATTTCGGTTCGCAGGTTTTCGATTCCGTCATCCCGCGCAACGTCCGCGTCTCCGAAGCGCCGTCGCATGGCAAGCCGGTTCTGCTTTACGATCTCAAATGTCCCGGCGCGCGCGCCTACATGAATCTGGCGAGCGAAATGCTGAAGCGCGAGCAGGCGGCGGGGGCGGAGATGAAGAAAGTTGTCGGGGGGTAGGGGATCGTGCCTCTTATTTTTTCTGAGCCCCAACCCTCAAACCATATATTAGAACAATTCTAAACAAGGAGCCAAGCGCATGATGACCCCGACACCCCCGCTGAAACCCCAACCGCTCGGACGCGGACTCTCGGCTTTGTTCGGCGACACCGACGCGTCCTACGCGCCCGCGCCGCAAGCGGCGACGATCGCGACCGCGAACAACGAAGCGCGCAGTTTCCGCCGCATGCCGGTCAGCTGGCTTGAACCGGGCGCGTTCCAGCCGCGCCGCCATTTTGACGAGGAGGCGTTGAAGGGGCTTGCGGACTCGATCCGCGAACGCGGCGTGCTTGAACCCTTGCTGGTGCGTCCGATCAAGGGGCGCGACGCGTGCGAGATCGTGGCGGGCGAACGCCGTTGGCGCGCGGCGCAGATGGCGGGCGTGCACGACGTGCCGGTGATCGTGCGCGACATGACCGACCGCGAAGCTCTGGAATTCGGCCTGATCGAAAACGTGCAGCGGCAGGATCTGTCGCCGCTGGAGGAAGCCGAAGGGTATAAACGCCTGTTGGAGGAATTTAGTCACACGCAGGAAAACCTCGCCAAGATCATCGGCAAAAGCCGCCCGCACATCACCAACATGCTGCGGATTTTGACGTTGCCCGACGCGGTGAAACGCATGATCGAAAAGGGCGAGCTGACGATCGGCCACGCCCGCGCCATCATCACCTGCCATGAGCCGTTGGCGATGGCGGTGCTGATCGCGCAGAAGGGGCTGAACGTGCGGCAGGCCGAGGCGCTGGCGAAACGCTACAGCAAACGCGCGGAAACCCGCGCCCCAGCGTCCGGCGAAAAGCCAGCCAGCGCCAACGCTGATACGCTGGCGCTGGAAAAAAGTCTGGAACATATGCTCGGCCTGAAAGTGCGTTTGCAGACGCAGGGCAAAGCCGGTTCGCTGACCGTGTTCTATAAAGACCTCGACCAGCTCGATGAAATCATCCGCAAGTTGCGAGGGTAGCGGTTGATGTCTGCGTTGGGGATATCGGCAATTTATGCTAAACTGCCCAGTTTCACTTTAGGGAAACCTTAATATAAAAGTGATAGAGGTGATAACGCGAATTGGTGATCGCAACTTATATTGAGCAGGGAGATTATAATGAGTCGTTTTAAAATATGAAAGCAGAACACGCTAAGGCGCCGGCGAGTGAGACAAAGGTTGCTGATGCTGGTGCTCCAATTACTGGAGATCCAGGGCAAATTGTCAGAATAACGAGTCCAGATGGTCATGTGCACCACGATGTCATAACGGGTGATATGTCGCCGCATCTAGGCTCGCCATTGGCCGGGCCTGTACACATTAGGCCGACGGGAAACTCGTTGACTCGCTTTACGCCTTGATAACGATCAGTCCCTATGAATAAGCCCACTCGTGCTGTTCTGTGCGCGTAAGCATGGCGATTGCTGTTCCGGATCCGACATGTCGATCATGCGCCCGAGTAAAGCAGACGAAGGTTTGACTTGAGCTTCAACAGCGCCAACGCCGATACGCTGGCGCTGGAAAAAAGTCTGGAACATATGCTTGGCCTGAAAGTGCGTTTGCAGACGCAGGGCAAAACCGGTTCGCTGACCGTGTTCTATAAAGACCTCGACCAGCTCGATGAAATTATCCGAAAGTTGCGGGGGTAGGGCGGCAGAGGCGATTCACGCCGTAGTTTGGTGTGCAGAATTCAAGAATTATAAACCAAAAACGGAGCCTTGAAATCCAAGAGCTATGACGCAAAGACCAAACTTATGCGTAAAACAGAACGCGGGTATGGTTAACGGTGGCGGCAATGGTTGTCGTTTTGGCCATACGCTTCATAATGAAATTGTTTTCAAAAATCCTGCTAGAATGTCTTCTATGGCTGATGAACCTGAGGGCATTGTCTTGAAACAACTGGTCGCCCTTCGTGACGAAATGCGCGAAGGCTTTGCCAAGCAGACATCTGAGCGGGTAGCGACCAACGAGAAGCTGGGCGCGGTGGCGTCTCGATTCTCGGAATGCAACGCGATATTCGTGACATTAAACGCGACCTCGCTACGCTCGGCGTCGCTGTTGACGAGCATACCAACAGGCTTGACAAGATTGAGCAACATCTCGGACTTGGCGCGAAGCATCACTATACTCCTCGCACTTCAAGAGTTGGCGGAATTGAGAAAGATTTCCCCTCCCCTCGCGGGAGGGGTCAGGGGTGGGGGAGTGAGGCTTGGAGCGTTGTCTCAGAACCGGAAAAAGATTTCACGGTCGTTCTCCCCCCTCCCCAACCAATCCCTAGAGGCATCAAATGCCTTCGCATTTGATCCCCGCGAGGGGGAGGG
>CAIQVS010000009.1 GCA_903875345.1 uncultured Pseudomonadota bacterium | reverse complement strand
GCTCCTCCGCTCTTGCTTCAAAGTTAATTCTCTAAAATTAAGCTGACACAGTCCACTAGGGACGTAATATCTTGTTGCCAAAATTGAGTTTATGATTGCACTGAACCACAATAACGTCCGGACGTAGTTTCAACAGGCAGGAGATTCATATATGTGCGGTATCGTTGGTATTCTGGGCGAGCGTCAGGTTGCGCCTTTGTTGCTTGAGGGTTTGAAGCGGCTGGAATATCGGGGCTATGACAGCGCCGGAATCGCCGCGCTCGCCAACGGGCATATCGAATGCCGCCGTGCCGAGGGCAAGATCGACAGGCTGGTCGCCAAATGCGGTCAGCTGCCCCTGACTGGTACGGTCGGCATAGGGCATACCCGTTGGGCGACGCACGGGAAACCGACCGAAGATAATGCCCACCCCCATGTTACCGAGCGCGTGGCGGTCGTCCATAACGGCATCATCGAAAATTACCGCAGCCTACGCGAAGAATTGGAGAAGAAACAGCATCGCTTTACTTCCGAAACCGATACGGAAACGATTGCGCACTTGTTGACCGATTACCTTGATCAGGGCATGACGCCGCAGCAGGCGACTTCGGCGGCGCTGAAACGGCTGGACGGCGCGTTCGCCATCGCCGCGATTTTCGCCGGACACAAAAATCTGCTGATTGGAGCGCGGCGCGGGAGTCCTCTGGCCGTCGGTTACGGCGACGGCGAGATGTATCTGGGGTCGGATGCGTTGGCGCTCGCGCCGCTTACCAACCGCATCAGCTATCTGGAGGAAGGCGACTGGGTCGAATTGCATCCGGGGCAGGCCGTCATCCATGACTGCTGTGACAAGCTGGTGGAGCGTAAAATCCACATCACCTCGCTGTCCGGCGCGATGATCGGCAAAGGTCAGTACCGTCATTTCATGCTGAAAGAAATTTTCGAACAGCCAGCCGTGATCGGCGATACTCTATCGTCGCTGGTGACGCCTGACAATCGCATCGCTTTGCCGGAGATGCCGTTTGACTGGGCGAAGGTTCCGCGATTGACGATCGTCGGTTGCGGCACAGCCTATTATGCGGGGCTGGTAGCGAAATACTGGTTCGAGCAGTTGGCGCGAATGCCGGTCGAGATCGACATCGCTTCTGAATTTCGTTACCGCAATGCTCCGTTGACAGAGGGCGGCGTGACCTTAGCGGTGTCTCAGTCGGGGGAGACGGCGGATACGCTCGGCGCTTTGCATGTCGCTAAAGAGCATGGGCAAAAAATCCTGACGGTGGTCAACGTGCCGCAAAGCTCGATGGCGCGGCTGTCGGATGTCGTTGTGCCGACGTTGGCGGGGCCGGAAATCGGCGTTGCCTCTACGAAAGCTTTCACGACGCAATTGACGGTGCTGCTGTGCCTCGCGGTTTCGGCGGCGGTGGCGCGGAAGACTCTTTCGGCGGAACGCGCCGCTGCAATCCTTCAGGCCTTGCGTGAGATTCCGGCGCATTTGAATCTCGTGCTACGCGACGAGCATTTCATTCAGGAACTGGCGCAACGCGTTGGCGAGGCGCGGGATGTTCTGTATCTCGGTCGCGGGTTGCTCTATCCGCTGGCGATGGAGGGCGCGCTGAAGCTGAAGGAGATTTCCTACATCCACGCAGAAGGCTATCCGGCGGGCGAGATGAAACACGGTCCCATCGCGCTGATCGACGAGGATGTGCCGGTGGTTTTCCTTGCGCCGCACGATGCGTTGTTCGAGAAAAGCGCCTCGAACATTCAGGAAGTCAGCGCGCGCGGCGGTAAGGTGATCCTGTTCTCGGACAAGGACGGTGTGGCCGGCATCGGGGGCAAAGCCGATTGGAACATGGCCTTGCCCAAGGTTGACCCGGTCGTTTCGCCGCTGCTCTACGCCGTTCCGGTGCAACTGCTCGCGTATTATACGGCGCTGGTTAAAGGCACGGATGTCGATCAGCCGCGCAATCTCGCCAAAAGCGTGACGGTGGAGTAGGGTTTTTCAGTGTCTACCGTTCATAAATCCCCGCTTCGTCACGTGCGGTATCTTGCGCTTTTGTTTCGTACCGAATTTTTGTTCGGTGGCGCGGAGCGGCGACGCTATTTCATTCGTCGGCTGGTCGACCGCGTAGCCGTTAGGCTCGGCCTGTTCGCAATTCCTGAATATCTGTTTATGGCTCGTCTCGCGTTGCGCTATCGGCAGGATCGTCGCCACTATTTGGGGTTGAGGGAATGGCGGTACCATCGCTGGTTCTGGGCGATAGAACGTTTGCAGGATTCGGACAATCTGCGGTCATGGGTTGTGGGTCGCGCATCATCGCGTCCGAAAATCATCGTGATGGGAACCGGCAGCATCGGCGATGTATTGCAAATAACACCTGTGCTGCGCGTGATGCGCGAGATGTTCCCGACGGCGCAGATCGCGCTGCTGCACCGCAGTTTGATCGCGAAAAAGATTTTACGCGGCAATCCGAACGTCGATGTGATCGTGCAGGAGGCTGATTTTTACGCTTTCGACCAGATTAAACGTTCCGTGGAGACGGAAGGCGCGGTAGATCTTATCGTTGATGTTCAGAGCGTTACTTACCGCATAACGTATACGGTCGCTCCGCCGGAAATGCGGCATCCCGACATCGACCGCGTGATAACGCCGGAATTCCTCGCCAAGGCAGAAGCGGCGCGGGATTTCTGGCGAGATGCGCCGACGCAGAAACTTGACGCGCAGAATAAATGCGCATGGTCTTCGATCTGGCGCGGGCGGCATTTTCTTGATGCGCTTGGCGCGACCGGCAATCTGCCAATCGGTCGTAATTCGCCGCTCGATTTTTATATCGAGGACGGCGCTGACGCGATTTTGAGGCGCTTTCCGCAGGGGCATGTTTTTGTCACGGTGCAGAACGGCGTCGATGCTGACGTGATGAACTGGTCGCGCGTGACCGGGCAATATCCCACCAAACTGTTGCCTTTGGCGATTTGGCGCGAGGTCGTTCAGCTGTTGTCTGACAAGAAGCTGTTTGTCGTTCAGTTGGGCGGAAAGGATGACGCGTTGATCGACGGCGTTTCTCTCGATCTGCGTGGGGCGACAAGTCTGAGCGAGGCTGCCGTGTTGTTGCGTAATGCCGCCGCGCATGTTGGGACGGAGGGAGGGCTTGTGCATTTATCGCGCGCGGTTGGCGGGAAGTCGGTCGTCCTGTTCGGGCCGACAGCGGTGGATTTCTTCGGTTATCCGGGCAATGTCAATGTGCAGGCCAGTGATTGCACCGGATGTTGGCGCGCCAAACGCGATTGGTTTATTTATTGCCCTCGCGGTTTGGCCGAAGCCGAATGTATGAACGCATTTCAGCCGGAGGCGATTGTGGAGGCGATTATTAAGAATGTTTCTGAGAAACATTATATATATCAATGATATTTTTGAGATTGGGGTTAAAATCCACGTATCTATTTTGTGCTTGAAACTATTGAACGTTAATGGATTACCTCTTATAATGAACGCGCAGTTGGGAGGCCTGCCTTTGTGGGTCGTTGGAGCCAAGTGCTCCTCCCGGCTGCCTCCGCTTCTTTGAATATTCTAAATGCACCTTCTGTATCTTGACGATTCTGGGTCCGCCAAAAACCCATCTGATAAATATGTCATCTTAGCTGGCATCAGCGTTTATGAACGTCAAACGCACTGGCTTGGGCAGGAATTGGATAAATTGGCGGCTAAGGCATGGCCTGAGAAACCCCAGAGTCTTGAGTTTAGGGGATCCGATATTTTTAGTGGCAAGAAACATTGGCGGGGTATTGATAAATACAAGAGGCTGGAGATATACAGAGAAGCATTGGAGATTATTCGACGAAATACGCGCTCTGTTCTTTTTGGAGCCGCGATCAACAAAGTCGCTGTTTCTCCAAGAGATCCAACCGAATATGCGTTCGAGCAATTGGCTAGCCGGTTTGACCAAATGCTTCTCAGGTTTTTTAGGCAAAAAAATCCCCAGCGAGGAATTATTGTTTTTGATAAATCATCCTATGAAACATCGTTGCAAGCTTTAGCACATGAGTTCAAGAATAACGGCCATACTTGGGGAAGACTGACAAACATGACTGAAGTGCCGTTGTTTGTTGACTCGAAAGTGACGAGACTGATTCAATATGCTGATTTGATTGCATACGCTATGCGTCGTTATTACGAACATCACGAGGCGGCGTATTTTGATATAATCTCTCCACGCTTTGACGCTGATGGAGGGGTTATTCACGGCTTGGTTCACTACACGCAACAGCAGTCAGGATGTCGTTGCCCTTCGTGCTTGCAGCGGACGGGGTATTAATAATTGCTCGTTCAAATGATAAAAACAGGGTCTCGAAATCAAGCGCATCAAAAGGCATAAATATGATCAAAGAACAAAGTATCGTTGATGATTTGCTGACCCTCGGCGGTAATGTGCTGGGGAATCTCGTCAATGCGCGGCAGGAACTGAAGGCTCAAGCCAAGCAGCAGGTCGAACAGATGGCGCGGAGTCTTGATCTTGTTAGCCGCGAAGAATTCGATGCGGCGTTCGCGATGCTGGCTAAAGCGCGGCAGGTTCAGGAGGATTTGCGCGAGCGCGTTGCGGAGCTTGAGGCCAAAATGAAACAAGCAAGCCCGAAGAAAGCCCAAAAGCCAAGCAAGTCATCTTTACCCATTATTAAGAAATCGCGCAGCGCCAAGCGCCGCGCCTGATCGTTCAAGACTCTGATATGACTCGATTATCGAGTCATTTGAATTGGTTAGAACGTTTCGAAATGCGTTTGTTTCGCAGGCGTGCTCTGTGACTCAAAAAGCACGCGTTGCGACAGACTTGCCGCAGGGATTCCACGCCCCTTGCGGTTCAGCCTGCGGTTTTGATACCAAAGACGGATCACGGTTTTGGGGAGCTCCCGCATGTCCTTCCAGTACGCACACGATATGAATATTGTCTCCAATCCGCTCGATGTGCTGGAGGATATCGTCACCGCCAACGAATGGCTGTTCGAACGAGCCAACGAGGACGAGTTGATCGTCGAGCTGGCGGGGCGCTGGTGCCATTACCGCATGTTCTTCGTGTGGCAACGCGAGATCGGCGCGCTGCAATTTTCGTGTCAGTTCGATATGAAAGTTCCCGATGCCAAGCGTCCGGATGTCTATGATCTGCTGGCGATGCTCAACAACCGTTTGTGGTTGGGGCATTTCGATCTTGAATTGCAGCAAAACTCGCCCTTGTTCCGCTATACGATTTTGACTCGCGGCGACCGGATGCCGAAGGTCGAGATTCTTGAGGATCTGGTTGAAATTGCGTTGACTGAATGCGAGCGTTTCTATCCGGCCTTCCAGTTCGTGATCTGGGGTGGCAAACGCGCGGGAGAAGCCGTTGCCGCGTCGATGATAGAGGTCGCGGGACAGGCGTGATTTCGGGCGCTTTGCTACGCTTCAAAGTTTGAGAGCGTTTCCGAAAACGTCATTCCGCAAAATTTGCGTGGCAAATTTATGCGAAATCCAGTTAAGCTATCGGCAAGAAATTCCCTTGCGGAGCCGCAAACTAGATTTCGGATAAAATCGCATTTTTGCAAGGGCAAAAAAGCGATTTTTCCGAAATGACGTTATTTTTGGGTGGTATTGCCTTTCCGTCCGTCCATCGCGTAACATCCCTTTCCAGTCATTAGGAGAGAGACATGTCGTTGCGCACTGAAATCAATGAAGCTCTGAAAGACGCGATGCGTGCCAAGGAAGAGCATGTGGTCGGCGCGATCCGCCTGATTATCTCGGAGATGAAGAAGCGCGACATTGAGGCTCGTCCCAAGGGTAACATGGACGGCATCAGCGACGACGAGCTTCGCGGCCTGATGCAGGGCATGATCAAGCAACGCCGCGAGTCGATTGAGCTGTACCAGAAGGGCAACCGCCCCGATCTGGTCAAGCAGGAAAGCGACGAGATCGCCGTAATCGAACGTTTCCTGCCGCAGCAGATGGACGAAGCCGCGATGAAGGCTGCAATCGCCAAGACCATCGCCGCCATCGGCGCGACCAGCATCAAGGACATGGGCAAAGTCATGGCCGAGCTGAAGAAAAACTACGTCGGCCAGATGGACTTCGCCCAAGCCGGATCCTTGGTCAAAGGATCGCTGGCGACGTAGCTATACTGCCAGTTTTACGCTGCTGGGGCGCTGCTTTGTCCGGCAGCAATCTTGATTGCTTCGACCATTAAACGCATACCGTCCGGACGGGACAGAAAAACATGAGCGCAGGATTCCGGTGCGGCTTGCAGAAAGTTGTCTGCTGTATCGGGAGTGACTCCTAGTCTTGTCGCCACACCACCAGTTGTCATGTTTCCTTCCATGATACTGCAGCGTAACACTTCCTGAGCTTCAGCAAGTGGAGACAGAAGCGCTGCGTCTATAAAAGCATCGACTCGCTTCCAAGGATCGCGAGCTGTTTGCGTTACCCTTGATGTCGGTGCCTTGGAATCCGCATTTCCATCTGTACCCGCTTCGGCTGTTACTAATCTTGCGCAAGCAGAATAAATCGCCTGCACACAAAAAGGATGATTTTCATTTCGGCTGTCCGGAAGCACCCGTCCTGTTCCCGCATATGCAAAACTAATAGCTGCAGAGGCGGGGATGCCGGTTTTTTCCTCAACCATTGAGGCAAATTGAAGGATATGAGCGTTTTGTGCAGCTGAATAGCCCGGGGTGTTATTGCTAAGTCTCAACCTGTCACTTAATACAGCATGTGCAGCGATAAGTGCGGCTTCCCGATTGTAAGTCTCAATAACTTGGCCACTCGTATTGTCGAACATGTTCTCAATCCCCTTCAAATGCGGTTGAACAACTTAATGTTTGACGCATAACAAAGAATTATCCGGTTGAAAAGGGCTGATTTACAGGCGCGGGCGTGATAGACCTGACCCTATGACCTTCCCTCCTGCCTTTCTTGATGAGTTGCGTTCGCGGCTGTCGCTGTCCGATGTTGTCGGCAAGCGCATCCGGCTGATCCGCGCAGGGCGGGAGTTCAAGGCGTGCTGCCCGTTCCATAACGAGAAATCGCCAAGTTTCTACGTTAACGATGATAAGCAGTTCTATCATTGCTTTGGTTGCGGCGCGCACGGAGACATTATTGGCTTTTCCATGCGCCACGACCGGCTGAGTTTTCCGGAGGCGGTGGAGTCTTTGGCGGGACAGGCGGGGCTGCAAGTGCCGCGCGATACGCCCGTCGACCGCGAGAGGTTCGATCAGGAAAAACGCCTGATACAGCTGCTGGATCGCGCCGCCGCATGGTTCGAGGAGCAATTATGGCTTCCTGCCGGACGCGAGGGGCTAAATTATTTCCGCCAGCGCGGCCTGAGCGACGAGGCGATCCGCCGTTTTCGCCTCGGCTACGCCCCGAACGATGGGCAGGCGTTGATCCGGGCGTTGACGGCGGATAAGTATACACTTGAAGAAATGGCGAAGCTCGGCCTCGTCCGGAAGGCCGAAGACCGCAACGAGCATTACAGTTTCTTTCGCAATCGCGTGATGTTTCCGGTCGGCGACCGGCGCGGGCGCACGGTGGCTTTCGGCGGGCGCGTGCTCGGCGACGGCGAGCCGAAATACCTGAACTCGCCGGATCATCCATTGTTTCATAAGGGTAAACTTCTTTACGGCCTGTCGCGGGCGCGCACGGCTTTGGGGCAGGGGCAACCGATAATCGTCGTCGAAGGCTATATGGACGTGATCGCTATGGTCGAAGCCGGATTTACGGGCGCGGTTGCGCCGCTCGGCACGGCGTTGACCGAGGATCAGATGGCGCTGCTGTGGAAGCTGTCGCCGCCGCCGGAGTCGCGCGATCCGTCGCGGGATTACAGTCCAATCCTGTGTTTCGACGGCGATAATGCCGGGTTACGCGCCGCCGCGCGCGGCGTGGAACGCGCTTTGCCGCTGTTGACACCGACGCAGACCTTGCGCATCGCCTTCATGCCGGAGGGACGCGATCCCGACGATCTCATCCGTCAGTCCGGCAAGTCCGGTATGGACGCGGTGTTGAGTCAGGCCAAGCCGATGATTGACGCCGTGTGGGATATGAGTCTGGCCGGACGGGCTTTGCGCACGCCGGAGGAGCGTGGAGCTTTCATCGCGGCGATCAAGCAGAAGGTTGGCGCGATCCAGAACGAGGGGTTGCGGCAGCTTTATAATGTTGAAGTTCAGAAAAGGCTCGATGCGTTTTTTGAATGGAAAAAACCGGAAAGCCGAACGCAAAAGCCTTTCGGCGGCGGGCGTTCGGGCGATTCGGGTCGGGAGGGGCGTGG
>CAIQVS010000008.1 GCA_903875345.1 uncultured Pseudomonadota bacterium | reverse complement strand
TTCAATACATTGAGAGTTCGGGCGGCGGCACGAAGGGAAAGCCGCGAAAATTGGCGAGATTGCTGAAACGGCTCTGGCAGGTGGCCATCGTCTTGTCGCAGCCCTTGTAAACGACGAAGCTGTCGCCCACCGCTGGCAGATAATCGAGGGGACGCGAAAGGCTTAAGCCCGATGTCGTTGATTGTCGTACCGTGCGCGACACGCCGACATTGGGGCCGCTCTCGAAAGTGATCGTGCCTTGATCGTAAGTATCCGTTGCCGATCCCGACCATGGGATGAATGTCAGTGTCGGGCTGGTACCGACTGTGCCGGACGCGCCATTGGCAGACTTCACCATCGTGCAAAGTCCGTCATAGAGCGTGTTGAGGCAGTTCGGTTGCCAGATGTCACGGGGCATATCGACAGCCAGCTTGTTAAGCATGGATTTGACCGTCATTTTGCAGCTTAGGCGTCCGATATTATCCACCGTCGCCACAAGGCCATGAAAAGACACAACCGCAGCGTTGCCAATGACTGTGCCGCCTGGTGCTGTGAGCACCGCGCGCGCTCGTTCAATCGTTGCGCCATCGAAGCGGCCTTCGCGCACGGCAATCGGCCATGATAATCCGGCAATGGTCGAAGTTGGTTTGAAAGAAATATCAATCGACTGTTCGTCGATATCGATGCCGCAAGTTTGTTTCAGCTTAAGGCCGTCGATGAGAATATCGCCCGCCACATAAACCAGCGACGGCCCGCCGGACACTGGAATGGTAACGGTGTATTGCGCGTTCGTATAACGGGCGATGGTGCTGTCAGCCAGCATTATGGTAAAACAATCGGCAAAAGTAAGTTCACGGTTATTTGCCAGAGCGGATATGACAGCAGACGGTGCGGACTTCATGGCAGTACCGTCACCAGTTTAACTTCATGCAGCGTCCACAGATTGGCCATGAATTCCTCAAAATCCTGCGCATCAGCGGCGAAGCGGCAAATAAAGTAGTAACGGAAGGTCGCCGTGATCTGGCTGCCGTATGCTGGAGCCGTGTTGAAAGTGAGCGTGTTGGGCGACGTGAAGGTGTAACTGATTGGGTCTTGCAAGACCCCCGTGACATAGACCGCCGATAAATCAGCACTGAACACATAACCGACGGGTTCAACGGCTTCGCCCACCGTGCGCTGCAATGTGAAAACTGTTGTCGTGCCGTCGCCAGTTCCTTGCGCTCCCATCGTGACATAGCTGTCCGCCGTGTTTTGCGTGACCGCGCCGAGATCAAGCAGAAACGTGTCGTACTGGCCTTGTCGCGCCAGAAAAAAGCCTTGCAGGGTTTGTATTTCCTGTGTGGCATCACTGCGCAGGACGTCAAAGCTCAATGTTAGGTCGTAAATGGCATATTGCTGCCATGCCGTGCGGATTTCGCGGCCAGAGACATGGCTTGCAACGCGCGTGTTGAATTTGGGCGCGACATGCACACTCCAAGTCAAACCGGCGGACAGGGGAAACTTTTCGGTACTCACAGTGAGAGGACTCCCGATAAGGACAAGACATTCGATAGCGGCGTATGCGACCCGCAGCGGCGCATCGCCTTTGGCAACAGCCTCCATGGCGGCATAGGACTGCCGGACGGGAGCCGTTCCTTTGGCGACCGCTTCGGCGCGCGCGAAATTAAAACGGACAGGCGCAGAGCCTTTTGCCGCTGTTTCAGCGGCAATAAAGTCAACGCGTGCGGACATCTTTAGGCGACCAGTTCAACACCGACCTGAAGCGCGTTCACGGCTCCATAAGTCCAGCTGCTGCCGGTGTTCGGGTCGGTTGTAAAAATATCGGTGTGACCAGCATAGGTGGCGTTGGTATTGACGACCGCGCCCGTTGCCTGCGTCGATCCCGATTGAATGACGGATTTGACCTGTCGCTGGCCGCTATCATCCTGCCGCGCGACCACGATGCTTTGCAC
>CAIQVS010000007.1 GCA_903875345.1 uncultured Pseudomonadota bacterium | reverse complement strand
GATGCATGTGTTCCCAATCGGAGTTGACGACCCTCTTGCGCCAGACGCATCTCTCCTTCCCCGAATGTTCGGCATAGACCACGTCGACATAATCGGCAGGATCCGAGCTCCAATAGCCGAGATAGTGATGCGGATCGTATTTATATTCGCCGCCGTCCCAGAACGCGCCGGGAGCGACCGGACCGGGATCGCCACGCCAAAAGGCCTGACCATTGACAGTCCTCATGCTTTGCGCCTGCGCAGGCGCGCTCGCTGCCAAGGCGATCACCGCGAACGCGGCCGCGGTTTTGGCGACGCCAAACCAGGGTTTCATCGGAGTCCTCCTTGCTGTGGTCGCGCCGCTGCTGGCGCGACTCCGTCATGCCGTTCAATGTCCGAGCCGGAGGATGGTTGCATCTTCACGGCCGATTTCGCGGCGCAAGCGGACTAAAATTTTTTTAATAATCTCAAGAGGCTAATTCTACTGCGTCACGACGATCCGCGAAATATCACTTTTGGGTTCCTGGCATGGCAACATGGGCAGCGCATGAGGTTTTTGGCCAGCGCGACCGTGAGTTTTCGGCGGATTGTGGCGATCGAGTTTTCGACGTGTCGTTCGGGTCTGATCGGCGGCGCCTCGGGGTCTTGGACGAGGGGGTAGCGGAGGCGTTTGGCGATCCCTGGGGGCTGAGGGGGGAATCGCCGCTCGTTCGCGGATCAGGAAGCCATAAGCAGCAATGCACAGCGTTGCGTGATGATGAAAACCTCGCCATCCCCGCCCTTCGAAATGGGCAAGACCGAGTTCGCTTTTCAGTTCCTCATAGTCGCGCTCGATGCGCCAACGCAGTTTCGCCGTGTCGACCAGCGCCTCGATCGGAGTGTCTTCGGGAAGCGTCGAAAGCCAGTATTTCGTTGGCTCCTTCTCACTCTCTGGCCATTCAATCAGCAGCCATTCGCAGGGATGGGGCGTCGAACGTTTCCAGTCGCGCGAGGCTGGCCTTATCCGTATTGCGGCGAAGCGAGAGGACAAGGTTTCGTTGGAGCCCTCGCGCCAAGACACCATCCGCCAAGCCTCTTGGGCGAGTCCTGTCGCCAGCTTTTTGGCGTCAACAGGCGCGTGATCGGCGTCGCGGCGCATGCGCGATGGCTTGCGCCCGCGCCCGCGCCAGGGCTTGGGCGGCAGCGGCTCCATGCCGGGCGGCCAGACGCTGAGCGTCGATTGCACACCGACCGCATAGGTCAGTCCCAGCGTCGTGACGCCCGAGCGGAAGGCGCCGTCGACCCCGTAGCCGGCGTCAGCCAGCAAGACCCCAGGCGCAACCCCGGCGGCAAGCGCGGTCCGGATCTGGTCGAGCGCGATCTCGGGTTTGGTTTGGAATTTCACATCGTCCGGGACATGGGTCTTCTGGCGTCGCGCCGCGTCCTTCGCCCAGTCCTCGGGCAAATACAGACGATAGGCAATTGGCAAGCTCGCCGCGTGGTTGGCGATCGAGAGCGTCACCGCGATCTGGCAATTGTCCGTCTTGCCCAGCCGGCCGCAATATTGCCGAGCGACGCCGACGGAGTGAACGCCCTTTTTCGCAAAGCCGGTGTCGTCGACAATCCAGGCCTCGATCCCGCCCTGTGCTTCGATCGCCGGAGCGACGAGTTGCCGGACCTTGTCCAGAACCGCCGCATCCGACCAAGCCGCCTGACCCACCAAATGCAGCAGCGATTGATGTTTCGCCGACACGCGAGAGGGCGCAACTACCGCCGCCATCGGCTCGACGCTCTTTCGCTCGCCCGGCATCAACAGGCCGGTGCAATAATCCTTGAGCGGCTGGGCTCTGTCCTCGCGCCCCAAAACTACTGACAACGCATCGACATACGCAACAAAACGCGCTTCACTCGATTGCGCTTCAGTCTCCATATTCGCCACCATTCACCATTTTGCCGAATCAGCAAAATACCAAATCTCAGCCGATCGCGAATCTGGGAAAATCGTGACTCAGTAGAATTAAAAAAACTGTCAGCGATCCCAGAAAATAGTTTGCCACAGGAAATCATCTGAATTATCTTTTAAGAAATTCATTGTTTCGGCTGCTTCGCCAACCGAGCGGACGATGGTGTTAGAAGCGAAAGAATTAGGATATAGCATTACTTTTGGCATTATAACCTAACAGAATTTAGAGTTGGGATTTTTATCAATGGTGAAAGATACAATAGCGCACTTGTTTTGGCCACCAGTGCCAATTCCTCCCAACCATGTGACTTATGGTTTCTTTGATCCTCGCTACAATTTGCCGCCGGACCCAATCGCAAAACAACATCTCGGCATAGATATTGCCTGCAACGTCGGAACGGAAGTTT
>CAIQVS010000006.1 GCA_903875345.1 uncultured Pseudomonadota bacterium | reverse complement strand
CGCCCGGCGATGCCGATGTCGCGAACCTGTCCGGCGGCGAGAAACGCCGCGTCGCTCTCTGCCGCCTGTTGCTGCAGCAGCCGGATTTGCTGCTGCTCGACGAACCCACCAACCATCTGGACGCCGAGAGCATCGCGTGGCTGCAAACCCATCTGGCGCAATACACGGGCGCGGTCGTGATGGTCACGCATGATCGTTACTTCCTCGACAACGTTACCGGCTGGATTCTGGAAGTCGATCGCGGCAAGGGCATTCCTTACGAGGGTAATTACACCTCGTGGCTGAAACAGAAGCAGAGACGCCTGGAGCAGGAATCGCGCGAGGAAACGGCGCGGCAGAAAACTCTGGCGCGTGAGTTGGAATGGATCAACAGCTCGCAGAAGGCTCGCCAGACCAAGGGGAAAGCCCGCATCACCGCCTATGAGGATTTGCTGGCGAAAGGCGGCGAAGCCGCGCCCGATACGGCGCAAATCATCATCCCCGCCCCGCCGCGCCTCGGCAATCTGGTGATCGAGGCCGATCATCTGCGTAAATCTTTCGGCGACAGGCTGCTGATCGACGATCTGTCATTCCGCCTGCCGCCCGGCGGTATCGTCGGCATCATCGGTCCGAACGGCGCGGGAAAAACGACCCTGTTCCGCATGATCACCGGCAACGAGAAACCCGACGGCGGCACATTCAAGGTCGGCGATACGGTCAAGCTCGGCTATGTCGATCAAAGCCGCGACGCGCTGCGCGCCGACAAGACCGTGTGGGAAGAAATCTCGGACGGGCTGGATGTCATCGACCTCGGAAAAAAGACGATGCCGAGTCGCGCCTATGTCGCCGCCTTCGGGTTCAAGAGCGTCGATCAGCAAAAGAAAGTCGGCATTCTGTCCGGCGGCGAACGCAATCGCGTCCACATGGCCAAGATGCTGAAATCGGGCGCGAACGTCCTGTTGCTCGACGAACCGAGTAACGATCTCGACGTCGATACGCTGCGCGCGCTCGAAGACGCGTTGATGAGCTTTCCCGGCTGTGTCGTGGTCATCACCCATGACCGCTGGTTCCTTGACCGTATCGCGACCCACATCCTCGCGTTCGAGGGCGACAGTCAGGTCGTCTGGTTCGAAGGCAATTATCAGGATTACGAAGTCGATCGTCACCGCCGCCTCGGCGCCGACGCCGATCAACCGCACCGGGTGAAGTACAAGCCGCTCTTAAGGTAACGCAAGCTATGGGTTTATCCCATTGAAAAAAGAGTCATTCCGGCGCAAGCCGGAAGCCAGCGCCCCCACTTTCTTCAGGGGGCGCTTGATGCAAAGCATCAAAACGCCGCAAGAAAGCGCTTACGGCGTTTTGCCGCTCCGCGGCAAAGGACGCTGATGAAAGCGCGTCCTTGGATTCCCGGCCTACGCCGGAATGACACGTGTTTTTTATGATTCCCGTTACACTCAAACCCGTAGCTCGGGTTAAGGTAAGTCTGCATTCACGCAATCATGCGCGGGATCATAACAAATCACGAACCGAGCAATGGCTTTAAATGACTTTCTTCAAAAGCTTTCGCAAAGGCTGATCGTAATATCGATCCAAAATCAGCGCGAAAGAAAACAGCCCCACAGCCAAAGCAAAGCCAGCATAGGGCGCGTACGTTGACACCTCGGTTTTGGTTATGTGGCTGAAGCCCTTGCCAACGATGCTCACGATCGGGGATTGCAAAACATAAATCCCATAGCTCGCCAACCCTAAACCGGCAAAGCCATGCACAACGAACTTTCCCGGCTCGACAAACGATCCGAGCAAAACAAGGACGGGCAGCACAAACAGAACGATGCCGCTGACATAAACCGGATTGCTCAGCGAGAAGCATGTGGGCGCACCGAGGACGATCACCACCATTCCCAAAACACCAAGGCTAGCGATGCTGGAATGGATATGGAAATTCCTTGTATATTTTTGGCGCGCCTTGAATATTAAAAATCCAACCGAGAACGAATAAATTACTCTTGGCACGCCTGTATAGGCGTCGTTCCAGCCAAATCCCGAATCAAGACCGTTATACGTAAAAGCATCGGCAACGAGGGCGATTGCGCTCAAGCCAATGACAACAAACAAGATCAGCAAAGTCATGCGTCGCCGCAAAAGCGCATAAAGAAAATTGACAATCATCTCCTGCAAAAGCGACCACGACGGGCTGTTAATGGGATACAGCGCGCCGACATCATAGGTTGGGGAAAAGGGCGATGGCAACATCAACAACGAAAGGACAAATGTCATGAGAAGTTGCGGGATCGACCAGCCCACAGGAGCCTGCACAAAATAACGGTCAAACGCCACCACAAGCCCCAACAGACTCCCCAGAAAAAACAGCGGCCATAGCCTGATAAATCGAATTTTCATGAACGCGAGAACTGAGAGCGATTTCTCAGCGGGTGGGGTGGCCCCCGTGAGTTGGACAGAAACTGGGCAAACTTAAGAGAGAGTCCCGCCGGTTAAGTTTCGCTGGTTAAGCGGCCAGCCGCTCGATGTCTGTTTCTACCACTTTCTTTTCATAAATTGAATCCCTTTCTT
>CAIQVS010000005.1 GCA_903875345.1 uncultured Pseudomonadota bacterium | reverse complement strand
GTTGAAGCGCGGAAAATTCATCAGCATGGCAAAAGACGCGAACAGCTGCAGCCCTTCGGTAAACGCGCCGAACACCGCCATCGTCCGCGCGATTTCGACCGGGCTGCTGCAGTTGAAATTCTGCATATAGTCATACTTGTCCTTCATTTCCTTGTAGCGAAGGAAGGCCGAATATTCGACTTCGGGCATGCCGATGGTGTCGAGCAGGTGCGAATAGGCCGCGACATGCACCGTTTCCATGTTCGAAAAGGCCGACAACATCATCTGCACTTCGGTCGGCTGAAACACGCGCGCGTATTGCTTCATGTAGCAATTGTTCACTTCCACGTCCGCCTGCGTGAAAAAGCGGAAAATTTGCGTGAGCAAATTGCGCTCGTTCGGCGTCAGTTTGTGCCGCCAATCCTTGATGTCGTCGGCCATCGGCACTTCCTCCGGCAGCCAATGGATGCGCTGCTGCTGGTGCCACGCCTCATAGGCCCACGGATAACGAAAGGGCTTGTAGACGGGGTTGGGGGTCAGAAGTCCGGACATGGGGTTCTCTTCCAATCGGTTGGATGGCAAGGGCCATTGTCGCACGGCAACAGCCTCGTCGTCTAACGCTACGTTCCGAATCGATTCGTGCCAAGCCCGCGCACCACAGCCCTCAGGACATCATTGCAGAGAAGCTCCAGACAAGGGAAGGCACCATTTTTATGCACCTCAGACGCACCGCAAGGGGCTTTTTCACGCCCCCGTTCCGCTTTCCTGAGTATGCGTCAGCCCTGCCGAACCTTGCCGAGGAAGGCCGCGATTTCCGTTTTGAGAGATTCGGCCTGTTGCATCAGTTTTCCGGCATCGTCGGCGACTTCGTTGGCGGCGACGTGCGATTTGGTCGCGGCCTCCGTCACGTCGATGATGCTGGAGGACACTTCGTTCGTCCCTGTGGAGACTTGCTGAACGTTCCGCGCGATTTCGCTCGTGGCCGCCGTTTGCTGTTCGATGGCTTTGGAAATGATTCCGGCGATTTCGCTGGTCTGTTCGATGGTCGCGCCGATGCGGCGGATCGCGCTGACGGACTCCTCTGACACATTCTGCACGGTCGCGATTTTTTTCGCGATTTCCTCGGTGGCGCTCCCGGTCTGCTTGGCGAGATTCTTTACTTCGCTGGCGACGATGGCGAAACCCTTGCCCGCCTCGCCCGCGCGCGCCGCCTCGATGGTCGCGTTGAGCGCGAGCAGGTTGGTTTGCGCGGCAATGTCCTGAATAAGCTTGACGACATCGCCGATCTGAGCGGCCGCTTCGGACAGCGTCGAAATCGTGGCGTCGGCGCGGCGCACTTCGACGACCGCTTCGCCGCTGATGCGCGTTGATTCGGTGACTTGCCGGTTGATTTCATTGATGGCGGACGACAGCTCGTCCACGGCAGCCACGACCGTCTGGACGTTGGACGAGGTTTGCCGCGTGGCGGCCGCCACGGTTGAAGACTGCTCGCTGGTACGATCCGCCATATCCGACAGATTGTTGGCCGTCGCCTGCATGTCGCCCGCCGACGTGGCCACAATCTCGACAACCGAAGAAACCGTCGCTTCGAAATCGCCCGCCAGCTTTTCCATCATGCGCTTTTTCTCTTCTTTGCTTCGGATTTCTTGCTGCTGTTGCCGTTCTTCCAAATTTTTCTTGTCGATGGCGTTCTGCTTAAAGATGGCTACTTTGCGCGCCATGCTGCCGATCTCCGTCGCGCACTTGACGTAGGGCACCTCGACATCCAACGCGCCCTCGGTCAGCGCGCGCATCGCTTGGCTCATGGCGCGGATGGGTTTTGTGGCGATGCGATAGATGATGTAGGCGGCGATCAGGTTGAGCGTCACGGCGATGCCGATCTGCGACATCAGGTCGTGATAGGCGGCAAGGCTTTTCTCCTCGCCGAACTGTTCGCGGATACGAAGAAAGCTGGTCACGCCGAAGGCGACCCCAACCAGCGAGAGAAAAATCGTGAGCGCCTGCAACCTCAGCGTGAGGCTGCTGAGCATTTTGGTGAGCGGAGATAGATGGCCTGACACGCGCGTTCTCCTTGCAGTAACAATGAGTTCTGATGCGTCCGGCCCGACACGGACTCAGCGCGCACCATACTAGCGTAGTCACACATAGCGTTTGCGCGGTTAATAAAGCTTAAACGAAGTGTATACTCTGAGCGCCTCGGCAACCACACGCCATGCACGCGAAGACTGATCAGGAGATTGTGGCTATCTTATTGATAAGCCTAAACATCAACACCGCCATGGCCAACCCGACCCGGCTCTAATCCGGCCCCCAAATACCCCCTAAAAGTGTATGGCTTTCGGCCTCTTTTGCATTAGACTGCAGCTAGCCGTGGTTGTCTGAGCGCATTCCGGGTTTCGGCGACTGCCGTAATTGTCCTTTATCCATAACGAGGAGATATGATCGTGGCCACATCAGAAAAACCAGCACTTATCCCCGGAAAGCTTGTCCATGCTTATTTGGAATCACCGGACGACCTGAAACGATCCGCCTTTTTGGTCCAGCTCAAGGAGCAGCTGCCTCTCTATCAGAATATCACCTC
>CAIQVS010000004.1 GCA_903875345.1 uncultured Pseudomonadota bacterium | reverse complement strand
GCTGCGATCTCGGTCGCCGTTTATCAGATGAACTCTATCGCCGGACGCGGCACAGCCGGAAAGGCCATCGTATGACGCAATCGCCAAATCTTCTCATTGACCATATCGCAGCCAGCCAAGCGCAGAAAGAAGTGACCGCTAACGCTGGCTTTGACGCGCTGGACAAGGCTTTGTGTCAATTGACGCCCATCGCGCTGGCCGACGCCGATCTTGCGCTGACTGACGATCAGCTTCTTGGCAGCATTTACCTGCGGGCAACAGGCGCGTTAACCGCCGCGCGGACGATCACGGTTCCGGTTCACAACAAACCTTTCATTCTTGAGAACGCAACGACCGGAGGTTTCGCCGTCAATGTCAAAACCCCCTCCGGCACTGCAATCACGTTCAATACCGGCGAGCGCAAGCTTCTCTATTGCGATGGCACGACCCTGAAAATCGTTTCTGAAGCTGGATTAAGTTCGCCCTATGACGTGGGCGGCAGCTATCCGGGGCAGCCCGCGAACGCCGCCGTTCTCTTGCGTTACCCGCTCCCGCGCGCCGTGCGCTTTCAGGCTGGGTTTCCAAACAGCAAGGGCGTGTTGGGAACCGCCCCCGCCGCAGCAGTGGTCTTTTCGATCCGCAAGAACGGGGCGCAGTTCGCCACCATGAACTTTGCCATCAGCGCCACCACGGCAACCTTTACGGCAGCAACGGACACGGATTTTGCGGTTGGGGACGTCCTGACCATTCTCGCGCCCAGTCCAGCCGATAGCGTTCTGGCCGATGTCGGCTTTGCGCTGGCCGGCACTCGTTTATAGGAGATACCGATATGGCTCTACGCTTTCTTGACGGCTGTGAACACTACACCGTTCCATCACAGCTTGGTCTCAAATATACGTCCTATAACGACAGCGGCTCGTCCATCGGCATACAAAGCGTGACGGGCCGCCGCGCGGGATCGACCGCCATGCAGTTTCGCGTCACGGTGGATTACATATCTTTGACGCTCGACAGTCAGCCCACGTGGATCGTCGGATTTGCCCTTTTTCTTGTTTCGGCTGGCGATGGCGAAATCCTCCGCTTTGTCGACAGTGACGGCAACGCGCAGCTTATGATGGACATAACATCGGGCGGCATTGTCCGGCTATTCCGTGGAACCAGCACGCAGCTGGCCGTTTCCACACAGGCCGTTGCCGTCGGAAGCTGGAACTATGTCGAGGTCAAATGCACGATAGCCGATAGCGGCGGCACTTTCGAGGCGCGTGTCAATGAGCAGGTGGTTGCGACTTATACCGGCGACACAAAATATTCTTCCTCACTGGCTACGGCTTGCAGAATCACGTTCACCGGAAAATCCGCGAAATATTCCATTCACGATATTTATGTTTGCGATGGCACCGGGACGGTGAACAACACCTATCTTGGCGATGTGCGCGTCGATACGGTGCGACCCGTTGGCGCTGGAAACTATGCCGAGTTTGGACATCAGGGCAGCACGAGCAACTGGGATAACGTGGACGATACGGCTCCCGATGCGGATGCCGGATATAACTACAGCGCCACGGCAGGTCAGCGCGACACATTCGATTGCGCCAATCTGGCCAGCATCAGCGGGACAATCTTCGGCGTACAGACAAATCTGGCCGTGCGCAAAGATGACGCCGGGAGCCGGACGCTGCGTGCCATGACGCGCATTGCCTCCACCGATTACGAAGGATCGAACCAGTACGTTTCGACGGACTACCGCGTCTTCAGGCAAATTTGGGATCAGAATCCCAATACATCTGCGGCATGGACGGAAAGCGCCATCAACGGTGCCGAGTTCGGCTATAAGGTTCAAGCCTGATGACACGGCTTTATGTCTCAAGCACGAGCGCGGGCTTTGTGCCGGCGACTATTCGCGGCAGTTGGGAGCAAACGACCGGGCACGTCGTCAAGGCCATGCATACGGGTCAGGATCTCCCCGGCACCACGAATATCTCGTCCCTCATGCTGAGCGAAAGTTCGGCGAGCACGGATTATGACGTTTTGCTTCTGAGGGCTGTCTCGACACCGCTAGCCGCCAATTGCACCTTCGCGGGCACGCTGAACGCCATGTTCGCGGTGGCGGAAAGTCTGAATGACGCCGATTTTGCCTATTACCTGCATGTCTATATCACGCAAGGGAACAGCGACACGCCGCGCGGCACCTTGCTTGCCAATTACGCTGATCCGCTCACCAACGAATGGGCGCAGTCGACAGCCGTCGCCAAGGCGTTAAGTGCAGCGCAAGCGCTTTCCGGCGTTGCAGCTCTGGCCGGTGACCGGATCGTGGCCGAGATCGGCTTTCGTTCCCGAAACATCACCACAGGCACACGTAACGGTACGATTTACTATGGCGGCAATGGCACCGACCTCGTGGCGGGCGGAGCGCCTACAAGTGGGATCGGCTATCTGGATTTCTCCGATGCCTTTACGCTCACGGACAATCCGTCCTTACGCGCTACTCAAGTCGCGCTGGAAACTGTTCGGCGACCATCAAGCCCGAACCTGCGAGCGACACAGGTAGCGGTAGAAGTCCTGCGCAAGCCCAATAGCGCCAATGTTCACCTCAGCCAGCTCGCCATCGAAGTCGCGCGCAGGAACGGCATACCGTTCGCTGCCACGCAACAGCCTGTCGTCATCATCGTCGCCGGATAGGAACCCATGCACACCCAACACACAAATCCCGCCCTCAACGGACGGGAACAGGAGGAGCTTGCCATGACCGAGGCCGAATATTTCCGCAGCATCGGACGGCTGGAGGCGCAGGTCGCGGCACTCGTGAGTTCCGTCTCCGAACTCAAAACCAAAGTGGACGGCATCGACGCGCGGCTCGACCAGCTTGACCGCCTTGCCAACAGGTGGAAAGGCGGATTTGCCGTGATACTGACCCTCGGCGCCATCGCCGGATTCGTACTCGATAACCTGTTCCGGTGGCTGTCTTCGAAAGGATCATAAGATAATCAAAACCGCCAGATAATCGCCATCTGATTATCCCTTATCTGGTTGATAATCAAGGCAGAAAGAGCGTTACTGTACGTGTATTGAGCAACGCTTTTTAAGGGAGGTTATTATGGGCAGCAAGATGTATTGGAAACCAAGCGTCGACGACATTCAAAACACCGGTTGTAGCGAAGCCGAAGTTCAGTACCTCTGCGATATTTTTGAGAGCCGGATGCGGGAGATGGCCTGCACCTTATGCCGAAAAGGTTTTTATGAACTCAAGGATTTTCATGAAGCTGATAAACGAGGCCTCGCCGGGTTCACGCTGGTGATGGAAAAATATCCGCACGCCGGAGTCGAACAGTGGATCGGGGTTTTCGAGGAAGGAAACAAAAAGCTCAGACTGTTCGGGATGCTGGATCCGGAAGCGTGATTTAAAGGAGGATCACATGACCAAGAAATTTGTTTGCAAAGGCGTTACTGACGATACCGCCGACTCCGACATTTACACCGACGAACAATTAGACGCCTTTCTCAGCGTCATCGAAGAGGCCATGCGGGGCTGCGAAGAGATAAAAACGCACAAGGGTTTATTCAAGCTGGCGGACTTCGAAGCGGCCGCCGAATGCGACCTCGGATACTTTACCCTGACGTTGGGAAAGATCATCCGAAAAGGCGAGGAAAACTGGATAGGCACATTCATGCATGGCGCGCGACGCGTCACGATCACGGCAGCCTTGGAATAATCAGACTTTAAACCGCGACAACAAACTTCATTCGAGCCGCGCCCAACAGGGACGCGGCTTTTTTCATGCCTGAAAACAG
>CAIQVS010000003.1 GCA_903875345.1 uncultured Pseudomonadota bacterium | reverse complement strand
CCAACCGTGGCGTCGCGCCGGAACGCTATATCTCGCAAAACCCGCATTTCTGTAAATCGGCGCTGAAAACCTATACGCAGCATGATTTCATCGCGCTGGTTGAAAAGCACAAAATTTGCTATCACGAAAAAATCCTGGGACAGTTGTTTTGCGATCATTCGGCACAAGATATTGTAACAATGCTGCTGGACGAATGCCGGAGGGGCGGGGTGAAGACTGGCCTCAACCAACCGGTTCTCGACATCACCAGAACCGATATGTTTAATGTGCAGACGCGCGAAGGAATGGCGCAAGCCTCGGCCTTGGTGCTGGCGACCGGTGGCTTGTCAATTCCCAAAATGGGGGCGACCGGATTCGCGTATCAGATCGCCGAGCGATTTCAAATCCCGCTGACGGAACGCCGCCCCGCGCTTGTGCCGCTGGTTTTCGAAGGCGAGATGCTGGATTTCCTGAGCGCGCTCAGCGGCATCAGTCTTGACGTAGTGGCTCGTTGCGGCAAGTCTTCGTTCCGCGAGGGTATAGTGATAACGCATCGCGGGCTTTCGGGGCCGGCGATTCTTCAGATTTCTTCGTACTGGCACGAAGGCGTCCCTATCTCGCTGAATGTGTTGCCGGACTTACAGGCTGAGAATTTTCTGCTCGAACGCAAGAAAGCTCGCCCTAAGGCGGAACTTAAAACCATTCTCGGTGAAGTCTTGCCGCAACGTCTTGCTCAAGCCATCGCCGCCACTTATTCTACTAACGAGGCGATCGGCAACTTGCCTAACAAAAAACTGAAGGAGCTTGCCAGTTTTCTGAAAAGCTGGCGCTTGGTGCCGTCAGGCTCTGAAGGTTATGCCAAGGCCGAAGTGACCTTGGGCGGCGTCGACACGGCGGCGCTGTCTTCCAGAACCATGATGGTCACGAAGGTTCCGGGGCTTTTTATTATCGGAGAAGCTGTGGACGTCACCGGCTGGCTCGGTGGTTACAATTTCCAGTGGGCATGGTCGAGCGGTTGGGCGGCAGGTTCAGAGGTCTGATGACTATCCCTCTTCGGTTTCAGGGGATTTTCTTGACGGCACTTGTAACACATTGTGTTGCCGTGGTAATTTTTGGTTATCTGGAGAGTAGTTCGTTTTGATCAGCGAATTCAATACGTAAGGCATTATCCACTCTGGTCCAGATGTTAATCTTATGACCTTGATCAGAGTTGTTTTTTACCCTCGAGGAACCACTGAGCATGTGCGGAATTGCAGGAATCATGATGTGCGGCGGTAAGGCCGTTGAACAACCTGTCTTGCAGCAGCTTGCCTCGGCGCTTGCGCATCGCGGTCCTGACGGCGTTGGGTATTTTCTAAAAGATTCCGTCGGATTCTTGAACACACGCCTCGCCATCGTCGATGTACAGGGAGGAAACCAGCCGTTTCAGGAACCAGCAGGCGCTGCTCTGGTCGCTAACGGCGAGATTTACAATGATCTGGACGTACGCAAGCAGCTTAAGGATGCTCCTTACCGCTCCGGATCGGACTGCGAAACTCCGCTGCATCTTTATCGCCGCAAGGGGCTGGATTTTGCGGATGATCTTCGAGGTATGTATGCGATCGCCCTTTATGATCCGGCAACGAAGACGCTGATTTTGACGCGCGACATTTTCGGCATCAAGCAACTTTACTACGTAATAACGCCGTCTTGTTTTGCCTTCGCCTCCGAACCACAGGCGCTCAAAAGCGCCGGGCTGACGCAAAACCAGCTTAATCTTTCCAAGCGTTCCGAGCTTCTTCAGCTCAAATTCACAACGGGCTCTCAAACGATATATTCGGACGTTCAACGGTTGTTGCCCGGAGAAACACTTGTTATCGCCGACGGCCAGATCATCGAACGTCGCCGTCGTCGCGCCTTATCTCAAAGCAAGCCCCGCACGGCTATGAGCGATGCGGAAGCTCTTCTCCGGCTCGATGCTGTTCTTACCGAAAGCGTGGCGGCGCATGTGCGTTCGGATGTCCCTTATGGGCTGTTTCTTTCCGGAGGCATCGATTCATCGGCGTTAGCCGCCCTGATGTCGCGCTTGTCATCCAGTTCCGTTGTGGCTTTCACGGCTGCGTTTCCAGATTATCCAGAAGCCGATGAAACGAAAACGGCAGCCCGTGTCGCCCAAGCGGTACATGCCGAACACCATATCGTGAATGTAACGCAAAAGGATTTCTGGGACTTCGCGCCCCGTGTGGCGGCGATCATGGACGATCCGACGACCGACGCTGCGGCGTTGCCCACCTTCATGCTTGCCCACACCTCCCGGAAACGCCTCAAGGTCGTTCTGAGCGGCGAGGGTGCTGACGAAATTCTCGGCGGCTACAGCCGTTATCGCCGCACCCGTTCATTCTGGAAATTCCTGTGGGGACATAAATCCCGCACGCATGGAATCTTTGATTCCTTCGTGGAAAACAGCCGCGCCTTCGATGGCTGGCGCGAGGGGCTCGGCCTTACGGAAGACAGAGAAACTAGTCCGCACTGGTCGCGGATGCAGACACTACAGGCTGTCGATTGCGCCGAGTGGCTCCCCAATGATCTGCTTGTGAAATATGATCGCTGCCTGATGGCGCACAGCATCGAGGGACGGACACCGTTTCTGGATCCTCTGGTTTCCGCCTACTGCTTTACCCTTCCTGATGACTTGAAGGTTAGGAACGGCATGGGCAAATGGATTCTCCGTGAATGGTTGGCGAAACATTTGCCTGAAGCCGAGGCTTGGGCAAAAAAGTCGGGATTTAACCCGCCTGTGGGATACTGGATCAGCCTGCACAAAGATAAAATCGAGTCTCTGATCTTATCCCAACCCGGCATCAAAGACATGGATATTCAACCCATTGTGCGGAAAGTCTTTGCGAACCCGATGAAGAATGCGCAGGCGGCGTGGAGCCTGCTCTTTTATGCTTTGTGGCATAGTCATCACGTTCTGGGAACTGATTCAGAAGGGTCTATCGGCGACGTACTAACGAATGCTGCCCGGTTAGGTTAATCATGCGAATTCTGCACATCATGGCCGGTAAGGACAATGGCGGTGCTGAGACTTATTCGACGGACGTCATGCTTAGCCTGCATCAGGCGAGAATCGATCAATGCGTCGTGATGCAGGAGAAGGCGCTGCGAACCTCTGTCCTAGCAAAGGCCGGATTGCGGATGAAAACGGAGCCTCTTCGCTATCCCTTGCATTCTTGGCGTCGTTGGCAGATACGCCGTCTGATTGCACGCGAAAAACCCGATATCGTTCACTGCTGGATGCGCCGTGCAGCCAGCCTTGTTTCCGCCTCGGATGCGAAAACGAGAACCGTTGTCGGATGGTTCGGTGATTATGAAAATGTCCGGCATTTTTCACATTGCGCGCGTCTGGTCGGAGTCACGCAGGACATCGTCGATCATATGCGAAAAAGCGGCGTTTCCGAAACGCGAACAACCTATATCCCAACCTTTCCTTCAATCGACGACAGTCCGGCGCTTGACCGCGCGACATTGAACACGCCTAAAGACGCCACCGTTTTGTTGACGCTGTCGCGTCTGCATCCGGTCAAAGGACTTGATACGCTGTTACATTCAATCAAGGACATTCCCAGTTGCTATCTCTGGCTGGCGGGAGAGGGGCCAATCCGGAAGGAACTGGAAAATTTATCGCGTCAGTTGGGCATTGCGGAGCGCGTAAGGTTCTTGGGCTGGCGCACGGATCGCGGGGCTTTGCTGCGCGCTGCCGATATTTGCGTCCTGCCTTCGCGTTATGAACCCTTTGGTACCGTCATTCTCGAAGCATGGGCGCTACGAATACCCTTAGTTGCCTGCGACAGCGCCGGTCCCGCAGCCTATGTTCATGACGGCGTCAACGGCATGTTGGCGCCCATCAACGATGCGGCGGGATTGGCGAAAGCTATTCGCTCGGTGATGGGGGATGGCGCTTTGCGTCAGAAAATCGTGGCGCAGGGTCATAACGACTATCACTCCCGCTATACCCGCGAGGCCGTAACACAACGGTGGATTGACTATTACCGAATCCTCGCTGATAAAAATTCTTCGGTCTGAGGTTCCATGCGCAACTTACGATTCCTTATCCCCTGTTTGCTCCCAGCACTGACTGGATGCGCGTGGTTCTCGTCCCCGCCGGCCGAGGTTGACGCCAAGGCGCAGATGGTCGGCATGTCGAAGGATGAGATCGCCGTCTGCATCGGACAACCGAACAAGAAATCCGTTCAGGGCAACGTCGAAACATGGTCTTACACTTACGATGTTTGCGAAGTTGAGCTGACTCTGGTCAGCGACACCGTAAAAGCATCCCGTTACCACGTACCGGACGACCCGGACCGAACCGTCGCCGAACAATGCGACCATGTTCCCGTTGTCGCGGCTTGTTTGCGGTGGCTGAGGCGTTAAGCCGGAGTTCATGATCCCCGACACCAACGACATGGGCAGCATTCAGGTGGGCGGCCAGCGCATTACGCTGAAGCTTGTCCGTTCTCGCCGCCGCAAACGCACGATTGCCTTTGCGATCGAGCCACCCGCGACATTGCGCATAACAGCGCCGATGCGCGCCGACGTCAAAACTCTGCGCCATATGGTTGAAAATCGCATGGGTTGGATCACGCAAAGACTGGCTGGGATTCGGGCAAGAAACAATTCTTCCGCACCAACTGAATTTATAGATGGGAAGAACATTTCCTATCTCGGCCATGATTACCGCCTGAGCGTTACACACGATGAGGATAGACCACAGGGCTGCTTAGTCCGGCCACGCCGGATCATCGTCAATATCCATGACGACAAATTGTGCGGTGAAGATTTACAGCAGGAAGTTCGGTTGGAAATCCTGCTTGGGTTGAAAAAACGCGCCAGAGAAAAAATCCAGAAACGCGCGGATTTCTGGGCCGAAAAAATGGGCGTTTGCTACAAGCGCCTGAGCCTCAGCAATCCGCAACGCCGATGGGGCAGCTGTAGTGCGCAGAACATTATCCGCATCAACTGGCGGCTGATCATAGCCCCTCTGTCCGTACTCGATTACGTCATCGTGCACGAGCTTTGCCATGTCGCGCACAAAAACCACGGCAAGAAATTCTGGCAAGAGGTGGAATCCGTCATGCCCGACTATCAACAACGCCGCAAAGAACTCCGTCAAACCGGTCATTATTTCGCGCTTTAGGTTTTTACGCCCAGCGAAAATCAATGGGCATTTGAATGTCGGGATGCAGGCTTGCATGCACTGGGCATGTCATCGCCGCATGAATCAGTTTTTGCTTCTGGTCTTCGCCGAGTGGCGCCGGAACCTCGATCGTCACAGCCAAAGCGCTGATGCGGCGGGGCGGTTTTGCTGTCATTTCTTTGCGCACGATAACTTTGGTGCCGCGCAAATCAATTTGCATCGTCTGCGCCGTTATCCCCATCAACGTCAGCAGGCAGGAGCCGAGCGCCGTCGCGACAAGATCAGTTGGCGAAAAGCTTTCGCCTTTGCCATGGTTGTCCTTGGGCGCATCGGTCATCAGCATCGTGCCCGAAGGCTGATGTGTTGCCGAACAACGCAATTCACCTTGATAGGCAATGTTAATGTCAACCATGTCTGATCTCCCCGCTCCTCCGCAAACATTGCCGTGCTTCTGATGAACCGAGAAAGATCATGGCGTCAGAGCATTCGGTTTATTCTGTGACATCGGCCTTACGCCGCCTTCAACAGTCCGTCCTTGCGAAACATTTCTTTGATGCCACGAATGGCTTGGCGGCTGCGTTCTTCATTCTCGATCATCGCAAAGCGCACAAAGCCGTCACCGAACTCGCCGAAGCCGACTCCGGGCGACACTGAAACTTTCGCGTCGCGAAGGATTTTCTTCGCGAATTCCAGCGATCCCATATGGGCGTAGGCTTCCGGAATCTGCGCCCAGATATACATCGCTGCCTTCGGCTTCTCGACCATCCATCCGGCCTCGTGTAAGCCTTTCACCAACACGTCGCGTCGCCGCTGATAAGTCGCGCAAATATCGGTGACGCAATCCTGCGGTCCTTCCAGCGCCGCAATCGCCGCGACCTGCAGCGGTGTGAAGGTGCCGTAATCGTGATAGCCCTTGATGCGACCAAGCGCGTTGACGAGCGTCTTGTTTCCTACCATGAAGCCGATGCGCCAGCCCGCCATGTTATAGCTTTTGCTCATCGTGAAAAACTCGACCGCGACGTCGCGCGCGCCCGGAACCTGCATAATGCTGGGGCATTTCCATCCGTCGAAACAAATATCGGCATAGGCAAGATCGTGAATGACGTAAATCCCGTATTCCTTTGCCAGAGCGACGATACGCTCGAAGAAATCAAGCTCGACGCATTGCGCCGTAGGGTTAGCCGGGAAATTGATGATCAACATCTTGGGCTTTGGAATGCGCGAGCGGATCGCTTTCTCTAACTCGGCGAAGAAGTCAATGCCGGGCATCAGCGGCACTTGCTGAATATCCGCGCCCGCGATGACCGGTCCATATATATGGATAGGATAGCTGGGGTTCGGCACCAGCACGCTGTCGCCTCGGTCGCAAGTAGCCAGAAGCAAATGCGCAATGCCTTCTTTTGATCCGATGGTGACAATCGCCTCGCTCTCCGGATCGAACTCGACGCCGTAGCGTTTCGCATACCAATTCGTGATTGCGCGTCGCAAGCGTGGAATGCCCTTGGAAACCGAGTAGCCGTGCGTATCGAGCCGCTGGGCGCTCTCGACCAGTTTTTGTACTATGTGCGGCGGGGTGGGTCCGTCGGGATTGCCCATGCCGAAATCGATCACATCCTCGCCGCGATGGCGCGCGGCCATTTTAAGCTCGGAGGTGATGCTGAAAACGTAAGGAGGAAGGCGGGACAGGCGGGAAAATTCGGTCGGCAAAGCCATGACATTTCTCACACGTAAGCGCCTGAAACCGTTCAAGCGACGTGCCTGCAAAAAGCAGACTAGCAAAGTCTAATCAGCTTTTGAGCTAATCTCAAGCCTGTTTTAAGCTGCCTTTGCCGAGTCCAGATTCCGTGCCGCGAAGTCCCAGTTCACCAGATGGTCGAGGAACGCCTGCACCATGTCGGCGCGGCGGTTCTGGTAATCAAGGTAATAGGCGTGTTCCCACACGTCGCAGGTCAGCAGCGCGCGTTGACCGAGCGCCATCGGATTGACGGCGTTCGCTGTTTTGGTGATCTCCAGCTTGCCTTCCATGGTCAGAACCAGCCACGCCCAGCCGGAGCCGAATTGCGTCAGCGCCGCTTCTTTGAATTTAGCCTTAAACGTGCCGAGATCGCCGAACGCCGCGTCTATTTTTTTTGCTAGATCGCCGGTCGGAGCGCCGCCGCCTTGCGGTTTCATGCCATTCCAGAAAAACGTATGGTTCCAAATCTGCGCCGCGTTGTTGAATATCTTGATCTGACCGGCATCGCCATGCGTGCCTTTGATGATGTCCTCAAGGCTCGCTTTTTCCCATGCCGTGCCGGGCACAAGCGTGTTGAGCGTATCAACATAGGCTTTGTGATGCTTGCCGTAATGAAATTCGAACGTTCGCGCCGACATGTGCGGTTCAAGCGCGTTGGGAGCGTAGGGAAGAGCGGGGTGTTCGAAGGGCATAGCGGACTCCTTAGCGCGAGGGAAAAGATAGAACGATTCTAAACACACTCGTCGCGCATGGTCAACTGCTGGTTATTAATCATTTCTCACACTTATTCTTCGGTGCAGCTTCCGAAAGATGTCAAGGATGTCGTTCCACCTGTTGAACATGAGAGCTCCCGCATCGGCTTATTGGTAGCGATCATCCATATGATCGCCGCTATGCTAACAATCACAAAACTCCAAGCAGCGAATTTGGCAAGCCAGCTTTTCTTTTCAGGCTCGCCGTATTTTGGTGGAGGTTTTTTGGCCAGAGGCGATTGATTCATCACTGCCATCGTGGAACAGTAGACAATCGTAAAATAACCCCATTGATAGTAATTTCCAATAGTCAAATATTTAATTTTGGCTCATCGCGTATTTTAGTGGAAGTATAGATAGGGCATTTACTGGAGTTCAGGCAAGCCGGTGGTGAGGATTTTGAGTTTGAGGTACTCCTCGTCGCGCAGGCCGAAAGCGCGGCGCT
>CAIQVS010000002.1 GCA_903875345.1 uncultured Pseudomonadota bacterium | reverse complement strand
GTAACGTCACAGTCCGGTTGTTCTGCTGGTTGCGCCGATGGCAAGGGATCGCCGCGCAAACGCGGAATAAGCACGCCCATGATCGTATCCAGTTTTGGACGCGAGATCAGGAGCGGCGTGTCGAAGACGCGCCCTGCAAGGTAAGGCAGATTGATCATTCGGGTGTCTCGTTGTCGTCGATGGAAGGTTCTGAATCAGGCGCCATCGGTGCGTTAGGGTTCGGTTCAGGAGCAGACGGATTGGCTGTTGTCGCTGTGGTGGACGAAGATGCTGTGGTCGTTGGTGCTTCAAGCGGCCCCAGCGTGATGCCAAGATCCTTGATGCGTTTCTGGTCGGCGGCGATACGGCGGAAAGTTTCGTCGACATCGTTGCCTTCGGCCTCAATGATGTCACTCGGCGCTTTCCATCCTTGCTCCTGCGCTATCCTTTCGGCCTGGCGATCCTTGAGTGGATCGACCCATTGCCATTTTGGCGTGATCCATTTGACCGGTGTGTAAAGGTCGGGGTTGCGGGCGAAATTTGGCATGGGCAATGCACCCGCCAAGACTGCGGTAGAAAGCCATCGTTTCCAGACCGGACGGCACATCTGAAAAACCAGCGTGGCGAATTGGAACTGCTCCAGCCGACGGCGAAACTCGACGGTGCCAGCACGTATGCTCGAATAATTGGCCGCTTTCAAATCACCGGTGATGTTCGTGTAGGGCACGCCCAGAGCAGCAGCGATGGCCAGCAGCGTCCGATATTGGAACATTTCATAGGAGCCGCCGACATCGGCAGGATTGGAAAATTTGATGTCCTCACCAGGCAGCAGCACCTGCATCGTGCCAGGCGAAAGACCGGCGATGGCGGCACCGTCGCCATCGGGCGTCCCTTCGCCGAGAAGACTATCTTCCGGCGCGTTCTTGGTAATGAAGCCAGCGAACAAGGCCGCAACCTTTTTGCGATCAAGCTCGGCATCGTCATATTGGTCGAGCAGGAACAGCTTCACCAGCGCCGGTGAAATCCACGGCACGCCACGGATCTGGCCAGGGCGTTGGGGGCGGTAGATATGTAGAACCTCGCTTGCGGGAACGCGCACAAGCTCACCTTGGTTTTGAAAAACCGTGCTGTCGCCAGGGTGGTTCTTGTAAAAATGGTAGGCTACACGCCGACCGATGGCATCAAATTCGATGCCGCAACGGACGGGGTTTGTTCCGGTGCCGATCTGCGTGCGCGTCAGCGGCAGCATTTCGGCTTCGAGCAGCTGGATCTGGAGGGGAACCTTCAACCCGTCTTCCGGACGGCGGGGACGGAAGCGGATAAAACATTCGCCCGCCTCGAACATTGCGCGGGTGGCCAGCGCCTGCAGGCCGTAAAAATCCGTCAACCCATCGGCATCGGCGTCATCCGTCCATTGCAGCCATATTTGCTGGATCTGATCTTTGAGTGCCGTGTCAGCAATCAGGCTTGATGGCTTTATGCCAGCTCCCACCGCGTTCGCAACAAAGCTGTCCGCCGCGTTGGAGGCGTAAGGATTGTTACGGACGATTTCCCGCGCACGGGCGCGGAGAACATCGCCGCCAATCGACAGAAGGCTGTTGAGGTTTTGCTGCGTGGCTTTCCAGGCGATCAGCCGCCGCTGCGCCATCGCTCCCTCGAAGCCGTTCGCCAGCTGCGACATGGACAAGCGTCCGGTCGCAGCATATTTGACCGCTGCACCGATACGGGAAAACAGGTTCATTACAGATCCTTGGAGGCGTAAATCTTAACCTGGCGTGTCTGCGGTTCGCCGCTGTCGCGGGCTAAAGCGGACTCGACCTCGTTCAACGCGGACTTCAACTCGTCCAAGGTTCGGTACTGCACACGCTTGTTGTCGTAATGCAGCAGCAAGACTCCGCTGGCGATGGCCTGACGCAGGGCGTCGCGTTGGGCGATGGTGTAGGTCATAGGTAACGACTCCTTATGATGCGCCGTTGCATGGGCTGCGCCGTGGTTGGTGGTGCCTGTTTTGCTTCCGGTGTCGGAGCCTGTGGCGCAGGCTTCTGGCCAAGAGCGCGTTCGATTTTCTGCCAAACAAGGTCGGTAAAGCGGTCGATACCGACCGCTGAGGCCGCCGCACGGGCGTAAACCCTGCAGTCAAGCGCTTCGTTGCGTTCGCGCAGCTTTCGCCATTCACGATGCGGAAAGCCGCGTCGATCCTTGACTGTCACCAACCGTTCCGCCGTCAGCTGCTTGAAGTATTCCTCCCCGTATTTGGGGAAGTGACAGAAGCCGGGTGGGTATTTTTCTCCCGCTTCAAGCTTTTCGTCGGTCGGACGATCCTTGCGTAACGTCCCGTACAGTTCCGATTTGCAAAAAGACGAGCCAACCGGCCAGACCATGAGGCCGCGGCGTTTGCGTTTACCGCTCTGCATGACATCCATATGCGCTGGCGATCCGATGGCCGCGCCAAGTCGCTCAACGCCTTTGATGGCGATGACGCGGTCTGACGGATGTCGCCGCACCCAATCGTAAACTTCCTGCGTCGCGTAGCCGGTGTCGATGGCCAGTTTCAGGATGACAAGGTTCGTTCCGCTATCATGGGGGAAGGCTTCGGCCAAGATTTCGTCGAGCGCAAACCAGACATCCGGTTTAACCGGATCGCCAGCCAGCACGCGATAATCAACAGACCAGCTTTCGCGGTCGCGCCCCCACGCCACGATCTCAATTTCAAGACGATCCTTCTGAACATCGACACCCGCTGTAAGAAACAATCCACCTTCCAGCACCAAGCCGATGCGATAATCCTCGCGCCGGTCATAGAGCCGTTGCCATTCCGGCGCCTCGCCGGATTCCGTCCATGTCCGTGCCTCGATGGTGTTGACGTAAACTTTCATGGCTGCGTCATCTTTGGCAGCGGCCTTGCGCTCAGCAATTTGTGCCCAGCTG
>CAIQVS010000001.1 GCA_903875345.1 uncultured Pseudomonadota bacterium | reverse complement strand
CCCCACTTTCTTCAGGGGGCGCTTGATGCGAAGCATCAAAACGCCGCAAGAAAGCGCTTACGGCGTTTTGCCGCTTCGCGGCAAAGGACGCTGACGAAAGCGCGTCCTTGGATTCCGGCTTTCGCCGGAATGACTCTTTTTTCAATGGGATAAACCCATAGCTTGGGTTATGATATAGCCCTGTCGTATGGTTATGTTGTCTCCCTGAATCAATAGGATTTGTTGGGTTATTTCTCTTGATGGTTATCAAAAGTTTTGCTGCGGCCTGATGAGTCCGCTGAAGCTCTGTTTTTACTGAAACAATATGAACCGGATTATGCAAATGCCGGAACCTTTGGATATACCCCCTTTTCCATCCACGCCGGAACGCGCGGACGCGGCGAGGGATTTTAGCGCGGTTATGATCCGGCAATGGGCGACATTGCCGAGTGATTTTGTCTTTAGGGGTGATTTGAGAGAAAGAGCGCAGGTCATCGCCAATCAGTGCGCCGGAGAAATTCTCGCAAGAACTGGCGGCAGTGCAAGAATTCTGCCGGTCAATGTCGATGACGGACGTGAGCCTGATCCTCGTCTTTTTTTCTACGCTTTTATGCGTCAATCGGGAGACAAAGGGCAGAACGTCGATCCGCGATCCCTTACCGGTCCGGTGTCATTGGCTGGCCTTGTCATGGTCATTCCGGATAGCGGTTGTTACAATCTGGAAGTCGCAAATCTTTTCGTTGCTCAGCCTTTGCGGGGGCAGGGGGTCGGCGCCGCTCTGATGTGGGGCGCGCTTCATGCCGCGCAGAGTTCGATGCGCCAATGCGGTCGAGAACGGGCGAGCGTTAAGCTCGTCAATTCGCGTGGCGATGGCGGCAAATATTACGCGCTCTTTGGTTTTCAATTCGCGGGAATGCAGGACGGGTTGCCGATCATGAGGCGACCGTTACGGACAGCGGAACAACTGCCCGGTCTTGCCCCCTTTTAATGCCTCTAAAAAGTCGCTAGGGTAAACGCTCGTTTTGGAAACCGGAGCGGCGCGTTGTTTCGATCCGACATTCCACGGCAGGGAGGCGAGGCCTGAGGGCTTTGCAGGATGCGCATGACCACGATAAGCGAACAACTTTCGTTTCTTTCCAGCGGCAATGCCGATTTCATCGCCGGACTTTACCGGCGTTACGCCGAGAATCCGGCCTCGGTCGATCCGAGCTGGCGCGAGTTCTTCGCCGATTTGCACGACGATGCCCGTGCGGCGTTGCTGGAGGCACAGGGGGCAAGCTGGACCCCGGCGGCAGGCAAGGCCGCTCCGAACGGCCACGCCGCCAACGGTCATGCGACGGGAGCCGAAGCCGCTGCGGCGCTGATCGCCGCCGTGCCGACGGACATCGCTTTGCAGGACAGCATTCGCGCGATCTGGCTGATCCGCATTTACCGCATGCTCGGTCATTTGCTGGCTAATCTCGATCCGCTGGGGCTGGAACCGGCTCACTATCAAGAGGAACTTGATCCGAAATCCTACGGCTTTCTGGAGTCGGATTACGACCGCCCGATTTTTATCGACGGAACTCTGGGATTCCGTCACGCGACTTTGCGCCAGATTATGGACAAGCTGCGCCGCACCTATTGCGGCACGGTCGGCGTCGAGTACATGCACATTCAGGATCCGGACCAGACCGGCTGGCTGAAGCGCCGCATGGAAAGCGAAGATCAGGAAACGCTCTACGACGTGAAGGCCAAGCGTTCGATTCTCGAACGTTTGACGGCGGGCGACGCGTTTGAGAAATTCCTCGCCACCAAATTCGTTGGCGTCAAGCGTTTCGGCCTCGAAGGCGGCGAAGCGATGATTCCGGCCTTGGAGGCGATGATCGCGCGCGCCGCGTCGCTGGGATTACGCGAGGCGGTCGTCGGCATGGCGCATCGCGGACGCTTGAACGTGCTAACCAACATTCTCTGCAAGCCGTTCACGGCGATGTTTGCGGAATTTCAGGGCGTCGCCGCCTATCCGGACAGCGTGCAGGGTTCGGGCGACGTGAAGTACCATCTCGGCACCTCGATCGACCGCGATTTCAGCGGCCACACCGTCCATTTGACGATGAACGCCAACCCGTCGCATCTGGAATGGGTCAATCCCGTCGTCACGGGACGCGTTCGCGCCAAGCAGCAGCAAAGGTCGGGCGGCGTCAATCTGAACGATGCGGCTATCGAACAGGTCGCGGCGTTGCTGATCCACGGCGATGCGGCGTTTGCCGGGCAGGGGATTGTCGGTGAAACCTTGATGTTGTCGGAGCTGAAAGGCTACCGCACCGGCGGCACGCTGCACTTCATCATCAACAATCAGGTCGGTTTTACCACCAGCCCGCATTATTCGCGCTCCGGAGTCTATTGCTCGGATGTGTCAAAAATGATTCAGGCGCCGATTTTCCATGTGAACGGCGACGATGTCGAAGCGGTGGTGCGCGTCGCGGAGATCGCCGCCGAGTTTCGGCAGAAATTCCACAAGGATGTCGTCATCGACATGGTGTGCTACCGCCGTCACGGTCATAACGAAGGCGACGAACCCGCGTTCACGCAGCCGATCATGTACCGCAAGATCAAGGATTGGCCGACGACGCGCGAGGTCTACGCCCGTAAGCTCGTCGCCGAAGGCTCCCTGACGCAAGCCGACGCCGACAAGATCAACAGCGATTTCATTGGCAAGCTGGAGAAAGATTTTCAGGCGGCCAGCACGTACAAGCCCAACAAGGCCGACTGGCTGGAAGGGCGCTGGCAGGGGCTGGAGGTTGCGTCGGGCGACGACCGCAACGGCGTCACGGGAGTCGATCTCGACAAACTGAAAGTCATCGGCAACGCTCTCGCGCGGGTGCCGGACGGATTTAACATCAATCCGAAAGTCAAAAAGCAACTCGACATCAAGCGCGAGATGATGCAAACGGGCGACGGCATCGATTGGGCGACGGCGGAAGCTTTGGCTATTGGTGCTTTGCTGTTGGAAGGCACCCCCGTGCGCTTGTCGGGGCAGGATTGCGGTCGCGGCACATTCTCGCAGCGCCAATCCGTGCTTTACGATCAGGAAGACGAACGTCGCTATGTGCCACTGAACAGCATCAGTTCGCAGCAGGCGACCTACGAAGTGCATGACAGTCCGCTTTCCGAAGCGGCGGTGATGGGGTTCGATTACGGATTCTCTTTGGCCGAACCGAGCGCCTTGGTGTGTTGGGAGGCTCAATTCGGCGATTTCGCCAACACGGCGCAGGTGTTCGTCGATCAGTTCATCTCGTCCTCCGAGGCAAAATGGTTGCGCATGTCGGGGCTGACGCTTTTGCTTCCGCATGGCTACGAGGGGCAGGGGCCGGAACATTCCTCGGCGCGGCTCGAACGCTTTTTGCAAATGTGCGCCGAGGACAACATGCAGGTCGCGAACTGCTCGACGCCCGCGAATTATTTTCACGTTCTGCGGCGGCAGATGCGGCGCAATTTCCGCAAGCCGCTGATCTTGATGACGCCGAAATCCTTGTTGCGGCACAAGCTCTGCGTTTCGAAATTGGCCGACATGGGAACCGGTACGTCGTTCCAGCGCGTCATCGGCGATGCCACGCCCGATTTGGCCGACAGCAAGCGAATCCGGCGCGTCGTGCTGTGCAGCGGAAAACTCTATTACGAATTGTGTGCGGCGCGCGCCGAACGCAAAATCAACGACATCGCGCTGGTGCGGCTGGAGGAGCTTTACCCCTTTCCGGACAAACTGCTCGGCAAGGAATTATCGAAATATCCCAAGGCCGAGATTGTCTGGTGTCAGGAAGAGCCGGAAAATATGGGAGCATGGCGTTTTCTCGATCGCCGTCTTGAGGCGGTGCTGACCGCGATTGATCATCGCTGCAAGCGTCCAATTTATATCGGGCGTGCGGAAAGCGCCGCGACGGCGACCGGCTCGCTGAAACGCCACAACCAGAATCAGGCGGAACTGATTGAACGGGCGTTGGCTTAAAGCGATAGGGTTGCCGGTTGACAACCGGTAATTAACAGTTTACATTTCCTCACGCGGTGGGGCTGGCATGATCGTGAGTTTTCATCACAAAGGTCTTCGGCGGTTGTTTGAAGCTGGCGATCACAGGGGCATCAATCCGCAGCATGTCGAGAAGATCGAAAATATCCTCGGGTTGCTACATGTCGCCGAAAAAATTGCCGATATGGATGTGCCGACGTTTCGGCTGCACCCGCTGAAGGGCGATATGAAGGATATGTGGGCTGTGACGGTACGCGCCAGCTGGCGGATTGTTTTTCGATTTGTCGACGGCGATGCCTGCGACGTTAATCTTACCGATTATCATTAGGAGGAAACGGTCATGGACATGAAGAATCCCCCCCACCCGGGACGGCTCATCAAGGATGAGCTTGCCGGGTTGGGGTTGAGCGTCGCCGAGGCGGCGCGGGGGCTTGGCGTCACGCGTCAACAGCTTTACAAGCTTGTCAATTGCGTCAGCGCGATCTCGCCGGAGATGGCCGTGCGTCTTGAACGTGCGATCGGCAGCACAGCGGACGCGTGGCTGCGGATGCAGGCGGCCTATGATCTTGCGCAGATTCGCCGTCATAAAAAGATAGCCGTTCGCCGGTTCAAAATGCCTGAGGAATCAACGCGTCATGCCTGAATTGACCGGTTCCTGCGCCCTTAGAACCTGTTCATGATCTTTTAACGGGAAAATGATTCAAGGATTCCTCACCAGCGGAGGAAGCCATGAAGCGCAACTACCCAAGCGACGTTAGCCGAGAGGTCTTTGAAAAGAAAGTCGCGCCGATTTTGCTACAGGCGCGCAAGCGAACCAAGCCAAGAAGCATTGATTTATATGATGTTT